>DAITNC010000103.1:0-6031 GCA_036834865.1 Candidatus Limnocylindrales bacterium | reverse complement strand
TCAGGGTCTTGCCGGTTCCCGGCGGGCCCACCAGGAGCACGCCGCGCGGGATCCGGGCGCCGAGCGAGTTGAACTTCTCGGGGTACTTCAGGAACTCCACGACCTCCTGGAGCTCCGTCTTCGCCTCATCGACGCCCGCGACGTCGGCGAACGTGACGACGGTCTTGTTGCCCAGGAACATCCGGGCCCGGCTCTTGCCGAACGAGAGCGCCTGGTTGTTCGTGCCCTGGGCCTGCCGCATCATGAAGAAGAGGAAGCCGCCGATCAGCAGGACGGGCAACAGCGCCCCCACCAGGAGGTTGACCCACTGCCCGGCGTCCGACGCCGGCATCGCCGTGAACACGATCTTGTTCGGGTCCTGGCCGCCGGCCCTCGCCGCGTCGAGCGTGTCCTGGAACGCGCTCTGGACGCCGATCCCCGGCACGGTGGTCGTGTACTTGGACGTGGGATTGCCCACGGTTGTCACCGTCAGGGTCAGGTCCTGCTGGGTGACCTGCGTCACGGCCCCGGACCGAACGTCGGCGAGGTACGCGGAATAGGGCTTCGACGTGCTG
The DNA here is from genome assembly GCA_036834865.1 of Candidatus Limnocylindrales bacterium. Classification (GTDB taxonomy): domain Bacteria; phylum Chloroflexota; class Limnocylindria; order Limnocylindrales; family CSP1-4; genus CTSoil-043. The sequence goes on along the minus strand of DAITNC010000103.1, from coordinate 5,477 downwards.
CTGGTGGGCGATACGAGGAACGTGTAGAGCAGCGCCACCGTGCCCACCACGAGGACGAGCATCACGATGCCGTTGCGGAAGAACTTGCCGTTCAACCTGGCCTCCGGGTCAGTCGCGCCGGCGGCGCTCCGCCGACGTCAGGTCTGGAGTATAGCCGCCCACCTTCCCAACCCTCCGTCGGCGTCCTCGGCGCTCCGCGGGGCGCTCGAGGGATGCGCCCGGCCCCGGCCCGGCCCGGAATCGAGAGAGCCGGCCACGTGGGCCGGCCCGGGGTATCGCGATCCAGTGGTAGCTGGGACAGGACTCGAACCTGTGACCTAGCGATTATGAGCCGCTTGCTCTGCCAACTGAGCTACCCAGCCACGCCCCACGAATCTAGCACAGCCGCTTCGCGGCTCCACCCGCCGGGGCAGGACGCACGACCGCCCGGCACTCAGCTGCCGGGCCCGAAGAGGGCCTCCAGCCACGAGTCCAGCGGCGACGGCTGCGCGACGACCGAGCCAAGCCGACGGGCGGGTGACCCCGGCGCATCCGGTGCGATCGACGGGGCGTCGGCTGCGATCTCGAACGGCCGCTCGGACTTCGAGCCAAGCCCGTAGGCGCGTGCCTGCTGGAGGATCCAGTTCTGCGTCTGGACCAGGTTCAGCTCGTCGCGGAGTGCCGCGACGTGGGCTGCCAACGCCTCGTTCGTCGCCTGTTCCTGGACCGCTCGATCGGCAGCACGAGCTGCCTCGGATGCCTGGCCGGCGAAGCTGAGGACGATCCACAGGGTGGCGAGCGCGACGGCTGCCCAGCCGACGCGGCGGCGGGTCAGGCCGGCGATCCCCAACCCGGCCAGCGAGACGTGTGCCGCGCCCGGCGATGTCGGCGGTAGTGCTTCTTCGGCGGCCTCGGCCCCTGTCTCGCCGGGTGGCAGCGTGGGCGGCATGACCGGATGGTAGCTGCGCGCAGCTACCGTGTCAAACCCTCACGGCGTGCCGGACAAGCTGTCACGGACCACGGAAACGATTCGCCGGGCGCCCGGACCGGGGTGCTAGACTCCGACCATACCGCTCATGTGTTCGAATTGAGGGAGGCGCAGCGATGCGCACGTACGCGCCCGCTCCCACCGTCGCCGTGCTCGCGCGGCTGCTCGAGGAGCCGTCCCTGGCCCGCGGCGTCGTCCACCATGCCCTCCTGCCCTCTCGGGAGGCGGAGACGGTCCCGCTCCCGGCATGGGTGGACCCGCGGATCCGGGTGGCCCTTGCGCGGCAGGGCATCGCCGCCCTCTACACCCACCAGGCGGAAGCGCTCGCCGCCGTGCGCTCGGGACGCGACGTGTGCGTGGTCACCCCCACCGCGTCGGGGAAGAGCCTCTGCTACGAGCTGCCCGTCCTCCAGGCGCTCGCCGAGGATCCGTCGGCGCGCGCGCTCTGGCTCTTCCCGACGAAGGCGCTCGGCGCCGACCAGGTCGCCGCGTTCCGCACCCTCGCCGGCACGGCCGGCCTCGAGGTCTCCACCGCCACCTATGACGGCGACACGCCCGCGCCGATTCGCTCCGCAATCCGCGAGGCGGGCCAGGTGGTCGTCACCAACCCGGACATGCTCCACGCGGCGATCCTGCCCCACCACACGAAGTGGTTCCAGCTCTTCGAGCAGCTCACCGTGATCGTGGTGGACGAGCTGCACCTGTACCGGGGCCTCTTCGGAAGCCACGTGGGCAACGTGCTCCGGCGGCTCCTCCGGATCTGCCGCCACTACGGCTCCAATCCCGTGATCGTCACCTGCTCGGCCACCATCGCGAATCCGGGCGAGCTGGCGACCCGCCTGACCGGCCGCACGCCGCTCGTCGTGGACCGGAACGGCGCGCCCGCGGGCGAGCGGCACGTCCTCTTCGTGGACCCCCCGGTCGTGGACGCACCGTCGGGCGCGCGCGGCTCCGCGCTCACCCTCGCCCAGCGCTGGGCCCTGCCGTTCCTGCAGGCCGGCCGCCAGACGATCGTCTTCGGGCGATCGCGGACGGGCGTGGAGCTGCTCTTGACGGGGCTCCGCGAGGCGCTCCGGCAGCATGGCGGGCCCCGGGCACGCGTCCGTGGCTATCGCGGCGGCTACCTGCCAACCGAGCGCCGCGCGATCGAGGAAGGCCTGCGCGACGGGGACGTCCTCGGGGTTGTGAGCACGAACGCGCTGGAGCTCGGCGTCGACATCGGCCGGCTCGACGTGGCCATCCTGGCCGGCTATCCGGGGTCGATCGCCGCGACCTGGCAGCAGTTCGGGCGTGCCGGGCGGCGGCAGGACGCCAGCGTCGCAATCCTCGTCGCCACGTCCGCGCCGGTGGACCAGTACGTCGTGCACCACCCGGAGTTCGTGCTCGACCGTCCGCCGGAGGAGGCGCGGCTGGACCCGGACAACCTCCACGTCCTGCTCGCCCACCTGAAGGCGGCCGCCTTCGAGCTGCCCTTCACGCCGGGCGAGGTCTTCGGACCCGGGCCGGCCGACGACCTGCTCGCGTTCCTGGGCGAGGACGGTCACGTGCATGCCGGCGACGACGGCCGCTGGTACTGGGCCTCGCCGGACAACTTCCCGGCCTCCTCGATCTCCCTGCGCACGGCCGCCGAGGAGAACGTCGTGATCATCGACACGACCCCGGACCGGCCGAAGGTGATCGGCGAGCTGGACCTCTTCTCCGCGCAGACACAGGTCCACGAGGACGCGATCTACCTCCACGAGTCTGCCCAGTTCCATGTCGACCGGCTCGACTGGGACGAGCGCAAGGCGTATGTCCACCGCGTTGACGTGGACCACTACACGCAGGCCGAGCTGGCGGTCACGCTCAAGCCGCTCGACGTCTTCGCCCAGGCGGAGGTGCCCGGAGGCCAGCGTCGCCACGGCGAGGTGATGGTCGCGAGCCGCGCCACGATCTACAAGAAGCTCAAGTTCGCGACGAACGAGAACCTTGGCTGGGGCAAGATCCACCTTCCCGAGCTGGAGCTGCAGACCACGGCCTACTGGGCGACGCTGGACGGCGCGGCCGCCGGCTGGCGCCGCGCGGAGCTCGACGTTGCGCTCGCGGGGACGGGCCGCGCGCTCCAGGCCGTCGCGAGCGTCCTCCTGATGGTCGACCCCCGCGACCTCGGCCTCGTCACGCAGGTCCGCTCGCCACACGCGGAGGCACCCACGATCTATCTCTACGAGGCCGTCCCGGGCGGGGTCGGACTCGCGGAGCGGCTCTGGGCACGCCACGCGGAGCTTGTTGGTGGAGCCGCGGAGCTCGTGGCCGCGTGCGGCTGCGAGAGCGGCTGCCCATCGTGCACCGGACCGCGCCCTCCCGGCGCCGACGACCAGGTGGATGCGAAGGGCCTTGCCCTCCGCCTTCTGGCCGCGCTGGGCGCGCCCGTGCCGCGGGACGCCCGCGACGCGCCCCGGTCCGCCCGGTCGCTGCCGGCCGTCGCGGTCGCGCGATGACCCCGGTCAATGTCGCCCTCCTGGTCCCGCGATGACCGACACCGCGCTGCTCGGACGCCGTCTCGCCGCGCTTCGCGCCGCGCGGGGGCAGCTCCCGGCACCGCGACCGGGCCCGGAAGCGCCCACCGGCAGGTCGGTGGGCGCTTCCCGCGCGGAGCGGCTCGCCGCGGCGGTCGGCGGCGAGTGGCTCTCGGGACCGGGCGGCCACGTTGTCCGCGTCGAGCCGGAGACCATCGCGCTTCCCCTGGAGCGCGCGCGCCTCGCCTCGCTGCCGGGACAGCCACCTGCCGACGCTCGCCTCGTCTGCCTCGACACGGAGACAACCGGGCTCGGCACGGCCGCCGGGACGCTGGCGTTCCTCGTCGGCATCGGCTGGTGGGAGGGAGACCGCTTCCGCCAGGTCCAGCTTGTCTGCCCGGACCACGGCAACGAGGCCGCCCTCCTCGCGGCGGTGGAGGCGGCCATCCCGCCCGATTCGTGGCTCGTGACCTACAACGGCCGCGGGTTCGACTGGCCGCTCCTCGTGACCCGCTACCGGCTCATGCGGCGGCCGGCGCCCGTCCACGCCGGGATGCTCGACCTCCTGCCGCACGTCAGGCGCCTGTTCCGGCACCGCCTGGGGGACGCGCGCCTCGCCACCGTCGAGCGGGAGCTCCTGGGCGTGCGGCGGGACGGCGACGTCGCGAGCGCGGAGATCCCGGAGCGGTATCTCGCGTTCGTCCACGGCGGCAGCGCGGAGCCCCTGGCCCCGGTGGTCACCCACAATGCGGAGGACGTCCGGTCGCTGGGTCGGCTGCTGGTCCACCTCGACCGGCGCTACGCAGACCCGGATCGACGCCGACACGCGCCTGCCGGCGATCTCGTGGCACTTGCCCGTGGCTACACGCGGGAGCGGCGCCATCACGCGGCGCTGGAGTGCCTTGACGAGGCGGACGCGGGCTGGCGTCCGCCGTCGCCCGGATCCCGCGCGTGGCCCGGCCTGCCTCCCACGCCCCTCGTCACGGTCTCGCGCGAACGGATCCGGGCCGAGCGTGCCCGGACGCTGCGCCGTCTCGGGCGTCCCTCGGACGCGGCCACGGCCTGGGAGGCGCTTGCGGTCGCTGGCGGGCCCGGGGCCGCCCATGCCTGGGTGGAGGTTGCCAAGGTCCGGGAGCATGTGCTCGGGGACCATGCCGGGGCGCTCGCGGCGACTGCCGCGGCGGAGCGCGCCGCCGAGCGCTCCCGCCTCCTCGGGATCCCCTGCCCGACCCTCGAACCCGCCCTCGCCATGCGTCGTCGGCGGCTCGACGGGCGGCTCCAACGTGCCCGGGACGAAGCTTTCCCCGGCGACGCCCGCACCGGTCGCCGGTGGTAGGCTCGCGGGAGAGCCCACCGCATCGGGGAGCCCGCATGCCCGCCTTCGACGTCGCCGCGATCCGTGCCCGGTTCCCCGCACTCCGCAGGGAACACGAGGGCAGGCCGGTCGTCTTCCTTGACGGTCCGGGCGGGACGCAGGTCCCGGACCCCGTGATCGACGCGGTCACCGGCTACTACCGGACGATGAACGCGAACAGCGGCGGCTCCTTCGTGACAAGCCAGGCCAGCGACGCGATGGCCAATGCGGCCCATGCCGCGGTCGCGGACCTCCTGGGCGCGGCCGCCCCCGACGAGGTGAAGTTCGGGTACAACATGACTACGCTGACCTTCCACGTCAGTCGGGCCATCGCCGCGACCTTCGCGGCCGGAGACGAGATCGTGGTCACCACGCTGGACCACGAAGCGAACGTCTCGCCGTGGCGGGCTGTCGCCGCGGATCGAGGCCTGGCTGTCCGGACCGTGGACATCCACCCGGAGGACGGCACGCTCGATCTCGAGTCGCTCGATGCGGCCCTGGGCCCCAGGACGCGGCTCGTCGCGTTCGGGTATGCGTCCAACGCGCTGGGCACCATCAACCCCGTCGAGGAGATCGTCCGGCGCGCCCATGCTGCCGGCGCGCTCACCTACGTGGACGCGGTCCACTTCGCCCCCCACGGCTCGATCGACGTCCGCGCGCT
>DAITNC010000102.1:0-6035 GCA_036834865.1 Candidatus Limnocylindrales bacterium | reverse complement strand
TGTTCAGCGACCCGATCGACAAGACGATCACGAGCTTCGTCGTGTTCATCATCCTCAGCGGGCTCTCCCCGAGACTCCTCGCCAGGTTCCCGCTGGGTGACCGGCTCGTCAGGGACCGTGCCGCCTGACCGCGGGCCGGATCCGTCGGTCGCGAACCCGGAAGGCAGCGCCGCCGGCCTCCCTGCATACGTCCTCCGGGTCCCCACCGGGACATACCGCTCGCTGAACCCGTTCACGAAGTCCGTGGTCGCGCTTTCGAGCGCGCTCGTCGCGTTCGGGGTCCGGGGCTGGACGGGCCCGTTGAGCGTGCTCCTGCTGACGGCTGCGATCGCGCTGGTCGCGGGCGTCTCGCGCTCCCTTCGACGTTTCGTCCTCGCCACGATCCCGATCGTCGTCTCGATCCTGCTCATCAACGCGTTCCTCTACCCGGGCGCGACGGACGTGCTCTTCAGGGTCGGGCCGTTCGCGGCGACGGGCACGGGCGTGACCGTGGCGCTGCAGGCCACGCTGCGCGTCGTGGCGTTCGCCCTGAGCGTTGCCGTCTTCAGCCTCACGACGGCGACCGACGACTTCCTGGCCGACCTCGAGCGTCGCGGGACGGGCCGGCGACTGACGTTCGTCGTTGGCTCCGCGATTGGGATGATCCCGGCCATGGCGTCGCGCGCGACGGAGATCGTGGAGGCGCAGCGGGCGCGCGGCCTCGACACGGAAGGGTCAGTGCGCCGGCGAATCCGGGGGATCGTGCCGCTGGCGGGCCCCATGGTGTTCGGCGCCCTTTCGGAAGTCGAGGAGCGAACCGTCGCCCTCGAGGCGCGCGGCTTCTCCGCCCCCGCCCGCCGGACCGTCATGCGGATCCTGCCCGACAGCGGCGCGCAGCGCGCCCTGCGGTGGCTGCTGGGCGTCGGGACGATCGTCGTCGTCGGCGCGTCGATCGCCGGGCGGTTTCCGCTCCCGTGAGGCGGCGACCGTGACACTTCGCCTGTCGGCGGCGACGTATCGGTACGCCGGCGCGCGCCGCGACGCGCTGGACTCCGTCGATCTCGAGATCTCGACCGGGTCGGTGCTGGGCGTCGTGGGTCCGAACGAGGCCGGGAAGAGCACGCTCTGCCTGGTGGCGTCCGGTCTGGCGCCGGTTGTCGTTTCGGGCCGGCTCAGCGGATCGGTGACGATCGACGGGCGCGAGACCACCGACATGCGGCCGCACGAGCTGGCCCAGCGCTGCGGGATCCTCTTCCAGGACGCGCAGGCGCAGCTCTCCGGGACAGCTTCGACGGTGTTCGAGGAGGTCGCCTTCGGCCCGCGCAATCTCGGCCTCTCGCTCCCGGCGGTGATCGAGCGAGTCGAAGCCTGCCTCGGGGCCCTCGGGATCGCCTCGCTCGCGGATCGCGACCCGGCCCGCCTGTCGGGCGGCCAGGCGCAGCTGGTCGCGCTCGCCGCGATCCTCGCGCTGCGGCCCGACTTCCTCATCCTCGACGAGCCAACCAGCCAGCTCGATCCGCAAGGGACACGGCTGGTGGGCGACGCGCTCCGCCGCCTGGTGCGGGAGAGCCGGACGGCGATCCTGGTCGTCGAGCACAAGACCGCCCTCCTCGACCGGCTCGCGGATCGTGTCGTCGTCGTGGACGAAGGCCGGATCGTCCGCGAGGGGCCGACGGCCGATGTGCTGGGCGACGCCGCGCTCCCCGGGCACGGGGTGGAGCCGCCGCCCCGGGTCCGTGTCCAATCGGCGCTGGCAGCCGCTGGCCTGGGAACGGCCGCCGAGACCGACCGGCTGATGGCGGAGCTCGCCACGTGATCGCGGTCGAGATCCGGGGAGTCGCCTACTCGTACCCCGGCGGGGTCCGGGCGCTCGACCGTGTCGATCTCGCGATCGGACCCGGCGAGGCCCTGGCGATCATTGGCCAGAACGGGAGCGGGAAGTCGACCCTGGTTCGTCATCTCAATGGGCTGCTTCGACCCGACGAAGGGCAGGTCCTGCTCGACGGTTCCGCGGTCGGGCGACGCCACGTCGCCGAGCTTGCGCGGCTGGTCGGCCTCGCGTTCCAGGATCCGGACCGCCAGATCTTCGCGGGCAGCGTGCGCAGAGAGGTGGCATTCGGACCTCGAAACCTCGGGTTGCGCGGCGCAGAGCTCGACGGGCGAGTGGCGGAGGCGCTGGAGGAGGTCGGGCTGGCAGGTTCCGCCGGCGAGAACCCGTACGACCTGGGCTACTCGCGACGGAAGCTCCTGTCGATCGCGTCGGTCCTCGCGATGCGGACCCCGGTCGTCGTCCTCGACGAGCCGACGACCGGCCAGGACCTCCGCGGGGTGGCGCGGGTGCGGGCGATCGTGGCGGCGCGGACCGCCGAGGGACGAACGGTCATCACGGTCAGCCACGACATGCGGTTCGTGGCCGAGACGTTCGGCCGCGTCGTCGTGATGCGCGCCGGGCGCATCGTGCTCGATGGGACGCCGGCCGAGGTGTTCGCCGAGGTGAACTGGCCGGCGCTGGCCGATGCCTACCTCGAGCCACCGCTCGCCGCAAGGGTCGGTGCGCGGCTGAGGGTCGGGAGCACTCCCACGGAGGCGAGTCTCGTGCACGCCCTCGCGGCGAGGGCGTAGCGGCTCCTCACGCGATCGCCAGCGCCACCTCGAAGACCTGCCCGTCGACGATCCGCCACGCGCGGACGCTCTCCGCGCCGGTGACCGGGTCGGCCTCGTCGGAGCTCAACGAGACCAGCAGGTAGAGCGCGTCCGGATAGAACGCGAGACCGACGTCGGTCGGTGACGGTCGAGCGGGCGATCGGACGTGGGAGTGGACGATCCCCCAGATCACCTCGCCCGCGTCGTCGATCGCGAGCACGACGCGCAGGAGGTCGTCCTGGTCGATCTCGTAGCGGAGCGGCGACGCGGCCCGGTTGCGGGTGGCGTGCCAGCGGGTGGCCGCGCCGCCGGCGGCGGCCGTGGCCGTCCCGGCGATGATGCCGCAGGCCTCGTTGGGGTACTCGGCGCGGGCATGCGCCGCGATCGCGTGGCGGATCGCGGCCGGAAGCGACGCCCGCGCGGGACCCGGGTGCATGGTGCCCGGCTGGACTCTGGCCGCGTCGGCGCGCGCGGGCCGCGACCGGCTCAGGCGATGATCTCCTGCGGTGGCGCCGGGAATGGGAAGGCCAGCGCCTCGGTCGGGGACTCCGGCCTCGGTAACGGCCGCCCCGCCGCGCGCGCCGCCACGGCTGCGTCGGAGCAGACCGGGCAGGCCGGATCGCGTCGGAACCGCAGCTCGGTGAACGTCGCCTCGAGCGCGTCGAAGAGGACGAGCCGTCCGACGAGCGTCTCGCCGACACCCAGGAGCAGCTTGAGGACCTCGGTGGCCTGGAGCAGCCCCATGATCCCGGGCACCACGCCCAGAACACCCGTCACCGAGCAGCCCGGGGCCAGCTCCGGCGGCGGCGGGGTCGGGTGGAGGCAGCGGTAGCACGGCCCCGAATACGGGACGAAGGTGGTCAGCTGGCCCTCGAACCGGAAGACCGAGGCGTGGACCACCGGGATCCCGGCCACGACGGCAGCATCGTTCAGCGCATAGCGCGTCTCGAACGTGTCGGTTCCGTCCAGGATGACGTCGTAGCCGGCGATCAGCCGCTCCACGTTGTCCGGGCCAAGCACCTCGTCGACGGCGACGACCGTCACGTCCGGGTTGAGGGCACGGATCGCCACCTCCGCGGAGACGACCTTCTTCAGGCCCACCCGGTCCGTCGAGTGGAGGACCTGGCGCTGGAGGTTGCTGATGTCCACGAGGTCGAAGTCGACGATCCCGAGCGTCCCGACGCCGGCAGCCGCCAGGTACAGGGCGGCCGGCGACCCCAGCCCGCCCGCGCCCACGAGCAGCACCTTCGATCGCAGGAGCGTCGCCTGCCCCTCCGGCCCCACCTCGGGCATCAGGAGGTGGCGGCTGTAGCGCTGCTGCTGATCCGCGGTCAGGCCGGGCGGTCGAAGCGACGGCAGGCCCAGCGCGTGCCACTCGCGGAACCCGCCGGACATCGAGACGGCGGCCGTGTAGCCCATCTCCTGCAGGGTCCGAGCGGCGAAGATGGAGCGGACGCCGCCGGCGCAGTAGAGGACCACCGGCCGCGCCCGGTCGACGACCTTCGCCTCGATCTCCTCCTCGAGATGGCTCTTCGGGACGAAAAGGGCGCCCGGGATGTGCCCCTGCGCCCATTCGTCGGCCTCGCGGACGTCCACGAACAGGGTGGCGGGATCGCCGCGGAGCGCGTCGGCCTGCTCCGGGGTGACCTCGCGGACCATCGCCCGGGCCTCGCGGAACAGGTCGGCGTACGACTTGGTCATCGGATGCCCGGGATCGCGGGTCAGGCCCCGGCGGCAGCCGCGTCCGCGGGCGCGCCGGCGGCCGCGTTGCCGCGCTCCTCGAGCGCATGGCTGACCGTGTCCAGGCTGAGCAGCGCGCACTTGAGCCGCGCCGGGCTGATCTCGATGCCCAGGAGATCCAGGACGTCGGCGGCGGTCAGCTTCGCGACCTCGTCCACCGGCTTGCCCTTGATCTCGTCGGTGAGCAGGCTGGCCGACGCCTGGCTGATGGCGCAGCCGCGGCCGGTGAACGCCACCTCGGCCACCACCCCGTCGCGGATCTCCAGCATCATCGTGATGCGGTCGCCGCACAGCGGGTTCGCGCCCTCGTAGCGCGCATCCGGCGCCTCGAGGATCCCGAAGTTGTGGGGGTGCCGGTAGTGCTCCAGGATGTAGTCGCGGTAGAGGTCGTCCATGGGCCGTGAAGTCTAGCGCTGTCAGCCGCCACGGGCACAATCCCGACTGATCCGGTCGGGATTCAGGCGCTCCCTTCGAATGCCGCGATCGCGTTCGCGAGGCCGAGGTCGTAGGCCGCGACCAGGCGGTCCCACCGGGCGTCCATCCCGGCGTCCACCTGCTGCCGGGCGGGGTCCGCGTCGAACCAGGCCACGGTCCGCCGGATCCCCTCCGCGAACGGCGTCGTGGCCTGGAAGTCCGGAACGAAGCGCTTGATCTTCGTCGTGTCGAAGACCGCGCTGACGGCCTTGTCGCCGAGCAGCGTGCCGCGCATCTCCGGCAGGCAGGCCGCGATGAAGTCGGACGCGATGTGGACGATCCGGGCCTCGACGCCGGCGGCAGCCGCAACCTGCCGGTAGATCTCGTCCCAGGTCAGGACCTCGTCGGACATGATGTTGAAGGCCTGACCGACCGCCTGGCGGCGACCCAGCAGGCCCACGAAGCCCTTCGCGAAGTCGCTGTTGTGGGTGATCGTCCACAGGGACGTCCCGTCGCCGGGCACGATGACTGGCTTTCCCTGGCGCATCCGAGCGATCGCCGTGAAGGGCCGCTCCCAGCTGTTGACGGCCAGCGGCACCTGTGTGTCGCCGTAGGTGAGCGACGGGCGGACGATCGTGACCGGGAACCCGTCCTCGCGGAACGCGCGCATGAGGCGCTCCTCGCAGGCGATCTTGTTCCGCGCATAGTCCCAGAACGGGTTCGCGAGCGGCGAATCTTCGCGCAGCAGCCAGTCGCCCAGCGGCTTCCGGTACGCGCTCGCGGAGCTGATGAAGACGAACTGGTCGGTCCGGTCGCGGTAGAGCCGAAGGTCGCGCTCGACGTCGTCGGGGGTGAACGCGACCCAGTCCACCACGGCATCGAACCGGTAGCCGGCGAGCGCCTGCTGGACCGCCCCCTCGTCCCGCAGGTCGGCGACGATCAGCGTCGCGCCGAGCGCCCGGTCAGGATGGCTGCCCCGATTCAGCAGGAAGAGCTCCACGCCTCGCTCCACGGCCAGGCGGGTGCAGGCGCTGCTGATCAGGCCCGTGCCACCGACGAACAGGACCTTCATGGATGGGCTCCTGTGTGGGAAGCTCGATCGCCGGCCTGCATTGGCTGCCCCTGCTGATGCCCTCGCCTACCCCCCGAAGACCCGCTGGACCTCCCGGAGGCCTGCGGCGAGGGCGTCGATGTCGTCCGTCGAGGTGAACACGGAGAAGCTGGCGCGCGCGGTCGCGGCCAGGTCCAGGCGCTCGTGG
>DAITNC010000101.1:0-6047 GCA_036834865.1 Candidatus Limnocylindrales bacterium | reverse complement strand
GCCCTTCTGACCGCGGCGGGGACGAGGGCGCCCACGTGTCGCTGGACCGCTACCGCCAGAAGCGCGACTTCGCGCGGACACCAGAGCCCGCGCCCGGCCCGCCAGCCCTGGGGGAGCAGCCGGCCTCCGGGGGACGGCCGGCGCCGGGGACCGCCGCTCTGCCATCGGCCCCCGGCGGCTGCGGCCGGTTCGTCGTCCATCGCCACCGCGCCAGCCGCCTTCATTACGACCTGCGCCTGGAGATCGACAGCGTGCTCGCCTCGTGGGCGCTGCCGAAGGGCCCGACGCGCGACCCGGACGAGCGCCGCTTCGCCGCCCGGACCGAGGACCACCCGCTCGAGTACCTCGACTTCGAGGGCGTGATCCCGGCCGGGGAATACGGCGCGGGCGACTCGATCTGCTGGGACTGGGGCACGTTCGAACCGGAGCTCACCTGGGACCCGAGCGAGGCCATCCGTGCTGGCGAGCTGAAGCTCCGGCTTCGGGGCGAGAAGCTGGCCGGCCGGTTCACGCTCGTGCGCACGGCCGGGCTGGATCGGGAGCGGACCGGCGGCCGGCGCGGCGAAGGCGGCCGTGACGACGGCGGGTCATGGCTCCTCATCGCAAAGTCCGGCCCCGAGGCGATCCCGGGCTGGGACCCGGAGGCGCACCCGGCGTCGGTGAAGACCGGCCGCACGAACGAGGAGGTGGCCGCGGGCGCTCCTCCGCGGGTGGACGTCCGCGCGCCCGCTCCGCTCCCGTCGCTGGATCCGGCGGGCTCGCTGATTGCCGCCCAGCCGGGCTTCGTCGAGCCGATGCTGGCGACACCCGCGATCGCCCCGTTCGACGGGGACGACTGGCTCTTCGAGCCGAAATGGGACGGCTACCGGATCCAGGCGATCGTGACCGGCGGCAGCGTGGCGCTGCGGACGCGGAACCGCCACGACGCGGGCCGCCTCTTCCCCGAGCTGCTGGGCACGCCGACCTGGCTCGCGGCGTCGGAGGCGATCATCGATGGCGAGGTGGTCGCGCTCGACGCGGAGGGACGACCCGATTTCGGCCTCCTCCAGGCTCGCCTGGGCGGCGGCTTCAGCGCGTCCGACCTCCCGGCCAGCAGCCCCGCGCGCGAGGCGGGCCGGGCCGCGCCGCTCGCCTTCATGGCATTCGACCTGCCGTGGTGCGCCGGTCGGTCGTACCTCGACGTGCCGCTCGAGGATCGCAAGGCGATCCTCCGCCTCGTCCTCCGCGAGCACCCCCGCGTGCGCTTCGGGGGGCACGTTGCGCGCGACGGCGTGGCGTTCTTCGCGGCCGTTGCCGCCCAGGGCCTCGAAGGCGCGATGGCGAAGCACCGCCGCAGCCGATACGAAGCCGGGCGCCGGTCCGCAGCGTGGCTCAAGCTCAAGGTTCGCCCAACCCAGGAGCTGGTCGTGGCGGGGTACGTGCCGGGCCAGGGCAGCCATCGCGACCTCGGGGCGCTGCTGGTGGGCGTCATGGTGGAGGGGCGACTGCGCTACGCCGGGCGCGTCGGGAGCGGCCTCGACGCGCCGACCCGGGCCCGCATCCGTGCCGCCCTCGATGCCCGCGCCCGCGACACGCCGCCGTTCCCCGACGCCTCCGACGAGCTGGCTCGGACGCCCGGCGCCGTCTGGGCAGCGCCGGAGCTCGTGATCCGCGCCCGGATCGGCGGCTGGTCCCGCGACGGGATCGTGCGCCAGGCGTCGTTCGCGGAGGAGGCCGCGGAGGTCGACCCGGCCTCGGTGGAGCGGCAGGTTGCCGTCGGGCCGGAAGCGGCCGCCCGCGCGCTCGCGAACGCCAGGGTCACGCCTCGGCGAAGCCCAGCCGTCGCGGCGCTGCGGGACCCGGCCGCACAACCGGTGTTCGCACCGGCGACCGCGGAGGAGCTCGCTGCCCTGGAGGCGATGCCCGCCCGCGGCGGGCCGTGGCGGATCGGCGGGCGCGAGGTGTCGCTCACGAACCTCGACAAGGTCCTGGCGCCGGGGGCGGCGGGTGCGCCGGGGGCGCCGGGGGCGCCGGCGATGCTCAGGACGCCGGGTGCGCCGGGCGGGGATGACGCCCCGGTGACCAAGCGCGACCTGGTCCGCTATCTGGCGCTCATCGCGCCGGTGCTTCTGCCCCACCTTGCGGGCCGCGCGCTCAACCTGGCCCGCTACCCCGACGGGATCGGCGGCGAGTTCTTCTGGCAGAAGGACGTGGCCCGCGGCACGCCGCCATGGGTGACGAGCTGGCGCGAGCCGGACCCCCCGGACCGCCGACCCCACGCGTACGTCGTGGCCGACTCGACCGCGACGCTCGCCTGGCTGGGCAACCAGGCGGCCCTCGAGATCCATCCCTGGACTTCCCGGATCGAGGCGCCGGGCGAGCCCCGCTGGGCACTCGTCGACATCGACCCGGGCGAGCGCACCACCTGGGACGAGACGCTCGCGATCGCCCGGCTCTTCCGGCGAGCGTTCGAGCATCTCGGGGTGACCGGGGTGCCGAAGGTGACCGGGAAGCGCGGCGTCCAGGTCTTCGTCCCGCTGCGCGCGGGCTATTCCTTCGAGGAGACGCGAGCCTGGGTGGAGCAGGTGTCGCGCGCCGTCGGTTCCGCCCTCCCGGAACTCGTGAGCTGGGAGTGGTCGAAGGACCAGCGCGGCGGTCGCGCTCGCCTGGACTACACGCAGAACTGGCGGAATCGCACCCTCGTGGCGCCGTACTCGCCGCGCCCGGCGCCGGGCCTGCCGGTATCTGCGCCGATCACCTGGGACGAGCTCGAGGACCCGGAGCTGCGGCCGGACCGCTGGACCATCCGGACCGTCCTGCCCCGGCTGGCGGAGCGCGGCGACCTGTTCGCCGCTGCGCTGGGCCCGGGTCAGGAGCTGCCCAGGCTCTGACGCGGCCGCGCCGGGCCGCCCGGCGCGGCGCCCGGGGACACGTGGCCCCCGACCCCGTGCCCACCGGCCCTGCCGCCGGCAGGTCCTGTGCCGCGAGACTGGCCGCATGCAGGACCATGGTTCGCTCGTTGCTGTCCTCAACTCCACGTGGTTTGCCTCGGGCCTCGAGCCGGGGGTACAGACGCGCCTCGCCGAGCTGAGCCGAACGTTCACGGCGGAGCCAGGCCAGGAGCTGTTCCGGGAAGGAGATGAGTCCGAGGTCTTCGGCGTCGTCATCAAGGGCCGCATCGCCCTCCGCACCCACGTGCCCGAGCGCGGCGATTTCACGATCCTGACGGTCGAGCCGGGGGACGTCTACGGATGGTCCGCCCTGGTGCCGCCATATCGCGCAACCTCGACCGCCGTGGCGATCGAGCCGGTCAGCGCCATCACGTTCGAGGGGCCCGCCCTGCGGGCCGCCCTGCGAGAAGACCCCGCGCTCGCGCAGGCCCTCTATCCACGGGTCCTCGTCGCCGTCGCGCGACGCCTCACCGCCACGCGCGTCCAGCTCATGGACCTCTTCGCCGCCGAGGAAGTGCGTTCATGGTGATCTCGGTCTCGCGCTCGCCCCGGGGCAACCGACCCAACATCGAGGGGCCGGGGTTCCTTGCCCGGGCCGACCTCCAGGTCCTCTTCGACCTTCTCCGCGAGGACGGCCGGCTCCTCATCGGCCCCACCGTGGCTGACGGCTCGATCGTCTACGACGAGATCACGTCGGTCGATGAGCTGCCGCGCGGATGGGGCGACGAGCAGGCACCGGGCCGCTACCGGCTCCGCCGACGCGGGGACGAACGGCTCTTCGGCTACGTGGTCGGGCCCACGGCGTGGAAGAAGTGGACCTTTCCTGCCCTGATCCCGCTCACTCGCTCCACCCACGACGGCCGCAAGGTGACCTTCGAGCCCGAGCAGGCCATTCCGCCGAAGCTCGCGTTCCTGGGGGCACGCGCCTGCGAGATCGCGGCGCTCGGGATCCAGGACCGGGTCCTGATCGGGACGGAGTTCATCGACCCGGACTACATGGTCCGGCGCGCCAACGTGTTCGTCGTCGCCGTCCAGTGCACGACGTCGGCGTCCACCTGCTTCTGCACGTCGATGGGCACCGGTCCCGAGGTCACGGGCGGGTTCGACCTCTCGCTGACCGAGCTCGACGCGGGCTTCCTGGTCGACGCCGGGACGCCTGCGGGCCACGCGGTCCTGGAGCGCCTCCCGCTGCGCGCCGCCACCGCGGCCGAGCAGTACGGGGTGGCCGCCACCGTGGCGGCCGTGCGCGCCCGGATCGGCGACCCTGTCCCCACCGACGGCATCCACGATCGCCTGCTCGCCCAGCTTGACCATCCGCGCTGGGCGCAGGTCGCGGAGCGGTGCATCACCTGCGGCAACTGCACGCTGGCGTGCCCCACCTGCTTCTGCACGACGGTGACCCAGACCACGGACCTGACGGGCACGAGCGCCGTGGCCAAGCGGACCTGGGACAGCTGCTTCAGCCCGGGCTTCGCGAAGGTGGCGGGCGGCAGCTTCCGGGCCAGGCCGCGCGACCGCTACCGGCAGTGGCTCACCCACAAGTTCGCGACGTGGTTCGACCAGTTCGGGACCTCCGGCTGCGTCGGCTGCGGGCGCTGCATCACGTGGTGCCCGGTCGGGATCGACGTCCGCGACGAGCTGAACGCCATCGCGCCGCCCGTGCCGCTCTCACCCGAGTCGCGACTCGTCGAGCCGGTCGCCGCGACCCCCAACGATTTCGTGACCGCCCGCGTCGTCAACACGAAGGCGGAGACCTCCGACACCACGACCCTCACCCTCACCGGCGTCGACCCGGCGTTCAGTCACGGCAGCACCGGGCAGTTCGCCATGGTCGCGCTGCCGGGCTTCCCGCCGCTCCCGATCTCGATCAGCCGCTTCCTGGCCGACGGGATCGAGCTGACGATCCGCGGCGCCGGCCCCGCCACGAAGGCGATGTGCGCGCTCCAGGTGGGCGACCAGGTGGGCCTCCGCGGTCCGCTGGGCAACAACTGGCCGCTGGACCGGGCGGTCGGGCGCGATCTCGTCATCGTCACCGGCGGCATCGGCCTCGCGCCGCTTCGGCCGGTCCTCCACGCGATCATCGCCGACCGTCGCCGGTTCGGGGACGTGAAGCTCTTCTACGGCGCCCGGACTCCGGCCGACATGCTCTATCGCGACGAGCTCGAGCGGTGGGGCAAGCGCGACGGGATCGACGTGAGCCTGACCGTGGATCGCGCCGGTCCGGACTGGGCGGGGCCCGTGGGCATCGTCACCCACCTGTTCGACCAGGCCGCCTGGGACGGCTCCAACATGATCGCCTTCGTCTGCGGACCCGAGAGGATGATGCAGGCGACGTCCACCACGCTCGCCGGCCGGGGCGTGTCCGCATCCCGCATCCACGTGACGCTCGAGCGGCACATGGAATGCGGGATCGGGCTCTGCGGCCACTGCCAGATGGGCAAGTACTTCGTCTGCCGTGACGGCCCGGTCTTCTCGATCGCGCAGCTCGGCGACACCTTCGGCCGGGAGGGCATCTGATGGCTCATGCCCCCGTCGCGGCACGTCCCCGCGTCGGCGTCGTCAAGTTCGCATCGTGCGACGGGTGCCAGCTCACGCTCCTCGATCTCGAGGATGAGCTGCTCTCGGTCGTGGATCATTTCGACATCGTCGACTTCCCCGAGGCGACGTCAGCTCGCTCCGCGGGACCGTACGACGTCCTGTTCGTCGAAGGCTCCGTCTCGGAGCCGGCCCACCTGGAGCGGATCGTCGAGCTCCGCCGGCGGACGCGCTTCCTTGTCACCATCGGCGCCTGCGCGACGGCCGGCGGGATCCAGGCGCTCCGCAACTGGGGCGACCACGACGCGTTCCGGCTGGGGGTCTACTCGCACCCGGAATGGGTCGCCTCGCTCGCCCGCTCCACGCCCATCTCGGAGCACGTGACCGTCGACGCGGAGCTGCGCGGCTGCCCGATCGATCCGGGCCAGCTCGTGGAGCTGCTCACGGCGCTCACCACCGGTCGCCGCCCGCAGCTGCGCGACGAGGCCGTGTGCATGGAGTGCAAGCGACGCGGCGTCGTCTGCGTGATGGTCAGCAAGGGCATCCCCTGCCTCGGCCAGGTCACCCAGACGGGCTGCGGCG
>DAITNC010000100.1:0-6061 GCA_036834865.1 Candidatus Limnocylindrales bacterium | reverse complement strand
TGCCGTTCTCCTCCTGGCTCCTGGGCGCGATGTACGCCCCGTCCCCCACCTCGGCGCTGCTCCACTCCAGCACGATGGTCAAGGCGGGGGTCTTCCTGCTCCTGCGCCTCTCGCCCGCCATGGCCGGGTCCGCGGTCGGGACGATGGTCGCCTTCGTGGGCCTCCTGACGTTCCTCTTCGCGTCGCTGGTCGCCGTGACCGAGCAGAACACGAAGAAGGTGCTGGCCTACTCGACCATCGGCAGCCTGGGCCTGATCGTGGGTTGCGCCGGGATCGGCACGCCGGAGCTGGTCTGGGTGGGCGTGATGATCGTCATCTTCCACGCGGTCGCCAAGGCCCTCCTCTTCCTCGTGGTGGGGACGCTGGAGAACCGGCTCTACACGAAGGACATGGAGAACTTCGACACGCTGCTCAGCCGGATGCCGCGGGTGAGCGCGCTCGCGCTGACCGGGATCGCCGGGATGTTCATCGCGCCGTTCGGCATCGTCGTGGCGAAGTGGACCGCGATCCGTGCGTTCCTCGAGGTCCCGGGCTTCGCGGGCGCGGCATTCCTCGTGATCATGGCCTTCGGAAGCTCGCTGACGATCTTCTACTGGGGCAAGCTCCTCATCAAGATCCTCTCGATGCGCGGCATCGAGCCGTACGAGCGGTCCGTCGAGGACCGGGTCACGCGCTACGAGTGGTTCTCCGAGGCGGCCCTCGCGGTCGGCGTGATCGGGGTGGCAGCCGGCCTGGGGTTGATCTCCGACCACGTGGTGGGTCCCTACGCGCTGGAGGCCTTCTCGGCCGCGCCGCGCGTCTTCCTCCACCTGGATCCCGCCGTGGTCGTCGTGATGCTCGTGGCGGTGCTCTTCCTGCCGGCACTCGCGATCTGGACCTCGCGCGGGTCGGGCTACGACCTCGCCGACTTCTACACGAGCGGACGCACCGCGAACGCCGGCCACCTGATGGGCGCGGCGCTGGGCGGGACGCGGACCGTGACCCTGCGGAACTACTACCTCGAGGGCGTGGTCAACGGGGTGCTCGTGTTCCGAGCCGGGACGCTGGTCTGCGGCGTGATTCTCGCCGCGACGATCCTGGTCGCGCTGGCGGCGTCGCGATGAGCCCGCTCGGGTATGGCCTGCTGTTCGTCGCCGTGGCGCCGCTCCTCGGCGGCCTCCTGGCCGGCGTGGACCGGATCGTCAGCGCCCGGATGCAGGGCCGCGTCGGGCCGCCGCTCCTGCAGCCGTTCTACGACGTGGGCAAGCTCTTCGAGAAGGACGTCCGGCAGGTCAACCCGGTTGTCGAGCCGCTGCTGCTGGGCCACCTGGCCTTCATGGCCGCGTCAGGCGCGCTGGTCCTCGGGGGCACCGACCTCATCTTCACCGCCTTCGTCTTCGCCCTCGCGGCCCTGTTCCTCGTCCTCGCCGCGGGCTCGGTGAACTCGCCGTACAGCTTCGCCGGAGCCGAGCGCGAGCTGGTGGTCCTGCTGGCGTCGGAGCCGTTCTTCATCCTCATGCTGGCCGCCATCTGCAAGGTGACCGGCGAGAGCACGTTCCAGGGCGTCCTCGCCTCCCCCGTGCTGGTCGCGCTGCAGCTGCCGGGCGTGCTCCTGGCCTTCCTGTTCGTGGCCACGATCAAGCTCCGCAAGTCGCCCTTCGACATCTCGACGTCCCACCACCCCCACCAGGAGCTGGTGAACGGGCTGACCTCGGACATGTCGGGACGGCTGCTGGGCTACGTGGAGCTGGCCCACTGGTACGAGTCCGCGCTCCTGTGCGCCTTCGTCCTGCTCTTCTTCAACTGGAGCGTGCCGCTGGGGCTGCTCGCCTTCGCGATCGCGTACGGCCTCGAGATCCTCGTGGACAACTCGACCTCGCGGGCCAAGTGGCAGCTGGTGCTGCGGTCGTCCTGGGCCGTGACGTTCCTCTTCACGGGCGGCAACGTGCTCGCCCTCTTCCTCGTGGGCAGGTGAGGCCGATGTCCCTCTTCGCGCGCTCGCCATGGATCCTCCACTACGACGGGTCCAGCTGCAACGGCTGCGACATCGAGGTCCTGGCCTGCCTGACGCCCCTCTACGACGTCGAGCGCTTCGGCGTCGTCAACACCGGCAATCCCAAGCACGCCGACATCCTGTTGGTGACCGGCGGCGTCAACGAGCGGAACGTCGAGGTCATCGCGACGCTCTACCGGCAGATGCCCGACCCCAAGGTCGTCGTCGCGGTTGGGGCCTGCGCCTGCTCCGGCGGCATCTTCGCGCGCGCCTACAACATCGCGGGCGGCATCGACACCGTGGTCCCGGTGGACGTCTACGTCCCCGGCTGCGCGGCCCGCCCCGAGAGCATCATCGACGGGGTCGTCTCCGGCATCGCGGCGCTCGAGCACAAGCGAAGGCGGACGGCGTGATGGATGGTGCAACGTTCCTCGCCCGCGTCGCCGAGTATCGCGCCGACGGCTGGCGGCTGGCGATCATCAACACGACGTCGATCCTGCCGGCGGAGGGCATGGAGCACGGCGCATTCGACATCAGCTGGTCGTTCGCCAGGGACGGGGCTCTCGAGCATCTTCGCGAGCAGGTCCTCCCCGGCGAGGAAGTCCCCAGCATCTCGGCGTCCTTCGGCGCCGCCTTCCTGTACGAGAACGAGATGCGGGAGCTCTTCGGGGTCAACGTGACAGGGATGGCGCTCGACCTGAAGGGCCAGCTCTACAAGACCGCGACCATCGTGCCCTTTGCGCCCAGCGCGATCCGCGCCCGCCTCGACGCCATGGCGAAGAAGGCATGAAGCGGACCGTCGTCCCGATGGGGCCGCAGCACCCCGTCCTGCCCGAGCCCCTGGTGCTCGACCTCGTCCTCGAGGACGAGAAGGTGGTCGACGCGATCCCGACCATCGGTTACGTCCACCGTGGCCTGGAGGCGCTCGTCGAGCGCGTCGAGTACACCGAGTTCGGCTACGTGGTGGAGCGGATCTGCGGCATCTGCAGCTTCATGCACGGGATGGGCTACGCGGTGGCCATGGAGAAGATCATGGCCGTCGAGGTCCCCGAGCGCGCCAGCTGGCTGCGCCTGATCTGGGCCGAGATGTCCCGCATCCACAGCCACCTCCTGTGGCTCGGCCTCGGCGCGGATGCGTTCGGCTTCGAGAACCTCTTCATGCACTGCTGGCGAACGCGCGAGGCGGTCCTGGACATCTTCGAGAAGACGACCGGCGGCCGGATCATCTTCTCGGTCAACAAGATCGGCGGGGTGCGCCGCGACATGGCCGACACCGAGCTCGCCGCGATCGTCGACACGCTGCAGCAGCTGGGGGCCGGCTTCGCGGAGACGGCCCGGATCTTCGAGACGGACCCGTCGATCCGCCACCGCCTGGCCGGTGTCGGCGTCCTCAGCCGCGAGGACGCCCATGCGGTGGACGCGGTCGGCCCGATGGCCCGCGCCTCCGGCATCCGGCTCGACACCCGGCTCACCGGCACGCACCTCTACGACCGCCTGGAGTTCGAGCCCGTGCTCGAGACCGCCGGCGACTGCCTGGCCCGGGTGGTCGTCCGCGTGCGCGAGATCGGGCAGTCGATCGACCTCATCCGGCAGGCCGTGGAGCGGATGCCGAAGGCCGAGGGCGCGCCCATCGAGGTGAAGGTGCGCGGCCTCCCGACCGGCGAGACCTTCGAGCGGCTGGAGCAGCCGCGCGGCGAGGTCATCTACTACATCAAGGCGAACGGCACGAAGTACCTCGAGCGCTTCCGCGCCCGCACGCCGACCTTCGCGAACATCCCGGCCATGATCAAGCTGGTCAAGGGCTGCGACCTCGCGGACGTCCCGAACATCATCATGACCATCGATCCCTGCATCAGCTGCACGGAGCGCTGAGATGGCCAACCCCTTCAGCCTCCCGATGGTCGGCCGGTCGCTGCGCAACCTCGTGTCGCGCCCGGCGACGCGTCGCTACCCCGGGGAGGCCCGCCCGCATTTCGCGGGAACCCGCGGGACGATCGAGTTCGATGTCGACACCTGTGTCTTCTGCGGCCTGTGTGTACGGCGCTGCCCCACGGTCGCGCTGGCGTGCTCGCGCGAGGACCGTTCCTTCGCCATCGAGCAGCTCCGCTGCATCGCGTGCGGCGTCTGCGTCGACCTCTGCAACAAGGACAGCCTCCACATGTCGATGGAGACTCCCCGGGTCCAGATCCACGCGGGGGCCGCCCCCGGCGACCCCCGGCCGGGCCACCAGGAGTGGCACCAAGCGCAGCCCGCAGCCGGCGGTCCCCCCGGCCCGGGCGATCCGGCCGGCGGCGTCGCCGCGGCCGCTACCTGAGCGAGGCGGACATGGCCAGCACGATCTCGGACGACTGCATCGGGTGCGGGAACTGCGAGCCCGAGTGCCCCTGCGGGGCCATCTCGAAGGCCGACGACGTCTACGTCGTCGATCCCGACATGTGCGGCGACTGTGTCGCGACCGGGGGCTGCGTGGGTGTCGAGATCTGCCCCACCGAGGCGATCGTCCCGGCCGTGCTGGCTGTCGCGCTCCCGACGGCAGTCGCGATCTAGCCTCGAGCCGGCCCGCATCCCGGAACTCCCCGGGCCGGAGCGCGCGCCGCCCGGGCGAGAGCGCGCCGGCCCGGCGGCGGTGTGACGTTCGGCCCTCGATCCATGCGCCCTTGCGCATGGATCGAATTCCGGCGCACGGTGCATGATTGGGGCGTACACGCTGTCCCCACTCCCGGAGTTTCCATGCACACCGTCGTTGATCGGACCCAGCTTTCGCCGAACGTGACCCGCCTCGTCATCGAGGCGCCCCGGATCGCCGAGATCCGCAGGCCCGGACAGTTCGTGATCGTCCACCGCGCGCCCGGCGCGGAGCGAATCCCGCTCACGATCGCGGACACCGATCCGGTCCGCGGCACGATCACGCTCGTGATCCAGGCCGTGGGCAAGAGCACCGAGGACCTGGTTGCCCTGCAGCCGGGCGACGCGATCGCCGACGTCGCCGGTCCCCTCGGCAGGCCCACCGAGCTGCTGGATCACGGGCGTGCCGTCTGCGTCGGCGGCGGCGTCGGGACGGCCGTGGTCCACCCGATCGCGCTCGGGCTCGCCGCCCGCGGGGTCGAGGTGATCAGCGTGATCGGTGGTCGCTCAAAGGAGTGGGTCATCTTCGAGGACGAGCTTCGGCGCGCCGGCACGGTGATCACCTGCACGGACGACGGGAGCTACGGCCGGCACGGCTTCGTCACCGACGCCCTCCGTGACGTGATCGAGGCGGGCGGCGTGGACGCGGTCTACGCCGTCGGCCCGGTCCCGATGATGCGCGCGGTCGCCGAGCTGACCCGGCCGTACGGCGTCCCGACCTTCGCGTCGCTCAACGCGATCATGCTGGACGGCACCGGGATGTGCGGCGGCTGTCGCGTCGCGGTGGGCGGCAAGACCGTCTATGCGTGTGTCGACGGCCCCGAGTTCGACGCGCACCAGGTCGACTTCCGCGAGCTGGCCGATCGGCTGGGCACCTACCGGGACTTCGAGGCGCGCGCCCTCGAGGTGGCCCACCGCCGCGCGGCGGAGGGCCAGGAGGCGCCGCTCCACGCACCGGAGGGCAGCTGCCTGATCCCCGGGCTCGCGACTGCCGCGGAGCGCCAGGAAGCGGCAGCCACCGCCGGGGAGCACCGGGCATGACCGACCAGCCGACCCCGACCCCCGAGACGGGGGACCCGGGCGCGTCCCGCGGCGATTCGGCCTTCGCCCCGGCGTTCGATCATCCGCTCCTGCCGAGGGAGCGGATGACGATCGATCGCACCCACATGCCCGAGCAGGATGCGCTCCTGCGCGCGGCCAACTTCCGCGAGGTGAACCTGGGCTACTCGCAGCAGCTGGCAATGCTCGAGGCGGAACGCTGCCTGCTGTGCAAGAACCCGGTGTGCATCGAGGGCTGCCCCGTGCGGGTCAACATCCCGCAGTTCATCGAACGGCTTCGCGTGGGCGACCTGGACGGCGCGGCTGCGTCGCTCCTGGACGACAACGCGCTCCCCTGCGTCACCGGACGCGTCTGCCCCCAGGAGATCCAGTGCGAGGGCCGCTGCGTCCGCGCCAAGAAGGGCG
>DAITNC010000099.1:0-6094 GCA_036834865.1 Candidatus Limnocylindrales bacterium | reverse complement strand
GAAGACGTAGAGCCCGCGGGCGATCAACGAGATGTACGCGCCCTTGTTCGTGAGGTGGCTATTGACGCCGCAGGCCTTCAGCATGTCGAGCGAGAGGTGGGCCGCGGCCGAGACACTCGCGCCGTGGTTGTCCGTGGGCTTCGTTCCCGTCGTCGCGTCGGTGCCGGTGGTGTCGTCGGTGCCGGTCGTGGAGTCCTTCCCGTCGGCGGACTTGTTCGGGGCCAGGGCCGCGCCGCCCTGGGGTGCGTGGCTCAACGCGGCATTGGCCTGCGCGGGACCGACATTCGAGGTGTTCGCGGCGTCGGAGATCGTCCTGGCCGCGAAGACCGCGGTGGCGGAGAGTGCCAGCACGACGAGCGCGATCAGTGGGCTTCGCAGGCGGTTCACGATGTTCATTCTCCCGTATCCGTTGGGTTGGACGACCCAAGTCCGGGCCGGATGAGTGCGTTCACGGGAGAGAACGATCGGGCCCGGAGAACCGTTAGGGGGAACATCGTTCGACTCGAGGCAACGATGGTACCTGCCGGTCGCCGACGCTCCGGCGAGCCCCGGAGCCGCGGGTCACGCTGCGGGCCGCTCGTACACCACCAGCTGCCAAACGCGGGTTGTGCGCTGGAGCTGCTTGACGAGGCCGGTGGCAGCAACGATCGCGTCCACGTCCGCGGCGCTGTGGGAGAACACGCGAAACGGCGATCGCGACAGCCGCAGCTGGGCGTTCAGGAAGGCGACACCGATCCTGCCGAGCCATGAGTCACGCGGGTAGACGAGGGCGTACCGGCGACGCGCCAGGCCCGCCGATCGCCCGACGAGCGCGGCCATGTCCGCGTAGCAGCAGATGACGCGGTCAAGGGCGACCAGGTCGGCGGGCTGGACCTCGTCAGCGAGATCGACGAAGTCGCCGGCGAGATACCGGACGCGGTCCGCGTGACCCTGCCGCTCGGCCTCGTCCCGCGCGACGGAGATATAGGCGCGAGACGCGTCGACGTCGACGGCAGAGGCAGCCCCCGATCGCAGCAGCTCGTGGTGGATCGCCCCCGCGCCACCGCCGATCTCGAGCACCGTGGACCCGGCGATCTCGCCCGCGACGAGGGCGTCGATCAGCGCGCGCGTCAGTCCGACCGGTCCCTTCTGGTGGTAGGCGCGGAGATGCCGGGCGGCGTGGCGGGCGTCGAACTGGCGATCGAACGGGGAGTCGCCGGGTGAGCAGCAGTCCATGGCGCCGATCGTAGCAGGAGCGGTCAGGCCCTCCCTCCCAGCCTGCCGTGGGCTACGGGATGACGCCGTCCGGCACCAGGGGCAGTGAGCGGAGCCGCACCCCGGTCGCGGCGAAGATCGCGTTGGCGAGCGCCGGGGCGATCGCGAGGATGGGCGTCTCGCCGCCGCCGGCCGAGGGCAGATCCCGTCGATCGAGGAGCACCACCTCCACGGGCGGAACGTCGCCGATATGCGGGACGCGGTACTCCGCCATGGACGCGTTGCTGATCGCGCCGGCCTCGAAGTGGATCGCCTCGAAGAGGGCGGCGCCCAGGCCCATCACAGTCGCCCCCTCGACCTGGTTGGCAAGGCCGTCGGGGTTCACGATCGCGCCGCACTCGAACGCGGTCACGATGCGGAGGATCTCGAGGCGCCGGTCGCCGCCGACGCGCACCGCCACGCAGGTCGCGACGCGGGCGCCCTTCTCGACGCCGCCGGCGATCCCCATCCCAAGACCGGGCTCGCGGGGCTGACCTGCCCAGCCCATTCGTTCCGCGGCCGCCCTGAGCACCTGCGTCAGCCGCTCGTCGCGGAGGTGCGCGAGGCGGAATGCGAGCGGGTCCGCGCCGAGCGCGTGCGCCAGCTCGTCCACGTGGGATTCGCGGGCGAAGTGGTTCGCCGTCGCCGCCAGGGCCCGGTACGAGCCCTGGGCGAGTGGCGAGTCGGCGGGCTGGTAGTCGAGGCGCTGGTTGGGGATCTCGTAGGGGCCCACGAGGCCGAACATGCCCGCGTTCGTGTTGGTCATCTCCCACGCCGCGATGACGCCGTCCGGGCCCGCGCCGCTGCGGATGTCGATCACCGCTGCCGGGCGGAGGTACCCGCGGGTGAACTCCTCCTCGCGGCTCCAGCGCACCTTGACCGGCTGCCCGGCCGCGCGCGCCAGCCGGGCAGCCTCGACCGCGATCTCGCCGCCGTGCTTGCCGCCGAAGCCACCACCGGTGTCCGGCACGATGACGCGAACGTCCGCTGCGGCGACGGCGAGCGTCTGGGCAAGCTCGCCACGCACGGCGAACGGCTGCTGTGTCCCGCACCACACGGTCAGGCGGGCGCCGTCCCACTCGGCGACTGCCACGTGTGTCTCGAGCGGGACGTGGGCGATGTACGCGGTCGTGTACGTGGCGGCAAGCCGGACGGGTGCCGCGCCGAGCGCCGCGTCGACGTCGCCCACCTCCTGGTGAAACGCGCCCTCCCAGCCCCGTTCCTCGACGGGATGGGCTCGCAGGTAGTCGGCCAGCTCAGCCTCGGACGGCCGCGGCGGCTGGTCCCAGCGCGCCTCGATCGCCTGCAATGCAGCCGCTGCCCTGAATGGGCTCGTGGCGGTCACGCCCACGAACGAACCCTCGTGCACGACGGTCACGCCCGGGAGCGCAGTGGCCCCCTCGAGATCGACCGAGCGGAGCGTCGCGCCGAAGGTGGGCGGTCGCAGGACCCGACCGTGGAGCATGCCCGGGCGGGTCAGGTCGGACGGGTAGCGCTTCGCCCCCGTCACGATCTCCGGGGCGGTCACGCGCCCGGCAGCGCGACCGACAACCTGCTCGGCCGGCCCGGGCGTCACCGCCGCGCCGGGCCGCGCCGTCTCCACGCGCCGCATGCCCCGCACCAGCTCCCCGTAGGTGACCGAGCGCGCGCCCGCGGATTGCGTGACGCAGCCGTCGGCGGCGACGAGCTCGGCGGGCGCAGCGTTCCAGCGGGCGGCGGCAAGGCCGAGCAGGCACTCGCGCGCCGACGCCGCGGTGTGCCGCAGGTGCTCGCCCGCATCGGGCATCGACCGGCTGCCGAACGTGCCGGCGTCGAAGGGGCAGATGTCGGTGTCCCCCATCACGAGCCGGACGGCCGCACGCGGAAGGCGCAGCTCCTCCGCGACTCGCAGCGTGAGCGCGGTGCGGTTGTCCTGGCCCACGTCGACCTTGCCGGTGAAGGCCGTGGCCATCCCATCGGCACCGACGTGGATCCAGGCCCCGGCGCTGGTCACCCAGCGACCCGGGCCGGCGGCCTTCGCGGGCTCGAGGACGACGACCAGGCCCTCCGGGAGCACGTCGAAGTAGTCGCGCTGCCGGGCGCTGGTCAGGTCCCATGGCCGCCGGGGCCGGACCGATCCGGCCAGGGGACCGGCGCTCGCCGCGAACGGCGGGGGCCAGGCCAGGTCGGCATGGTCGGGATCCCGCGCCAGCTCGGACGCCCGGCGCACGGCGCGCAGGATTCGCGGGTACGTGCAGCAGCGGCAGACGTTGCCCTCCAGCGCCGCCCGGACCTCCGCGTCGCTGGGGTCGGGAGCCTGCTCCAGCAGCGCGACCGAGCTCATGATCATGCCGGCCGTGCAGTAGCCGCACTGGAGAGCACCGACCTCCAGGAAGGCGCGCTGAACCGGATGCAGGTGCCCGTCGCTGGCCAGTCCCTCGATCGTGGTGACGGCGTGGCCGACGGCCTCCGAGACGCGCGCCTGGCAGGCCCGGACGGGCGTGCCGTCGAGGAGCACGGTGCAGGCGCCGCACATCCCCTCGCCGCAGCCCGGCTTCGCTCCGGTCAGCCCGAGCTCCTCGCGGAGCGCGAAGAGGAGGCTTCGGTCCGGCTCGGGTGCGACATCACGCGCCACGCCGTTGACGACGACCTGCCTGGAGCCAGCCATGCTCGTCCCTTCGCGTTCGATTCCGGACACGGGCAAGCATAGCCAGGATCGCCACGGCGCCGCGCTGGCCCCGCCCGCCCGCCGTCAGCCCAGGATGACCCGGATGCGGTGCGTGGCACCGTCGTCGGCGAGCGGGATGGCGGCGGCGCCGCCATCCCGCGGCTTTCCGTCGATCTCGACCGACGCAACCCCGCGACTGACCCCTTGCGGGTTCTCCACGACGACCAGGTACCTGGCGGAGTGATACCGGAAGTCGATCTCGTAGCGCGGCCAGGCGCGGGGGATGCACGGGTCGACCAGGAGCGTCGTTCCGCGCAGGCGGAATCCCAGGATCCATTCGAGGCCCGCCTGGTACATCCAGCCGGCGGACGCGGTGTACCAGGTCCAGCCGCCGCGACCGACATGCGGCGGTTCCGTGTAGACGTCGGCCGCCATCACGTACGGCTCCACCTTGTAGCGCTGGACCCCGGCCCGGGTGCTGGCATGGTTGATGGGGTTCAGGATGGAGAACAGCTCGCCGGCCTTGTCGCCGTCGCCCAGCGCTGCGAAGGCAAGGACCGACCAGATGGCCCCGTGGGTGTACTGGCCGCCGTTCTCCCGGATGCCCGGCAGATACCCCTTGACGTAGCCGGGATCGACCGCGGAGTGGTCGAACGGCGGCGTGAAGAGCAGGACAAGACCGTCGCCGCGCCGGACGAGGAACTCCTCCACCGCGGCCATCGCCCGCTCCGCGTGGGTGGGGTTCGCGGCACCGGACAGCACGGCCCAGGACTGCGCGATCGAGTCGATCCGGCACTCGGCGTTGATCGCGGAGCCGAGCGGCGTCCCATCATCGAAGAAGGCCCGGCGATACCAGTCCCCGTCCCAGCCCTGGCTCTCGAGCGCCCGCCGCAGCGACTTCATGCGGGCTCGCCAACGCTCCGCACGCGGATGCTCGCCGCGCGCCTCGGCGATCGGCGCGAAGGCGGCCAGGACCGTGTACAGGAACCAGCCCAGCCAGACGCTCTCGCCCCTGCCCTCGTATCCCACCCGGTTCATGCCGTCGTTCCAGTCGCCCGACCCGATGAGTGGCAGCCCGTGCGCACCCACGGCGAGGCTCCGATCGAGGGCCGCCGCGCAGTGGTCGTATAGCGACCCCGACTGCGGCGAGCGCTCGGGCTGGAAGTACGCGTCGACCTGGTCCGGGCGCAGCACCGGGCCCTCCAGGTAGGGGACCATCTCGTCCAGGACTGCCGTGTCGCCGGTGACCGCGAGGTACCGATCGACGGTGTAGGGCAGCCAGACGCGATCGTCCGAGATGCGGGTCCGGACGCCGCGGCCGGACGGCGGATGCCACCAGTGCTGGACGTCTCCCTCGACGAACTGGCGTGCCGCGGCGCGCAGGAGGTGCTCGCGCGCCAGCTGGCGCCTCGTTGTCAGCAGCGCGATGACGTCCTGGAGCTGGTCGCGGAACCCGTAGGCACCCCCGGCCTGGTAGAAGGCCGTCCGCGCCCACAGCCTGCAGGAGAGCGTCTGGTAGACCAGCCAGCCATTCAGCATGATGTCCATCGAGCGGTCCGGGGTCCGAACCTGGACCGTGCCCCGGGTCTCTTCCCAGTAGGAGGTCACCCGGCGCAGGATCGCCTCGTGATCGAGCGCCCGCCCGTGCCGGACGAGATCGGCCGCGGCCGCGGCCCCGTCCGCCTCGCCGAGGAGCACCAGGACCTGGGTCCGCGCGCCGTCGGCGAGCTCGAAGCCTGTCTGCAGGGCCGCGCAGGGGTCGAGGCCGGCGGCGGCGGCTCCCAGCAGGCGGTGCCCGCGGCCCAGGGCTGCCGGCCGCTCGAGGCCGCCATTTCGGCCGAGGAACTCGGTCCGATCTGCGGTCCACGTCATCTGCCGCCCGCCGAGGTCCAGGAAGGCGACCCGGCCGGCGAACTCCGTGTTCCAGGGGTTTCGCGCCAGGAGCGCCCCCGTTTCCGGCTCGCGGTCGGTGACGATCCGGGGGCCGCTCGTCCCGCGCGAGGCGCCCAGAACCCACTCCGCGTAGGCCGTCACCGACAGCCGCCTGGTGCGGCCGGACCGGTTCTCGATGGTCAGAAGCGAGATCTTCAGGGCCTCGTCGAGCGGCACGAACTGGACCATATTGAGGGCGATGCCGTCGTGCTGGTGCTCGAACCGGCTGTACCCGGCGCCGTGGCGGGCCACGTACGTCGATTCCTCGCAGCGGATCGGCTG
>DAITNC010000098.1:0-6150 GCA_036834865.1 Candidatus Limnocylindrales bacterium | reverse complement strand
ACGCCGCGCGTGGCAGCTTCCTGGGCCGCGTCCAGGGGCTGCGGGCCCGTGTTGCTGGCCCCGTCGGTGAGGAGCACCACGATGTCCGGGGCGTAGTCGCCCTTCGGGACGGGCGCCGGCTCGACCCCGGGCTGGCCGAACCCGGTGGTCGCCGGCACGGACGGATCGACCTCCGAGATGGCGTCGATCGAGGCGAGGATGCCGCTCCCGATGGCCGTCCTCCGTCCCGTGGTCAGGCTTCCGAGCGCCGCCAGGAGCGCCTGCTGGTCGTTGGTCGGCGCCTGGACGACCTGGGCGAAGCTGCTGAAGGCCACGATCCCGATCTGGGTCGTGGATCCCTGGTGCTGGATGAACGCCGCGGCTGCGGATTCGGCAGCCTGCAGCCGCGTGGGCGCGATGTCGTTGGAGCACATGCTTCCGGAGACGTCGATCGTCAGGATGATGGTCGTCTGGTTGGCCGGGATGCTGGCGATCGCGACCGGCCGGGCCAGGGCAACAGCGAAGGCGGCCAGGGCGACGGCGAACAGCGCGAACGGAAGGTGGCGCCGCCAGCGTCCGGAGCCGGGCTGCGCCTCGCGGATGAGGCTGAGGCTCGAGTAGCGGAGCGCCGCGGGACGCCCCCGGCGGAGACTCCACGCGTAGACGGCGACGAGGACCGGCACGAACGCGAGCGCGACGAGGAGCCACGGCCACAGGAACTCCATCTAGCGTCCCTCCCGGGTTCGCGCGGGTCGCGCGGCTCGCGCGCTTCGCGCCGTTCGCGCGACGACCGCCCGGGCTCTCACGGCAGGCGCCCCAGCCAGGCGAGGGCGAGGACGGCGCCCACGGCGAGGACCAGGAGGCCCGCACCCGCGAAGACGGCGGTGAGCTCGATCGCTTCGGGCCGCACGATCAGGCGCGTGTCGAGGTTCGCGTAGATCGAGGCGAGGCTCCCGGCGTCGCTGGCGGCGTAGTAGGCGCCGTTGGTGGTCGTGGCGATCTGCTGGAGCGTCGCCGCGTCCAGCTGGGTGTGGACCTTGAACCCGCCGACGTCCAGCGTCGTTCCGGCAGCGCTCCCGATCCCCACCGTGTAGATCCGGACCCCCTGGTCCGCGGCCTGCTGCGCCGCAGCGAGGGGGTCGGGCGACTCGTTGTTCTCCCCGTCGGTCAGCAGGACGATGACCGCCGGGGCATGGGTGCCCGCCGGGACCGGAGTGGGGGAGAGCGTCGGGGCGGGGGACCGGTTGCTGTAGTAGTTGACCGTGGGTCCGGCGTCGGCGACGGCGATCGCGTTGAGGGACGCGAGGATGCCGCCGCCCACCGATGTCCCACGCTGCGGGGCGAGGCGGTCGATCGCGGCGAGGACCGTCGCCTGGTCGTTCGTCGGCGGCTGGACGGCGACACCCGCGTCGCTGAACGCGACGACGCCGATCACGACGCTGGCCGGCTGGCGCTCCACGAAGGCCTTCGCCGCCACCCTGGCAGCCTCCATCCGCGTGGGCACCAGGTCCGTCGCGGCCATGCTGCCCGACACGTCGAAGGCCAGGATGACCGTGCCCTCCACCCGCGGGATGTCCACGACACCCTGCGGGCGGGCCAGGGCCACCAGCATGATCGTCAGCCCGACCAGCAGCAGCACCGACGCGACCCGGCCGCGCAGCCGATTGCCACGGGCGGCCGGCCGGGCCAGGCCCAGCCCACCGAACGCGGCGATCCGGCGTCGGCGCCGTCGCTCGACCACCCGGGCGGCCAGGAGGCCGAGCGGGACCAGGACGAGGAGCAGGAGCGCCAGGGGCCAGGCAAAGGTCACGGCCTATCTCCTGCGCTGGCGGCGGAGTCGCGCCATGCGCACGATGGCCCGGACCAGGTCCTCGTCGGTCGAGAGCGAGAGTGCCTCCACCCCTGCCCGCTTGAACGCGTCGCCGATGGCGGCCTCGCGGGTCTGCGCGGCGGCCTCGAAGCGAGCGCGAAAGCCCCGGTCGCGGGTGTCCACGTAGAGCTTCTCGCCGGTCTCGGCGTCTTCCATGATGAGCGGGCCGACGTCGGGCAGCGCGATCTCGCGCGGGTCCACCAGGCGCACGGCCAGGACCTCGTGGCGCTGGTTGAGGAGGTTGAGCGGCCGCTCCCAGCCCGGGACGCTGATGAAGTCGGAGATGACGAAGACCATGGACCGCCGCTTGATCGCCTGGTGCCCGGCCGTCAGCAGCGGGCCGAGGTCCGTGAACGGGGCGCTCGCCAGGCGGGGATGGGCAAGCAGGTCGTTGACGAGGCGGAGGACCTGGACCCGGCCGCCCCGGGCCGGGATCGTGTGCTCGACGCGGCTGCCGTAGAAGACCGCGCCCACGCGATTGCCCCGTCGCGTCAGCAGGCGGGCCAGCGTCGTCACGAAGTCCACGAGGACGGTCCGCTTCTCGCGGTCCGTCGCGACCGTCCCGAAGTCCACCGACGGGCTGAGGTCGAGCAGGAACCAGGCGTTGATCTCGCGGTCCTCGGCGTACTGGCGGACGTAGGGGCTGTCCATCCGCGCGGTCACGTTCCAGTCGATGTACCGGACGTCGTCGCCTGGCTGGTACTCGCGCACGTTCGCCAGGTCGACCCCGGCGCCGTAGAACAGGCTCCGGTAGTCGCCCTGGAGCAGCCCGTCGAGCCGGCGGATGACCTGCCAGTCGAGCCGCTGGAGGATGCGTTCAGGCGCTGACGTGTACGTTCGGGATCTCCCTCGTGGGGACCGCCGGCGCCTTGACTCGCCGGAGGACCGTCGTCAGAACGTCGTCGCTCGTCACGTTGTCGGAGAGCGCCTCGAACGAGAGCACCAGCCGGTGGCGCATCACGTCCCGGGCCATGTCCAGCACGTCCTGGGGGATCGCGTACGTCCGCCCGCGGATGAAGGCGAGGGCTCGGGCCGTGAGGATCAGGTTGATCGAGGCGCGCGGGCTGGCCCCGAACGTGATGTAGCGCTCCAGGTCGGGCATCCCGTGGGCCTTCGGGTTCCGGGTGGCCGTCGCAAGGTCCACCGCGTAGCTGATGAGCGACGGGTCCACGTAGACCTGGTCGGCCTCGCGCTGCAGCCCCAGCAGGTCGTCGGTTGAGAGCACCTGCGCCACCGCGTCGAGCTGGCCGGTCATCCGCTCGACGATGACGAACTCCTCGGTCGCGGTCGGATAGCCGACGAGGACCTTGAGCATGAACCGGTCGACCTGGGCCTCGGGCAGGGCATACGTGCCCTCGGTCTCGATCGGGTTCTGGGTGGCCAGGACCAGGAACGGGTCGGGAACCTTGAACGTCTCGCGCCCGATCGTGACCTGGTGCTCCTGCATCACCTCGAGCAGGGCGCTCTGGACCTTCGCCGGCGCGCGGTTGATCTCGTCGGCGAGGAGCAGGTTCGTGAAGACCGGGCCGAGGGAGGTGCTGAAGTCGCCGGTCTTCTGGTTGTAGATGCGGGTGCCCACCAGGTCGGCCGGGACCAGGTCCGGGGTGAACTGGATCCGCTTGAACTCGCCGCCGATCGACGAGGCGAGCGTCTTGATGGCCATCGTCTTGGCCAGCCCGGGCACGCCTTCGACAAGGAGATGCCCGCGCGCGAGGAGGGCCACCGCGAGCCGCTCCAGCAGGTGGTCCTGGCCGACGATGACCTTCTTGACCTCGTACAGCACCCGCTCCATGGGCCGCGTGGGTGCCGTATCCACCTCGTGATCCACTGGCATCACCTCCTTGAGCTGAGTATCCGCGGGCCCGGACGTGCGCCGGGACCCGCGGCCTGGACGAGCGGCCTAGTACAGCGGCAGGCCCGCTGCGCCACCCGCCACGTTGATGGGAACGGCGAGCCCGATCCCGATGAAGACGTCCTGCTTGGTCGGGTTCACGAGGCCGGTGACGATGCCGATGACCTCGCCGGCGCGGTTGACCAGCGGACCGCCCGAGTTGCCCGGATTGACCGCCGCGTCGACCTGGATGAGCCCGTGGAGGGTCGGCCCGCCGTCCGGCAGCTGGAAGGTGCGGTTGAGTCCGGAGATGACGCCGGCGGTGATCGAGCCGGAGAGGCCGTACGGGTTGCCCACGACGTAGGCTTCGCTGCCCACTCCCATCGACCGCGGATTGCCGAGCGTGGCGGGCACGAACGCCGCCGGCAGCTGGGCGGCGTGGAGGACCGCGATGTCCTGGTCCGGCTGTCTCACTGCGACCGAGGCGGTCGAGGTGCTGCCGTCGGCGAAGACCACCTTGATCGTCGTGGCATTCGCGACGACGTGGAGGCTTGTGAGGATGTCACCCGCAACGTCCACGATCACCCCGCTCCCGAGCCCGCTCGTCGTGCCCGTTGACGTGTCGGCGAGCCCGGTCTCGATGAGCACCACGGACGGCTGGATGGCCGCGTAGGCGAGCTCCGAGAACGCCGGTCCCGGCGTCTGCGAAGCGAGCGCGCTGGCGATGCTGTCGGTGACGTCGTGCTGGGTCAGGGGGGTGGCGGCGGGGAACAGCGCGCCGTAGAGCAGGATCGCGACGAAGGCGGCCAGCACTCCGCCACCGAACAGGCCAAGCCTCCGGACCCGAGCCCCGGGACGCTGCGGCAGTTGTGACGGCACGGCCTCCGAAGGGGACGTCTCGGTGGTCGTGTCCGTCATCGACAGCGTGAGCTCCGGTCCGTCTTTCGGCCAGGTTGGGACGCGCCCGATCGGGCGCGCTGCTCCCCGGCGGCCAAGTATGGGGGTGGATCCTGAAGAATCGCTGAGAACCGGGCTCCTCGCGGCGGGCCGCCGGGCGCCGGGTCAGGCCGGCAGGCCGGGAGCCACCTGGATCTCGAGCCGCGGCGTCTGCGCCGTCGGACTAGCCAGCGGGCGCCGCGGGAGCGACCAGCACGGCGCGGCGCGCGTCACCGTGGGCCCCGAGCCGGACCTGCACGCCCATCGATTCGAGCATGTGCACCATCGGGTCGCCCATGTGGTGCGCGACCACGATCTCCGCGGCATGCTCCTGCAGGAACCGGGCGACCCGCGCGTGGTGGCTGCCCTCGGTGCCCATGTCGTGGGCGGTGTCCCAGCCGACCTCGATCTCCTCCCAGCGGGCGATCCCCCCGTCCCGGAGATCGGCAACAGCGACACGCGCGGCGCGGCCCCAGCGTGGGTCGATCTCCCCGGCCGGCGTCACCGGCACGCACACGATCATCGACGTCGATCCTCCTTGCTGTGCTGCTCCGGCTCACCGACGAGGTGCACCTCGAGTCCCGGGATGCGCTCGAGGATCGCCTCCGCGGGCGATGTGCGGGCCAGCCGGTCCAGGCCCCGTCGTGGATGATGCGCCATGACGAGGTGCGTGACGCGGCGTTCGCGGATGACCTCTTCGAGGCCCTTCACGAGATCGGCCGTCTCTCCACGGATGATCTCGGCGCCCAGGTCCACGGCGTAGTCGACGTTCGCCTGGAGGTTCTGGCGACGATCCTGCGAGAGGCTGACACCGGGCGTCTCGACGGCGACGGCCAGCAGCGGTGCGTGAAGCGCGCTCGCCAGGGCGGCTGCCCGCCGGAGCGCCCGGCGGCACGCGACCGACTCGTCCACGAGCGCCATGACCCGGTCGGTCAGGGAGCCCATGTGCAGGCCCTGGTCCTCGACGATCCCCTCCAGCTGGAGGTCCACCTGGCCGGCGACGAAGCGGAGGCTCAGGTCGCGCAGGGCGGTCAGGTTCGGCTCGGTGAAGAAGCGTTCGAGGGCGATCGCGGCGCGATCCGGGGGGTACACGTTGCCGTGGCGCATCCGCTGGCGCAGCGCGTGCGGGCTCATGTCGACGAGCTCGATCTCGTCGGCGGCGCGGACCACCTCCTCGGGGACCCGCTCGCGGACCGGTACCCCAAGGATCGTCTGGACGGCGTCCGCCACGGACTCCACGTGCTGGACGTTGCAGGTGCTGATGACCTCGATGCCCGCATCCCGCAGGAGCTCGACCTCCTGCCAGCGCTTCTCGCGCTCGGACCCGGGGGCGTTCGTGTGGGCCAGCTCATCGACCAGGGCGACCGCGGGGTGGCGCGCGATGACGCCCTCCGTGTCCATCTCCTCGACGACGACGCCGCGGTACTCGATGTGCCGCCGCGGGACGATCTCGAGCCCGTCCATCAGCGCGGCCGTGTGGCGCCGCCCGTAGGTCTCCACGAAACCGATCACCACGTCCGTGCCGCGGTCGTGC
>DAITNC010000097.1:0-6155 GCA_036834865.1 Candidatus Limnocylindrales bacterium | reverse complement strand
TCACCACCGCGGTCCCCTGCCGCGGCGCCGTCTGCTGCGAGAGCCGCACCGCGCAGGAGGTACGCACGTCGAACACGACCAGCCCGACCCGCAGCGCGCGATCCTCGCCGGACGCATGACGGCGGGCGTCGTCGAGCTGGTTGAGAACGTCGGCGTTGATGCCGCGGGCGCCCCACTTGCAGTCCCACGCCTCCTCGCGGCCGGGCGTCTCCACGGTCAGGTCGTAGGGGTGGATCTCGGACGCGACGCCGTCGAACAGGACGCGGCGCTCCCGGCGGACGGCAGCGTCACCGGCCCGGCGGGCGACGAGGACCTGCGCGAGCGCCTCGACGAACGCGCCGCGGAACTGGCTGCGCACCTGCTCTCCGCGCTCGGCGACCGCCAGGCTCCCGTCGAGGAGGGCCTCGGCGCGCTCGAGATCGGGCGCGCCGGCGCCGAGCACCGTGGGGAAGATGGCGCGCCAGGTCGCCGGATCGGTCGACTCGCCGTTCATGACCGCCCTGGCCATCAGGCGCTGCCCGTACGTGGCGTCGGAGGCAAGGACCGCCAGGCGGGCGACGAGCGGATCTGCCTGGATCCCCGCATAGACGACGGCGCGCGCGTCGCGCGCCGCGTCCTGGAACCGCATCTCAGGCCCCGCCCGCCGGCGGACGCGCCTGGGCGACCGCGGGACCGCCGCCGAGCGCCAGCTCCGCCGCGGCGGGGAAGGTCGAGAGCCAGTCGATGGCGCGGTGCGGGTCCGTGATCCGGCCGACCTCGAGCACAAGGGCGGTGATGGCGGCGGCGCCCTCGGGCAAGACGGTCCCGCCGGCAGGGGGTGCGGCCGCGCGCAGACGTGCGCGGCCCACCTCGCTGAGCCTGGTGACGTAGCTCCACTCGTCCTCGACGGTCTCGCCCAGCTCAGCGAGGAGGTCGAACGCGGCCATGGCGGCAACGAGGATGTCGCCTGCCTGATCGTCGCTCACGCGGAGAGCGTAGCGCGGCCGCGGCGCAGCGTGCCGGCATCGGTGCGGGCGGTCCCGGTGGGGCGCTCCCGCCGGGCGGTCAGGCCAGGCGGGGCCGCCGCCGGCGCTCCAGGTCGCGGGCCGCGCCATCGACGCGTCCCAGCAGGTCGCGAAGCTGCTTCTCGCACGCGGCATCCCAGGCCCGCGAGTAGCCGGCGATCGCCTCCTCCCGCAGCCGCGCGGCCGCCGGGCGGGCACCGAGGTCCTCGAGGCGGGCAATCCCGTCGAGCACCTCGCGATAGAGACGCGGAAGCGTCTCGGCGATCGTCTGGTCCGAGTTCACCCTCCGGACGTTCGGGCACCGGAGCCTCCGGGGCCATCCCCCGATGGTACGGGTGGCGGGACGCGCCGGTTCCGATCAGTCGCCGGGGTGGCTGCCGGACCGGATCTCGAAACGGCTGAACCTCCCGGTGGCGGGCATCCAGGCCGGGATGACGCGATCAACCTGCGCTGAGATCGGGCCACGAGCGAGCTCGCGGAGCAGCTCCTCGAGCGCGGTCCGGGGCCCTTCCGCGACGCACAGGACCGCTCCGTCCGCCCGGTTCGCGACCCAGCCGCGGAGCTCAAGGCGAGCGGCCGCCTCCGTCACGAACCAGCGAAACCCGACGCCCTGCACGGCCCCGATGACCGTCGCCTCGAGCCGTTCGGTTGGCGGCTCGCCATCCCCGGGGTCGAAACGGCCTGGCAGGGCTCCCCGGCCGGACCGGGCGGGACGGTCGTCGGGCACGGTCAGGCCGCCCGGGGCCAGGCGAGGACCAGGACGTCCACGATCAGCTCCGGGTTCGCGTTCGCCTCCAGCAGCTGCGCGGCCCGTTCCAGCCGCACGAGGAACGCCGGTGCGGCGCCGGCCGGGATCCGTGCCGCAGCCGTCTCGAGGTCGTCCACGAGCGCGAGGTTCACGCTCCGCCCCGGCCCACCGGCCGCCACGACCGCAAGGTCCCGCGCGACCGCGACCCATGTCTCGAGGAGCGCACGGGCGGCGAGCCGGCGCTCGGCAGGTGACAGGCGACCCGACTTCGCCACCTCGGCCTCCTCGGGCTGCGGGGGCGGCGCGGCCGGGTCCGGCTCGGCACGGAGGCCTACGAGGTCCGCCGCCCGTGCCAGCAGCTCCCGGCCGATCACGAGGCGCCGCGCGCGGTTCTCGGAACCCAGGTCCAGCAACGTTCGCGAGATCTCCTCGCGCGCATCGACCGCCTCGGGCGCGGCGGCGTACGCGAGGGCAACGCCGGGCCGGCCGCCGGCGAGGCGGGCGAGGCGGGCCGCGCGGGGCGGATCAATCCCATGCTCGCCGAGCAGACCTTCGATGGCGCGTATCCCGAGGGGGCCGAGGCGGAGCGTCGCGGCCCTGGACCGCACGGTGGGGAGCAGTCGCTCGGGATCGTCGGCGCAGAGGATGAGGGTGGCTCCCGCGGGCGGTTCCTCCAGCGTCTTGAGGAGCGCGTTCTGGGCGTCCTCGTTCATCCGGTGCGCGCTCTCGATCACCGCGACCCGGTGGCGGCCTTCCACGGGGAGGCGCGCCATCTCGTGGATGAGATGCCGGACCGTGCCCGGGTCGGGATCGTTCGGATCGCCGATGCGGACCTGGCGCCCGGAGCCTTCCGGCACGAGGCGGTGGAGGTCCTGGTGCGTCCCACCCGCCACGAGGTGACAGGCGCGGCAGGCGCGGCAGGGACGCGGCACTCCTTCTTCCGCAGCGCACAGGAGCCCGGCCGCGAGGTCCATGGCCAGCGTCGTCTTCCCGATGGATCCGGGGCCGACCAGGAGGAGAACCTGCGGAGCGCTGCCGTCGAGCATTCGCTCGACGGCAGCCAGGGCGGCGGGCTGGCCGCGCGTCGCGAACCGCGTCGCAGGACGGTCCGACGGGCGCGACCCGGACGGACGGCGCGTGCCGGCTGCCGGAGGCACGCCGGCAGCCGGCGGTTCCCCGCCGGGATCGGGGGCGACCCTGCGACGGCCCGCCACGGGACGCGACCGGGGCTCAGGCGCCTTCGGCTGGCGCCGCTGCCTTTCGGGGTGCCCGGCGCTTCGGCGCAGCGGCGCCGGCGGCGGCCGACGTCGCATCTGGCGCTGATGCCGCGGCGGCCGGTGCGGCCGCCACACGCGTCGCGCGGCGTTTCGGGACGGCTGCGGTGGCCGCCTCGGCCGCCGGCGACGTCCCGGCGGGCTTCGCGGCCGTCGGTCGCGCCGCCGCTCGACGCTTCGGGGCCGGGGTGGACAGCGGTGCGGCTTCGGCCGAAGGGACCGCGACGGGCGTGGGATCCGTCGACGCCGTCGCCGGTCGTGCCCCGGCACGTCGTCGCGCAGGAGCCCGACCGGGCTCGGCCTTCGACGATGCGGCCTCGGCGCCGGCATCAACGGCACCGACGGCTGCGTCGGCAGCTGCCGGCCGACGACGCCCGCGTCCGCGAGTCGCTGCCGAAGCGTCCGGATCGGCCACGGTCGGCACGACGGGCGTCGATTCGGTCGCCGCCGGTCGCATGTCGGCCGGGCGGCCGAGCTTCTGCGCCAGCTGGGCCTTCAGCAGCTCCTCGAGCTCCGGCGGGACCTCGCTCCAGGGCTCGCTGCTCTCGGAGCGACTCTCGAAGCGGTCCGAGCGGACCTGTACGGGACGCCCGACGTCACGGCGCGGCGCAGCATCGCGTCGCGGCGCGAGATCCCGGCGGGGTGCCGCGTCGCGGTTGACCCCGGAACGGCCCGCGGGCTCGCCGAAGCGCGTCCCGCTGCTCGGTGCTCCGCCCGTGGCGCCGCCACGTCCGTAGCGCTCTCGATCGACCGCGGCGGCATACGCACCGCCCCGGCCGCGGCCGCCGCGGTTGCCGCCGATGGGCTGGCCGCCACGGGCGCCCTGCCCGCCACGGTTGCGCCGTTCGGCGAGCAGGTACTCGGGGATCTCCGGCTCGTCGTCGAACTCCTCGTCCTCGGTCGCAGGCCGGCCGGCGACCGGTGCGGCCACCCCGATCTGGGAATCCCAGACGGAGCCGAATGCCGCCGGGCGCGGCGGGCGGGCAGCCGCGGGAATGGACTCGTCGTCCACCTCGAACTCCAGCTCCTCGTCGGTGGGCACGCGTGCCGCCACGGGGAGTCGCTCTGCGTCGCCCTCCGTCACGCCGTCCACGCCGCCCTCGTGGCCACGGCCACGGCCACGGCCACGGCCACCGCGCCGCCGCCGTCGTCGCGGCGCATCGCCGTCGCCCTCCGTCTCGAGCGCATCGGCGGACCCATCGGGCGCCGCTTCGGCCACGTCGGCCGCTTCGACCTCGATTTCAGCAGCCTCGGTCACGGCCGGGATGGCGGTGCGAAGGACGCGCGCCTTGGAGAGCTTCTCGCCGGGCAGCGCGATGATCACGCCCTGCTCGTCGAGCTCCTCGACGGGTCCGATGTCGTCGATGACCACGGCGGCGGCACGGCGCGGACGCGGTGAGCGAACGGCGCGCTCGGCGCCGACGCGGATCGCCGCGGCAGGCTCGCGCTCGACGCGAACCCGTCCTCGTCCGCGGCCGCGGCCGGTTCCCTCCGACAGCTTGTCCGGGACCTCGGTCATGGAGAGGTCCTCTTCGTCCGACGGGACGCGGCGACCGGAAGCCGTGGAGCTCTTCTCCACCTTGGCCAGCTGCGTGATGTCGGTGAACTTGTCGGCGACGTCCATCAGGTCCGAGCTGGTGTTGCCCCGGAAGCTGATGACCTCGACGCGCACGCCCATCTCCTGGACGGCCCGAATCGCGGGCGCAAAGTCTCCGTCACCGGAGACCACGACGGCGACGTCAAGGTTCCGGGCGGTCTTCATCATGTCGACGACGAGCTCGATGTCGAGGTTCGCCTTGACCTTCCCGTCGCCGTACTTCCGGATGTCCTTGCTGACGACCCGGAAGTCGTGGCGCGCGAGGAAGGAATGGAAGTTGCGCTGGTTCTCGTTGTCCGGGTCCAGCCCGGTGTACGCATAGGCCCGGACGAGATCCCGCCCGGCTGTTGCCGACTTCAGCAACAGGACGTAGTCGATGTCCACGCCGGCCGCCTTGGCCGCGTAGAAGATGTTCGCGACGTCCACGAAGACGGCGACGTTCTTGCCCACGTTGACTCCTCAGCTGTTCGCTGGAACGGGAGCCGAGCCTGCGGCTCGACGCCCATGGGCCGCCCGGCGCCACGCGCCGGGATCGGCCATCACCCCCTGCGGGCGGGGACCCGTTCCGCCCGGATCAGACATTCGATGCGGGGCCCGGCCTCCGCGAAGCCGAAGCGCTCCCAGACCGGCAGGGCAAGCCCTGCGGATCGGAGCGCCGCCTCCACGACCGTGCAGCCCTTGTTCCGCGCCGACCGGAGAAGCTCCTCTACCAGGGCACCGGTCACCTGTTCCTGGTCGTGGCGCGGATCCACGACAAGGAGGTCCACCGAACCGACGTAGCCGCCGGCGTGGACGGACGGCCGGAGGGCGAGCACCGCCAGCCCGGCCATTGCACGAAGGGTTTCCGCGACGAGGACGCTCGCCTGCGGCAGATAGACCAGCTGTCGCAGCAGGTCTCCCGCGTCGAGGGTCGCGGCCGCACCGGCATCCGGCGCGGTCGTCGACCAGAGCGCGAGCATGCGCTCGACGTCGGTGATGCGTGCTGCTCGAACCTGGTATTCCACTCGGCGGGCCCGAGACCTCGAGAACGATGCGACCCGGCACGTACAGTGAATGGTCCACGGACGTGCTCGACCGGGAACCTGGAGTCGCAGCGCCGCACCGGGGCGGCGAGCGTGCATAACGCTCGGCCGGACCACGCCGGGGCGCGCGACACCGAGTATTGCATTCGGGTCGCTGCCGTCTAATATACGGCATCTCTCCCGCGGCAACGTATGGAGAGTTCAAGTGGGCCCCCGCCCGAATACCCCCACCGACCGCCACGTGTCCCTGAGGAGGGAAGCACGTCGTCCATCGGCGGCGAGGGAGGCGCGATTGAACGCGGACGACAGCCGCGCGCGCGGGCAGGGGGATAGAGGAGGAGACGCTCATGAAACTCGCCCGAGTGGGTGCAGCTCTCGCCATCGCGTCGATCGTGGTCGGGGCCTGCAGCAGCAGCGCCACCACGGCACCCAGCGCAGCAGCGCCCGCCAGCGCGGCGGCGCCCGCCAGCGCAGCAGCCAGCGCAGCGGCGCCCGCCAGCGCGGCGGCCG
>DAITNC010000096.1:0-6177 GCA_036834865.1 Candidatus Limnocylindrales bacterium | reverse complement strand
CGAGCTCCCGCAGGATGACGACGTGCTGGGTCGAGAGCATGTGGACCCGCACGCTCTCGACGGACATCTCGATCAGGCGGCCGACCATGGGCGGAAGTATCCCACCTCCGGGCGGGTTCGCCGAGGCCAGCTAGGGGCTCGGCGTCGGTCGCCGGGTCGCCGAGGGCTTCGGGGTGGCGGGTCGCGCGCCCGACGCGATGGGGCCTGGCGACGCGCTCGAGGTGGGGCTGGCGCCTGGCGAGCTGCCCGGGGACGCAGCGGGGACCTGCTCGAGAACCGCCGTCCCGAGCGTATTCCCGTCGATCCAGAAGATCGCCGGGGCCTGGCCGGGCGACCGGG
The DNA here is from genome assembly GCA_036834865.1 of Candidatus Limnocylindrales bacterium. Classification (GTDB taxonomy): domain Bacteria; phylum Chloroflexota; class Limnocylindria; order Limnocylindrales; family CSP1-4; genus CTSoil-043. The sequence continues at coordinate 5,838 of DAITNC010000096.1, read as the reverse complement.
GGGCAACGTAGAAGCCCCGCATGGAACCCCACGCGGGGCTGCCCGCGGCCGGCCGGTACTGCGCCTGGTAGGCGCCCGTCAGCTTGTCGAACGCCAGCACGCGCCCGTTCGCCGCGTCGTAGACGTACAGCGTGCCCTGGCGGCGCGGATCCGGGGAGTCGATGAGCGTGTACCGGTGGTTCGGGCGGAGCGCCTCGTCGCCGGGCGACGCCAGCGACCAGCCGCCCGAGCTGCCGCCCACGAACCGCTCGACCAGCCCGCCGTCGGCCAGGTAGACCTCGCCGTCGATGTACATGGATGTCACGCCGCTGATGTCCTGCGGCGCCGCCAGGTAGCCGGTCGCCGCCGCCGGATAGCTGGATCCGTCCGCGAGCATCGTGTAGCGGAGGACCTGCTGTTGGGAGGGCTCCAGGACGTAGAGGTTGTAGAGCGCCGCGTCGAAGTTGGCGACGAACGTGCCGATCCCCAGGATGTCGGTGCCCCACGTCGTGGAGTCCTGGACCGGGAGCCGACTCAGGACGCCCTTGCCGGTGGCGTCGGTCGGGCGCCAGCGCCACAGGATGTTCTTGTCGTCGAGCACGAGAAGGTCGGGCCCCCCCACCGCGAGATAGCGCGGCACGCCCAGCTTGAGCCCGGCGCTCGCGACCGCCTGACCCGCCCGCATGATCGGGACGGCCTTGCGCGTCTGGAGGCTGATCCGGTAGACCGCCTTCGAGGTTCGGTCAAGGACGTAGGGCGCCCCGTCGGGGCCCTGGACCAGGCCGCCGAGGTCAAAGGCGGGTTTCTGCGAGACGAACGAGAAGGCCGCCTGCGGCGCCACCTCCACGACCCCGTACAGGCGGTCGAGTCCCGCGGCCGCCCGCGAGCGGAGCGGGTCGAGCGTCGAGGCCGCGATCCCCGCGGTCGCGGCGTCGGCCACCCTGGCCAGCGCGTCCTTGAGCAGCTGCTCCGCGCGTCGCGGATCGGCCGCGATCAGGTCGGTCCCGTTGTCGAAGACCAGCCGGAGGTCGTCGCTCGCCGTCGAGAGCGCCTTCTCGCCGGCGTTGATCTGCGGGATCTGCGTCGTGGAACCGGAACCGCCGAGGATCCACAGACCGACGCCGAGGAGCGCCACGACCCCGACGAATGCGAGGACCGCGAAGGCGGCCCGCCGCTGCGACTCGCGGCGCGTCGCGGCGGGGGTGACGCGCCGGTACCGGGTGCCTCGCCGTGGGAGCAGGTCCTGGACCCGGCCGGCCAGGCCGGTGAGCGCGGTCCCGACGGCGCTCGACGCGCGGCTTGCGCCCGACGAGACAGCCGCCACGCCGCCACCGACCGAGTCGGCGAGGGGGATCGGGGACTTGTCGGGAACGCCTGCGAGCGGCTCCGGCGGCCGCGCCGGGACGAGCCGGCCGCGATGGGCTGTTGCCGACACCTCGCCGGCCTCGATGGCGAGCGCAGCGTCACTCCCGGTTCCCCCGGCCGCCACGAACCGATTGTGCAGGTGCTCCATCGCGGCCTGTGGATGGAGGGTCACGACGGCGTCCTTGAGCTCGTCGGGGCCGAGCTTCGCGGTGAGGTTGGAGGAGATGAGCACGAGCGAGTCCCGGACGGCGATCTCGCCGCGCCACACGGCCGGGGCAACCTGCTCCATCGGCAGGCCGTTGGCGCGTCCCGTTTCGGGCAGTGTCAGCAGGTGCGCCTGCCGGACCAGGTACGCCTCGACTGGCCCGGTCGTGACCACGTAGAGCTCGTTGCCTCGGACGACGGCCACGCCGATCCCGATCGGGCCGCCGGGCCCGGCGCCCAGCGCCAGCCGTTCCCGCTGCGCGAGGAGGCGTCGATTCGCGGCGCGGATCGCCTTCTCGAGGCAGACGACGAGGCCCGCGGACTCATCGTAGTAGTACTCCCCCGAGACGGTGTCCGCGGCGAGTCGCGTGGCATCGCGCAGGCGGCGGCCCGCGCCGACTCCGGTCGCAACGAGGAAGAGACTCCCCTTGGAGCGGGTCGTCGCGCCGATCGTCGGCTCGACGACCGTGACGGTGTCCGGGGAGTCCTCGAGCCGCTCGGGCTCGGCCACGAGGCCGAGTTTCATCTGCAATCGGACGGCCATGCGATTCGACGGACCTGACGCTCGGGGGCGGGCCGGCGTGACGCCGGTGGCTGGCGACTGCGCTACGGGCGATGGCCGCTGGCCGAGGTCACCGGATGATACCCCGGCCCACCACCACCCGCAGTGCTCCGGCCCGGATTCCCCCGGGAGTCTCGGCGAACGCCGCGAGCAGCTCGTCCGCCCGAAGGCGCAGCTCCTGGCCGATGATCGGGGCGCTCGCTTCCACGACCAGCGTGCCGTCCCCCTCAAGGCGCACCGGCCGGGACCCGCCCGCAGCGGCCGGGACGCGAGCCTCCACGAGCCGGTCCCAGGAGGCGGCGGCGCGCGCCCAGCGCAGCTGCTCCTCGAGCCCAAGCGCCCGTGCCGCTTCGGGCAGGAGGTCGCCGACGCGCCTGACCGGCCGGCGGCGGGGAACGCGTTCGTCGTCGAAGGGGCGGGCGGGCGACACGGGTGCCCTCAGCCTGCCCGCGACTCGATGAGGCGGGCGCCACGCGCGGCGTCGGGGACGACCTCCCACGCCACCCCGATCTCCCGCAGGGCCGGGTCCAGGTCGTCGAGGGTGGTCGTGGTGATGAATGCCTGCGGCAGGCCCGCGATCCGACGGACCAGGTGGCCCCGGCGCACGGGGTCGAGCTCGCTGAAGACGTCGTCGAGGAGGACCAGCGGGGGGCGCCCGTCCTGCGTGGTCAGCAGATCCAGCTCCCCGAGCTTGAGCGCGAGGATCGCGGTCCGCTGCTGCCCTCGCGACGCGAACGTCGCGAGGTCGCGCCCGTCGAGCCGGAATGCCAGGTCGTCGCGATGGGGCCCGACCAGCGTCGACCCGTTCCAGGCTTCCTTCTCGGCCGTCTCGGCCAGGCGCCGGACCAGCGCGTCGCGCGAGGGCTCGCCGGCCGCCGGCACGACGTTGCTCTCATAGGTGATGGTGAATCTCCCCTCGTCCGATGCGATCTCTGCATGGGCCGCGACCAGCGGCCCGGCCAGCTCGCCGAGGACCCGGTGGCGCGCGTCGACGATCGCCGCGCCTGACTCCACCAGCTTCGCATTCCAGGGCGGCAGCTGGTCGGGTGTCGCGCGCTCGTCGCGGATGGCCCGCAGGAGCGCGTTGCGCTGGGCCAGGACGCGTCCGTAGGCGGCAACGTCCGCGGCGTGGGCGGGGATGCGCTGACTGGTGAGCGCGTCGAGCACCCCCCGCCGCAGCGAGGGTGGGCCCGCGATCAGCAGCATGTCCTCCGGCGCGAACACGACGACGCGCAGGAGCCCCGCCAGCGCGGTCGCGCGCCGGGGAACCCCGTTGACCCGGATCCGCTTTCGGCCCCCGGCCGGCCCCTCGCGGACGAGCGTCACGTCGAGCTCCAGGGGGTCCAGGCCGGGCACCTCGCGGCGCGTGTCGACGCGCGCGAACGGAGCGTCCCACCGGATGAGCTCGGCGTCCGTGAGCGTCCGGTGCGACGACCCGCGGGCGCAGACGACCAGCGCCTCGAGGAGGCTGGTCTTGCCCGCGGCGTTGGGCCCCCACACAAGGTGCGCGCCGGGCCCGAACGTCGCGTCCAACGACGCGTAGCCGCGGAAGCCGGAGAGTGAGATGGCGGTCAGCACCGGGATCGGCATCGCCGCCCAGGCGGCCGCATGGCAGTCGCTACGAGGTGGTCCGAACCGGCATGACCACGTGCGTGTAGTCGCGCCCGTCCGCCGGCCGGAACACGCCCGGCGACAGCGGCCCGTTCAGCTCGATCACGAACCGGTCCGCATCCACGTTCTGGAGCGCGTCGCTGAGATAGCGGGCGTTGAACGCGATGGTCGTGGAATCGCCCTCGATCGTGGCGTCCACGAGGCCGCGATGGTCGCCGACTTCCGCGGCGGCCGCGACCAGGACCTGGGCCGCCCCGTCCGGGGCCACCTGCATCCGGACGATGTTCGCCGAGGAGCTGGCGATGTAGCCGGCGAGGCGGACGGCCTTGAGGAGGTCGTCGCGGTCCACCTCGATCCGGGTGGCGTGGGTCGTCGGCAGGACCTGCTGGTAGTTCGGGAACTGGCCGTCGATGAGGCGGCTGACCACGTCGATCCCCTCGACATGGAAGAGGATCTGGTTCTTCTGGGGCGAGAGGATCAGCTCCACGGGCTCGTCCGTGTCGGACAGGATGCGCGCTAGCTCCGCGTAGGATCGGGCCGGGACCACGATGCTCGTCTCCTCGACGGCGTCGAGCGTCGGGATCGTCGTGATGGCGATCCGATAGTTGTCGGCCGCGGCAAGGGTGAGACGATCCCCTTCGAACCGCGTGAGCACGCCGGTCAGGATGGGTCGCGCCTCGTCCGACGCGGCGGCGAACGTGACCTCCGAGAGTGCCCGGCGCAGGATGCGCTGGCTGATCCTGGTGGTCGGCCGCTCCCCCGCTGCCGGGATCGCCGGGAACTCGTCGGCGTCGATTCCTCGCAGCGTCGTCTCGAACTGGCCGGCCCGGATGAACAGGCGATCGTTGTTGCGGACCTCCAGGTCCACGCGCTCCTGTGACGGGAGGCCCCCGATGATCTCCGCGAAGAGGCGCGCGGGGACGGTGATCGCGCCGTCGGTCTGGATCCGGCCGGGAACCCAGTAGGTGATCCCGATCTCGAGGTTGGTGGCCGTGAGCTTGAGGCCCGCGTCCTCGGTGCGCAGGAGCACGTTGGCCAGGACCGGGAGCGTGCTGCGCCCGGAGACCGCGTGACCGACGACCGAGAGGCCACGGGCAAGGTTCTCGCAGATGACGGAGAGGTTCACGGGTGCGTCACTCCGGGTGCTTGGAACAGGGGCGGGCCGGGCCGGCCGGGCCGGCCGGAACGCGCTGGATTCGTGGTTTGGTGCATGGTCGCATATCGAGTCATCACCGTCGTCATCATGGTGTTGACGGCGTGGATGGACGCGCTGCCGCGTGCTCCAGTTTCAGGTGGACACGCGCCATCCGCGCGTGGACGAACGATGCCCGGGCGCGGACGCCGGCCGGGGGACGGTGTGGACGCGACGAGACGCCTGGGGCATGGGCGCCCGGGGCCGCGGAATCCGGGCCGGACTGTCCTCACCGGGAGGCACGCCCGAGCGCTGCTTGTCCACACACGCATCGGGTTTTCCACCGAATTCGGGGCTTTTTCCACAGGCCTTGGCGCCAACCGACGACGTCACAGTGTCACAGCGGGGCCCGCACGCGGCAGGCCGGCCGTCAGTCGGCGTAGATCAGCTCGCGGACCGCGGCAATGTCGCGGCGCATCTCGTCGTTGAGAGCCGCCTCCCGGTTGATCTTGTCGTAGGCGTGGAGGACCGTCGAGTGATCCCGGCCACCGAGCTCCGCGCCGATCCGCAGCAGGGAGACGTCGGTCTCCTCGCGCATCAGGAACATCGCGATCTGGCGGGGCGTGACGATCGCCTTGTCGCGCTTCTGGCCCCGCAGCGCATCGAGGCCGACCCCGTAGTACTCGGCGACCGCCCGGGCGATCTTCTCCGTCGTCACCTGGCGCTTCTTGGGGTTGTACAGGACGTTCGAGAGGACGGCCTGGGCCAGCTCGATCGTGATCGGCATGGCGCCCATGCTCGCGTACGCGACGACGCGATTGAGCGCACCCTCGAGCTCGCGGATGTTGCTCACCACCTTGCGCGCGATGAACTCGATCACGTCCGAGCCGATCGGCACGGCCGAATCCTCGGCCTTGGCGCGGAGGATGGCGATCCGCGTCTCGAGGTCCGGCGCGGTCAGGTCGGCGATCAGGCCCCACTCGAA
>DAITNC010000095.1:0-6207 GCA_036834865.1 Candidatus Limnocylindrales bacterium | reverse complement strand
GCCGGGTCTACACCCGGAGCGAGCTGCTGGAGCTGCTGCGCGACTACGAGGCGCTCGACCAGGACGAGAAGACGATCAACGTCCACATCAGCCACCTGCGCGAGAAGATCGAGGACGATCCTTCTGCGCCGGTCTTCGTGCTGACCGTCCGGGGAGTCGGCTACGCCTTCGTCGAGCGCTGACGCGCCGGAGGCCGGCAGCTCCGCGAAGGCGCACCGGGGCGGGCTGCGTCCGCGCCTGCGGCGCCTGGTCCCGCGGTCGTTCCGGGCACGGATGACCCTGACGGTCGTCGCGCTGGTGGCCGCCGCCCTCCTCGCCGTCTCGGCAATCGTGGTCAACCGGCTCGATGCCTACTTCGCGGAGCAGGAGGAAGGCGCGCTCTCGGCGAGAGCGCTTGAGGTCGGCAGCATCGTCGCCGTCGTGGCGGTCCCGGCCGCGGGAACGGAGCCGGTCCTCGAGGTGGGCAACACGCTCAGCGCCGGTGTCGCGGAGCGGATCAGCGCCAGCTCGTTCCTGAGCTTCCTGGCGAACGCGGTCGCGAAGTCGGACGTCACGGTCGAGATCGGCGCCGCCACCCAGGACAGCGCCGGCGACGTGATCGTGACGGCGGCACCCGGCGGAAAGGTCTCGGTGCTGCTGACCGCGCCGCCCGAGGCGCGGGAGGCTCGCGAGAAGATCCACGCGACCGCGGCCTTCGGGCCGGTGACCGGCCCCGCGCTCGCAGTTCCGTGGGGCGTGCGGGTGACCCTCTCGAACCCCTACACCACGCGGGCGTACACGCTGGAGACCGTCGCCACGCTGCTCGCGGTCACCGCGCTGGGCGCCCTCCTCGCGGCGCTCGTCATGGGGATCCTGATCGCCGGCCGGTTCACGCGTCCCCTGCGGCGCCTGAGCGAGGCGACGCACCAGTTCGGCGGCGGCGACCTGGCGAACCGCATCCCGGCGGCGGAGATCGGCGCCGCGTACACGGAGGTGACCGACCTCGCCGGGCAGTTCAACCTGATGGCGAGCAGGCTGGAGGAATCCGTGGGCCTCGTGCGGCGCGACCGGGATCGGAGCCGCGAGTTCCTGGCCGACGTGAGCCACGAGCTGCGGACCCCGATCGCGGCCCTCCGGATGAACACCGAGCTCCTGCAGGGCCAGGCCGGCGAGGACGCGGCCACGCGCCTCGAGTTCCTCGAGTCGAGCCGGGTCCAGCTGGAGCGGCTCGACTGGCTGGCCCAGAACCTGCTGGACCTCTCGAAGCTCGAGTCGGGGCTGCTCGCCCTTGACCTGCGCCCCGACGACCTCCGGACCACCGTGGAGTCGGCCGTGGAGCAGGCCGATGCGACGGCGCGACGGCGCGGCGTCGAGCTGGCGCTGGAGCTCCCGGAATCCCCGCTCAGGGTCCGCCACGATCCGCAACGGATCGGGCAGGTGGTCGGGAACCTGGTTGGCAACGCCCTCAAGTTCACGCCGCGCGGCGGCCGTGTCCGGGTCTCCCTCCGGCCGCATCGCGACGGCGCCCAGCTCGACGTGGCGGACACCGGCGTCGGGATCGACGCGACGGAGCTGCCCCATGTCTTCGAGCGCTTCTACAGGGGCTCCAGCGCGAGCGAGGCGCGCGGGAGCGGGAGCGGGCTCGGGCTCGCCATCGTGAAGTCGATCGTGGACATGCACGCAGGGCGGATCAACGTGGAGAGCCGAGTGGGCCATGGATCGACGTTCAGCGTGATCCTGGTCCGCGACCCGCGCAGCGTCGGAGCCCCGCCGGCCGGCACATCGGTACCCCCAACCCCGTCGTCCGTCACGCCGGGGCCGACGGAGGTGGCGAATTCTTCATAGACGCCGCACCTGCGCCTGAACCCGCCGCTGCCACCATTGGCTGCGCCTGCCGGCAGCCCGCCTATGAAAGACCCTGGAGCCAGCCCACCAATGAGCGATCACTTCGACCAGGCACCCGACGCCGTCCCGACAACGCCGGTCCCGCCGGCATGGGGCCCCGTCGACGCGTCCGCGGAGCCGGCCACCTATGCGCCTGCAGCCGATCGCCGCCCCGCGTGGGCAGCGACCGAGGTGGACGCCGAGCAGGTGGCTCGGCCAACCCCCGAGCGCTGGTTCGAGCCGGCGCGCCCGGAGGGTGCTGCCGCCGATGGGATCTCGCCTGCGCCGGCGGGTCGCGAGGGGCGTGGCCGCGGCCTGGTCGGGGTGGTGATTGCCGCGTCGCTCATCTCGGCGACGCTCGCCTCGGTCGGGACGTACGGCGCGCTCCGGGCCTCCGGGTCGCTCGACCAGCCCGCGGCGACGCCGGCCGCCGTCGCCGCGCAGACCGTGACCGCCACGCAGCCCATCACGACCAGCGATCAGTCGGCGATCACGGTGGCGGCGGCCAAAGTCTCGCCCGCGATCGTGACGATCACCTCGTCCGGCGCCGCGGGGAACCCGAACGACCCGTTCGGCCAGGTCCCGTCCACCGGCATCGGCTCCGGCGTGATCTTCGACTCGAACGGCTGGATCATCACCAACAAGCACGTCGTGGCCGGGAGCAGCACGCTCGAGGTCGCGCTCCAGGACGGCCGGACGTTCAGCGGCACGATCTACGGGATCGACACGCTGACGGACCTCGCGATCGTCAAGGTGAACGCCACGGGCCTGCCGGTGGCGCCGATCGGGGATTCCTCGGCCGCCAAGGTCGGCGAGCTGGCCATCGCAATCGGGAGCCCGCTGGGCACCTACACGAACTCGGTGACCGCGGGCATCGTCTCCGCGTTCGGGCGGACGATCCAGGTGCAGGACGGCACGACGATCCGCAACCTCATCCAGACCGACGCCGCCATCAACCCCGGCAACTCCGGCGGCGCCCTCCTCGACGAGGCCGGCACGGTGGTGGGCATCAACACGGCCGTCGCGCAGACCGCCGAGGGCATCGGGTTCGCGATCCCGATCAACATCGCCAAGCCGATCATGCAGCAGGCGCTGGCCGGCCAGAAGCTGGCGCGCCCCTGGATCGGGATCCGCTACCAGGCGCTGACACAGCAGATCGCCGACCAGGCGAAGCTCCCCGTGAGCCAGGGAGCCTGGCTCCAGGCCACCACCACCGGCGGCGCCACCGACCCCGCGATCGTCCCGGGCAGCCCGGCTGAGAAGGCAGGCCTCAAGGACGGCGACATCATCACGGCGGTCGACGGGGTGAAGATCACGGCCATCGCTCCCCTCGACGACATCCTCACGGAGTACACGCCGGGAACGACCGTGGCGCTGGACGTGCTGCGCGACGGGAAGACGATCACGCTCACCCTGACGCTCGGGACGCGCCCCGCCAACCTCTGAGCGCGGTGGACGCCGAGCGCGGGTGGGCCGGGCTCAGTCCCGCCCGCGCTCGCGCCGGATCTCGACGCCGGCCCACCCGAAAGTCCCGGGGAGCGGCGCCCGCGGCTTGCGCACGCGGACCGTGACCGCATCGACGGCCGGGTGGGCCGCCAGCAGGTCGGCCGCGATCCGTTCGGCAAGGGCCTCGATGAGCGCCACGTGCGGTCCCTGCTCGACCACCGCCCGCGCCCGGCGGAACACGTCGCCGTAGTCGACGGTCCGGGACAGCTCGTCGGTCCGCCCGGCGGCGGCGAGGCCGAGCTCGAGGACGACGTCGACATCGAACGGCTGGGCGGTGGCCGCCTCGTCCGGAAGCACTCCGTGACGGCCCTCGAAGTGCATGCCGCGCAGCTCGATCCGGTCGGTCACGTGCTTCCGTCCGGGTCCCAGCCGCGCACGACTGCGTCGGCCATCCGTGCGGCGCGCACGTTCGGCCGCACGTCGTGCACGCGCAGCATGTCCACGCCGGCCGCGATGCCCAGGGCGGTCGTCGCCAGCGTGGCTTCGGCGCGCTCCTCGGGCGGCAGGTCCAGGACCTTGCCCAGCGTCGACTTGCGGGAGGTGCCGAGCAGGATCGGCCGGCCCAGGAGCCGCAGTGAGCCGAGGTCTCGCAGCAGGGCGAGGTTGTGAAGCGGCGCCTTGCCGAAGCCGAACCCGGGATCGACGATCAGTCGTTCCCAGGCGACGCCCACCGCGATTGCGCGCTCCAGGGCGCGCTGGAGGTCGGCCAGGATCTCGGGGACCAGGTTCACGTAGCGCGCCTCGGCCCGATTGTGCATCACGATCAGCGGGACACCGTGCGCGGCGGCAACGCGGGCGATGCCGACGTCCGCGGCAACTCCCCACACGTCGTTGAGCAGGTGGGCGCCGGCGGCCAGCGCCGCGTCAGCGACCGCGGGCTTCGTCGTGTCCACCGAGAGCGGCGTGTCCGGGAGCGCGGCTCGCAGGGCACGGATCACGGGCAGCACGCGGGCGAGCTCGTCCGCGACGCTGACCGGGGCATGGCCCGGCCGCGATGACTCGCCACCGACGTCCAGCAGGTCGGCGCCGTCGGCCACCATCGACCGCGCCAGCGCGACCGCCGCGCGAACCGGGTCGCCGTCCGCCGCGACCAGGCCGTCACCGGAGAACGAATCGGGCGTGACGTTGAGGATGCCCATCACGAAGGTCCGGCTCCCCCAGGTGAACGTCCGTGGCCCGATCGCAAGCGGCGCGGGCCTGCCCGGAAGGCCCGGGGGGCCCGGAATGTCGGGGAACTGGTCGGGCCGCCGGGCCGCGAAGGACGGCGTGGCCGCTCCGCCGCCGCGAACGGGGTCGGGCTGGACGACGCCGGCCTCGCCGGGCAGGTCGCGTCCGGGTGCCGCGACGTCCGCTGGCGGGTCGCCGACGTCCGGGCGGTGGGGCCGAGAGGCGGCGGGGTCGGACTGTCCGGGCATCGTGCCGCGATCCTACGCCGAGCCGGCGTCGGCTGGATCCCGGAGCTCGGGATCGTCCACGAGCCGCGCGCGCGCCGCTCCCACGAGGTAGAGCGACCCCGCGACGACCACCGGTCCCTCGGCGGTGGCGATCGCGCGGTCGATGGCCGCCGCCGGATCGAGCGCGACCAGGACCGTGTCTGCCGGGTTGGCCGCCTGCCAGCGCGCGGCGAGCATTTCCGGCCTGAGCGCCCGGGCACCCGAAACCGCGGTCGCGATGACACGCGCGCCGGCGAGCGCCCGCGACGCGCCGAGCGCGGCGATCAGCCCGTCGAGGTCCTTGTCGGCCATCGTCCCGATCACGAGCGTCACGGGCGCCGGGGCCGAGGCGGCCGTCCCGCGGCCGGCGCCGCGCAGCTCCGGCCGCAGCTCATCGAGCGCGGCGGCCAGCGACCTGGCGCCCGCGGGATTGTGCGCCCCGTCGAGGAGGACCTCCGCGTCGGCGCCGCTCGGCCCGGCACCCGGCAGGTCGAGCAGCTCGAGCCGGCCGGGCCAGCGCGCCGCCGCGTAGCCGGTCCGCCGCGCGCCGGCGCCGACCTGCGCGATCCCTGCCGTGGCCAGCGCATCGAGCACGGCGTCCGCGACCGCCACGTTCGCCGCCTGGTGCCGCCCCAGCAGGCCGACCCGGACCGCGCCCAGGGCGGGCAAATCCACGACGAGGCCGTGCCGATCCGAGGCCAGCACCGGCGCCGCGCTCACCTCGACGAGCGGGACCCCCACGCGTCTCGCCCGCCGCCGGATCGGCCCGAGAGCAGGGCCCACGGTTCCGGTGATCGCGAGGTCGCCCGGCATGATGATCGCGGCCTTCTCGCGCGCGATCGCCTCGACGGTCGGCCCGAGGTGCTCGGTGTGGTCCAGGTCGACATTCGTGATGACCGCGACGCCGCCGTCCCAGGCGTGGGTGGCGTCGAGCCTGCCGCCCAGGCCCACCTCGACGACGGCGAGATCCACGCGAGCGTCCGCGAAGTGGCGGAACGCGAGCGCGGTCAGCAGCTCGAACTCGGTGGGAGGGCCGTGACGCCGCGCGACGCGGTCCGCGACCGGCAGCCCGTCCGTGACGAGACGCGTGAACTCGGTCGCCGATATCGGCGTTCCGGCAATCCGGATTCGCTCGCGGTAGCTGACCAGGTGCGGCTTCGGCGTCTCGCCGGCGCGGTACCCCGCGGCGGCAAGGCATGCGCCAACCAGCGCCACGACGCTCCCCTTGCCGTTCGTCCCGGCAATGAGCGCGCCGCGAATTCCCTGCTCGGGGTGCCCCAGGGCCGCCAGCAGGGCCCGTGTCCGGCCCAGGCCCAGCCGGATCCCGAACCGACCGCGCGCCTGGAGCGCCGCGACCGCCTCGGCAAAGGAGGACGGGAGGTCGCCGCCCTCCAACCCGCTCACT
>DAITNC010000094.1:0-6324 GCA_036834865.1 Candidatus Limnocylindrales bacterium | reverse complement strand
GCGTCGATCTGCTCGTACGTGAGGCCTTCCCAGCGCCCGTAGTCCATCTCGGAGAGCCGCGCATCCAGCTCCACGGGGCGATCGCCGGCGACGGTGTGCGCCGTCTCCTGCGCCCGGCGGAGCGGGCTCGCGATGATCCGGTCGAAGTGCTCGGGACCGATCCGCGCGGCCAGTGCCGCGGCCTGCGCGCGCCCGGCCGCGGAGAGCCCGATGTCGATGCGCTGCCCGAGGTGCTGCTCGGGGTTGGAGCGGTCCGTCAGGCCGTGCCGGGTGAGGACGAAGGTCAGCATCGTCGCCGAACGATACGACGCGGGGTGCGACAATGCCGGTGAGCGGCGAGCAGCGCCGGCGGCCACGAGGATCCGCATGAGCGACACCACCCACGCCAACGACGAGATCCATGGCGCCCATTCCGGGGACGCGCCCCAGGACGCCACTCCCGGCGAGGGCCCCCACGCGGACGCGGCGCACGGCGATCACGCGCAGGGCACGCCGCTCGGACCCGTGGACTGGCTCGCCTGGGGCGCGGGGCTCCTCGGGATCGCGGCGGGCCTGGTGATCGCCGCCTGCCTCTACTTCTCCACGCACTTCTAGCCCCGGCTCGGGTTCTCGAGGATGGCGCGCGGCGAGTTCGGCCCGCAGAGCGACGCGGCCGACCGCTTCCTGGAGTCGCTCGATCGGCTGGACACGCCGGCGATCGTGGCCCTCGGGGCGGCGGGAGGCGGCGTGGTGGGCACAGACGACCTCGATCCACAGGTGCGCGCCCGCGCCGAGCTCCGCGCCGAGCTGCGCGAGATCGCCCGCCGCGCGGGTCGCCTCGACGCCATCCGCGCGATCGGCCAACAGGTGGAGCGCTGGGCCGGGAGCGCGCAGACCTGGTTCCCGGCCGGGGTTGCCGGCTCCAGCGAGCTCTCGACGTCGCTCCCCCCGCGCCTCGCGGCGCTCCCCGTGGTCCTCGACGCCGCCTACGGCATCGTCCTGGCCGACCAGCTTCGGGAAGCCGAGCTCGCGCTCCTCCTGGAGCCGTGGCGGGACCTCGCAGGCGACCCGTTCAGCCCAGGCGAGCGGTTCCGTTCGGCTGACGACGACGGGGGCGAGCCCGGGGGCAAGGAGGAGCCGGGGACCCTGGACGAGCCGGTCTAGAAGAGCCCCACCACGTTCCCGTCGACGTCGATGTCGATCTTCTCGCCGCCCGGCCGCGACGGCAGGCCCGGCATCGTCCGCATCTCGCCACAGAGCGGGGTGATGAAGCCCGCCCCCGCGCGGAGCTGGACGTCGCGGACCGGGAGGCGGAAGCCGCGCGGTCGCCCCTTGAGCGCCGCCTCATGGCTGAGCGAGTACTGGGTCTTGGCCATGCAGACCGGCAGGCTCCCGAAGCCGAGATCCTCCGCCATCGCCAGGGCTTTCGTCGCCGCCGGCAGCTCGTCCACGCCGCTCGCGCCGTAGATCCGGACGGCGATCGCCTCGATCTTCTCGCGCAGCGGCAGGTCGTCCGGGTAGAGGAGCCGGAAGTCGGCCTCCCCGGACGTCGCCGCGTCCCAGACGGCGCGCGCGAGGCCCTCGGCGCCCTTCCCGCCCTCGGCGAAGTGGGTGGCGACGACCGCATCGCGGGCGCCCGCGTCGATGGCGACCTGGCGGACCGCCTCCACCTCTGCGTCCGTGTCGGTCGGGAAGCTGTTGATGCAGACCACGGCCGGGATCCCGAAGGTCCGCACGATCTCGATGTGCGCCGCGAGGTTCGCGGCGCCGGACCGGACCGCCTCCACGTTCTCGGTGAGCAGGGCCGGGTCCAGGGGCTTCCCGGCCACGATCTTCCCGACCCCGCCGTGCATCTTGAGCGCCCGGATCGTCGCCACGATGACGGCCGCGTCCGGCGCGAGGCCCGAGGTGCGGCACTTGATGTCGAAGAACTTCTCGGCGCCCATGTCCGCCCCGAAGCCCGCCTCCGTGCAGACGACCTCGTGGGTGGCGAGCGCCAGCCGGTCGGCGAGGATCGAGCTGTTGCCGTGGGCGATGTTCGCGAACGGCCCGCAGTGGACGAAGGCGGCGCCACCCTCGAGCGTCTGGAGCAGGTTCGGCTTGAGGGCGTCCCGGAGCAGGACCGCCATGGCGCCGGCGACGCGCAGGTCCTCGGCGGTCACCGGCTTCCCCTCGCGGGTCATGGCGAGGACGGCCCGGCCCAGGCGTGCGCGGAGGTCGGGCAGGCTCGACGCCAGGGCGAGGATCGCCATCACCTCCGAGGCGACCGTGATCTGCCACTCCGTCTCGCGGGGGACGCCGTTCTCCCTGCCCCCCAGGCCGATGACCGCGTGGCGGAGCGCGCGGTCGCTGATGTCCACGACGCGCGGCCACTGGACCGCCAGCGGGTCGATCCCGAGGGGATTGCGGTGGTGGAGGCTGTTGTCCAGGAACGCCGCCGCGAGGTTGTGGGCCGCGCCGATGGCGTGCACGTCACCGGTGAGGTGGAGGTTGAAGTCCTCCATCGGGATGACCTGGCTGTAGCCGCCGCCCGCGGCCCCGCCCTTGATCCCGAAGACGGGGCCCAGGGACGGCTGGCGCATCGTCGCGGCCGCGCGCTTCCCGATCCGGTTCAGCCCCTGCGCCAGGCCGATCGTGGTCGTGGACTTGCCTTCGCCCAGCGGTGTCGGGGTGATCGCGGTGACCAGCACGTACCTGCCACGCGGGTTGGCGGCCTCGAGGCGCTCGATCGCCGCGAGCGTGACCTTCGCCTTCGTCGGGCCGTAGAGCTCCAGGTCGCCGGCGGCCAGCCCGATCTCGGCAGCCACCTCCCCGATCGGTCGGGGCGTCACGGAGCGGGCGATCTCGAGGTCCGAGGGAAGGCTCACGGCAGGGACTCCACGTGCAGGGTCGGGGCCATCGACCGGGAACCGAGGGCGACCCGGCCGTCTGCCTGGTTTCGCGCGGCCCGCATGAGGTGGGTGAGGAGGATCGCATTCGTGAGCGGCCCGACGCCGCCGGGGACCGGCGCGATCGCCGACACGACCTGCGCGGCCGACGCCGCGTCCACGTCGCCGACGATGCGGCCCTCGCGCACGTTGATGCCGACGTCGACCACGACGGCCCCCGGCCGGAGCATCTCGCCGGTGATCAGGCCGGGCCGGCCGGCCGCCACGATCACGATCTCCGCGTCTCGGACTTGCCGGGCGAGGTCGACGGTCCGCGAGTGGCAGATGGTCACCGTGGCGTGCTCGCGAAGGAGCAGGAGCGCGGCGGGCTTGCCGACCACGTTGGAGCGGCCGACCACGACGGCGCGGCGGCCCTCGAGCGGGATCCCCGACCGCTTGAGGATCTCGACCGCGGCGTGTGCGGTCGCGGGGAGGAAGCCGTCGTAGCCGAGCGCGAGCAGGCCCGCGTTGAGGGGATGGATGCCGTCGATGTCCTTGGCCGGGTCCAGGACGTCGATCACGGTCCGAAGGGGAATGGTGGGCGGGAGAGGCATCTGGACGATGATCCCGGCCACGATCGGGTCCTCGTTGAGGGCCGCCACTGCCGCCGCGACGCGGGACGGGCCCGCGTCCTCGGGAAGCTCCACGAGCCGGTCCTCGATCCCCACGGTCCGGCACCCGTCGAGGATCTTGTGGAGGTAGACAGTGGACGGCGCGTCGCGGCCGACGATCACCACCGCGAGCGCGGGCACGAACCCGTGCGCCTCGCGGAACGCGACGACATCGGCGGCAACCGCGGCACGCACCTCCGTCGCGATGGGACCGCCGCGGAGCAGCCTCGGCCCGCCCGCCTCCGCGACGACCGGCTCGGGTGCCGTCATGCGGGCGGAGGCGTCGGCGTGGGCTCCGGCTCAGGGTCGCGCAGCTCGCCGAGCTCCACGAACGCGCGCGTCGACTCGGCGTGGTCCGCCACCTCGGCGAGGAGCGTCGCGACTCGGCCGCGAAGCCCGTCGGCGCGCTCTTCGTCTCCGAGCGCGGGCAGGTTCACCATGACGTTCTCCGCGGCGCCGTGTGCCGCGGCCTCTGCCAGCCGCGACGCGACCGCGAGGTCGCTGGCGGCGTTCCGGTTGCTCCGCCCGGCCAGCGCCTCCGCTGCGACCACGAGGTCGCGGCAGGCCTCCAGCGTCTGCAATGGCACCTCGGCCGCGGCGACGGCCGCGGCGCGGATGGCGGCCGAGCGCGCCGCCTTCTCCTGGTCCGTGACGCGCGGCAGCTTCATCGCCGCGGCAAACGCCCCGTACGCGGCGGCGTCCGCGTCCGCGAGCCCGAGCAGGGTCATGGCAAGCGCGCGTCCCGCTCCCCCTGCCCGCGCATGCGTGTCCGCGAACCGGGCATAGGCCGGCCGATCCGCGGAGAGCCCCGCGACCATCGCGACGAGGCCGGCGGCGAGCGCTGCCGCCACGGCCGCCGCACTCCCGCCGCCTGGGATCGGCGCCGAAGAGGCGAGCTGTTCGACGAACGCGTCGAGGGTCAGTGATCCGAAACGCGGTACTGGGCTGCCCGACATGCGGCGATTGTATGAGTCGGCCTGACGCGGCACACGGCCGCGGGGAGGTGTCGGGCGTGGCCGGGCCCGGGGAGGACATCGTACCGGTGACATCCACCCCGGGCCCGAGGGACGCGCCGACCGGAAGGGCGCGGCGGCGCGATGCTGAGTGGAGTCCGCGACGTGCCCGCGGAGATCCCTACGCGGCGCGGCGCTCGGTCGTGTCCACGCCGTCCACCGTCCAGCGCCGGCCGCGGTGGCGGAAGGTGAGCGCGAGGCGCGCCACGGTGGTGTCCACCTCGAACGTCGTGGACGGGCCGATCCTCATCGGGTAGGCGGCAGTCTCGCGGCGCACGGCCGCGATCCTCGTGACGGCGAGGACCTGCTCGCCCAGGCGGATCTCGCGGGGGCGGCCGGTCAGCCAATCGGTCCTGACCTGGACATAGACGGGTTCGACGCGGGTGATCGCCATGTCGACGGCTCCTTGTTCGGCGGGGTCGTCGTCTCCCAGGGCACTGGGGGGACAGAACGGGTGTTCGATAACCTGGACTCTAGACCGAACGCCTGTTCGATGTCAAGCCCGAACATGCGTTGACCGGACTCTCCCCGATCGGCGTGCCACCTCGTCTGTCACGAGCCCGCCGGATCCTCGCCCGTCGGGGGCGCCGATCCGGCCGGGGGAGCCGCTCCCGTCGTGGGCGCCGATCCGGCCGGGGGAGCCGGCCGCTGTCGCCCGACGCGCCGCGGGTCGAGCGGCTGCATCGGGTCGCGGCCGGCTGCCGAGAAGTCGCTGCCGAGCAGCCTCGCGCGGGTCACCGCCCGTTCGCCGAAGCGACGCCGGACCGCGTCGGTCGCCTCGACCGCCCTGCGCCGTCGGTCGTCGTCGGGCGCGAAGAGCCCGAGCTGGGACGGCTCGCCCAGGCCGTGCGCGCCGACGCCGACCAGGCGGATCCGCCGGCCGCGGACCTCCGGCCGTGCCAGCTCAAGCGCGACGTGCCAGATCGGCTCGGCCATGTCCGTGGGTTCCGTGAGCGTTCGCTGGCGAGTCACCGTGTGGAAGGCGCTGTCACGAACCTTCACCGCGACGGTCGAGGCCCGCACGCCCCCGGCGCGAAGCCGCGCTGCGACTCCCTCGGCAAGCGCCAGCAGCGTCCGCTCGATCTCGTCGACGTCGCTCGTGTCCACGTCGAAGGTGTGCTCGTGGCTGACCGACTTCGCAGCCACGTCGCCGCTGACCGGCGATGGATCCACGCCGCGAGCCCGTTCGACGAGCGTGGCCCCGTGCTTCCCGAGCCGCCGCACCAGCAGCTGGGGATCGATGGAGGCGAGGTCGCCGATCGTCCGCACGCCGTACTCCGCGAGCATCGCCCGCGTCTGCGCGCCGACACCCCAGAGCCGCGCGATGGGCAGCGGCGCGAGGAACGCGGCCTCGTCGCCGACCTCGACCACGACCAGGCCGTCCGGCTTGCGCAGGTCCGAGGCGATCTTCGCCACGAGCTTGGTGCTCGCCACGCCGACCGACGCGGTCAGCCCGACCTCCGCGCGCACGGTGGCCTTGATGGCGCCGGCGATCGCCGGCGGCGGGCCGAAGAGCGCCTCCGACCCGGCCACGTCAAGGAACGCCTCGTCGATCGAGACCTGCTCGACCCGCGGCGTGTAGCGGCCCAGGATCTCCATCACCGCGCGGCTGGCCGTGCGGTACTTGGAGCCGTTCACCGGCAGGAAGACGCCCTCCGGGCAGAGCGCGGCCGCGGTCCGCAGCGGCATCGCCGAGTGGACCCCGAAGCGCCGCGCCTCGTAGCTGGCCGCGCTCACGACGCCGCGGGCGCCCGGGTCGCCGCCCACGATCACGGGCCGGCCCCGCAGCTCCGG
>DAITNC010000093.1:1848-6368 GCA_036834865.1 Candidatus Limnocylindrales bacterium | reverse complement strand
CCAGGCGCTCCACCATCTCGAGCGTCCCGATCCACCCGAAGTCGCGGGCCGTCACGGTCGCCAGCAGGTACATCCCGATGTTCGTCGGCGAGGTGCGGTGGGCGACGACCGGCACCGGATCGTCCTGGAAGTTGTCGGGCGGCAGCGCATTGTCCTCCGGGCCGACGAACGTCTCGAAGAACCGCCACGTGCGGCGGGCGGTGAGGCGCAGCGCCCCGACGTCGGCGGCCGACAGCTGCTCCGCGGCCGATTCGGGAGGCGGCAGGGAAATCCAGCGGGCAACGAGCGGCGAAGCGAGCCACAGGACGAAGAACGGCGCGGCGATCCAGCCGGCACCCGGCTTCGCGGCGAGGACGAGGGCGGCGACGACAGCCGCGATCACGGCGCCGCCTGCCATCTGCCGGTAGAACCCGGCGAGGTCGAGCGTCCGGCCGGACGTGGCCTGGGCGGCGGTCATCCATTCGAGGAGACTGCGCCGCGTGACATACAGCCGCGCCAGCGTTCGCAGGATCGCGTCCGTCATCAACCACGCCTGGTGGGCAAGGAACGTCAGGCCGAGGGCAACCTGGGACGCGGCGAGGCCGATGTCCTCGCCCACGGCGCGCAGGTGGCTGCGCTTCGAGATGCCCTTGCGTTGCGGAATGAGCCCCGCGAGGACGGGCAGCGCCGCGGGGATGATTACCGAGGCCAGGACGAACGCGGTCCAGGTGGCGGCCGACACCGACGGGAGCGTCCAGGCCGCGACGAGCGTGGCAATGGAGAGCGGGGCGGACATCGTCCGGCGCAGGTTGTCGAGCATCTTCCAGCGGGCAATGCCTGGGATCGAGCCGGGGCGGCGCCGACCCGACGCGTCGCGGGCCCGGCCAAGGATCCAGGGCAGGAGCTGCCAGTCGCCGCGCGCCCAGCGGTGCTGGCGCGCCGCCGAGACCAGGTAGTTCGAGGGGAACTCGTCGAAGAGCTCCACGTCCGTCACGAGGCCCGCCCGGGCGAAGGTGCCCTCGAACAGGTCGTGGCTCAGGAGCGCGTTCTCAGGGACGCGGTCCGCCATCGCCGCGCCGAACGCGTCGAGGTCGTAGATCCCCTTGCCGGTGTAGCTCCCCTCGCCGAACAGGTCCTGGTAGACGTCGGAGACGGCCGACGCATAGGGGTCGATCCCGGCCGACCCGGAGAAGAGCCGCTGGAAGATCGTGGCTTCGTGCTCGCCCGGGAGCGTCGAGGTGATCCGCGGCTGGAGCACGCCGTAGCCCCGGGTCACGCGGCCTGCCCGCGGGTCGAAGGTCGCCTGGTTGAGGGGGTGGGCAATCGTCCCCACGAGACGCCCGACCGCGCCGCGGGGCAGCCGCGTGTCGGCGTCGAGGGTCACCACGTAGCGCACGTCCGGGGGCGGCGTCGACGAGGCCCGCCCCGTGGCCAGGATGCCGGTCGTCGCCGAGCCGCGCAGCAGGGCATTCAGCTCGTGGAGCTTGCCACGCTTGCGCTCCCAGCCCATCCAGCAGCCCTCGGCCGCGTTCCAGCGCCGCCGCCGATGGAAGATCAGGAACCGGGCGCCTCCCCCGGGCGCCTCGCCGTGGCGCTCGTTGAGCCGGTCGATCGCGGCCACCGCCGCGGCGAGGAGCTCGTCGTCGCCGGGGACCTGCTCGGTCGGGGCGTCGAGCCAGTCGGACAACAGGGCGAACCGAAGGTCGCCCTCCCGGTTCCCCAGGTAGTGCACCTCCAGGCCACCGACCTGGGCTTCGACATCCGCCTCGCTGGTCAGGAGCATGGGCACGACGACGAGCGTGCGCATCCGGGTCGGCACGCCGTCGTCGAGGTCGAGCCGGGGCAGCGCCTTCGGGCCGAGCACGTCGGTGACCGTCCGGTTGACGAGGGCGATCGCGAGATCGGAGGCCGGACCGAGCGCGAGGATCGCGACGACGAGGATCCCGGCACCCGCCGCGCCTTCCCCGCCCGACAGCAGGAGCGGAATGGCAAGGAGGAGCGCGGTGACCAGGGTGAGCGTCCCGAGGTAGCCCATCCCGGCGCCCCGGACGTAGGCGCGCCGGAGCCGGCGCGCCAGCGGCACGCGAACGTGGAGGTCGCGCTCGAACGCGGGGCGGCCGTCGAAGACCAGGTACCAGCCGGGATTCCGTCGGGCCGCGACGGGCGGCTCGAGGGTGTCCGCGGAACGCGTCGTCTCAGCGGCAGGCACAGCGTCGGCCATCTCCGCCGCCCTCCGGGCGACCTCGATCTCGGTCAGGCCCGAGCCACGGGCCAGCTCTTCGACGGCGTGCCGGTAGCGGTCTCGCGTGGCGAAGTCCATCTCCCCGAATGAGCTCCGGGCGCGAAGGACGTCGTCGACCAGGCTGACGCTCTCGACGAAGTCCGCCCAGTCGAACCACGAGATGAGGCGCATGCTCGTGATCACGTTGCGGACCGTGACGTTCATCGTCGCCTGGCGCTGGTGCTCGAGGCGGACCATCTCCTCGGCCGTGGTCCCCTGCGCGGCCAGGAGCTCCTCCAGGAGGCGCAGAGCAGGAGTGACCGCGGGGTCCTGGTCGCGCAGCCGCTGGAAGAGCTGGACGCGCGCCGCCGTGGGGAGGGCAGCCCGCGAGAGGCGGCGCAGCGATGCCGCGGCGCCCTCCGGGCCGTCCGCGCCGAGGCCGACGAGGCTGTCGGCAAGCTCATCGGCCGTCTGCCGCGCGGCCCGGCTCCGGACGATCTGCTCGGCGAGGCGACGGAGGTTGTCCACGAGGAGGATCCGGAGCGTGATCGCGGTCGCCCACAGCTCGCCGATCGTGAGCGGCTCCACCTCCTGGTAGGCCCGCACCATGCGCCGCAGGCTCTCCGGGTCGAAGCGGCTGTCCGTGTGGGCGATGTAGGCCCAGGCGATGCCCAAGACCCGCGGGTAGCCCTCGAGATGGCCGCCGGTCAGCTTGGGAAGCTCGCGGTAATAGTCAGGGGGCAGGTCGTCGCGGATCTCGCGAAGCTGCTCGTCCACGATCGGGTAGTTGTCGACGAGCCACTCGGCGGCCGGCGTGATCCATCGTTCGTCCTTGATCGCGCGGGCCAGGACGCGGTACGACTCCAGCAGGACGCGGCCGTTCTCGGCGATGCGGGGCCGGACGTCGCGTCCCCGACGGGGCGCGTCGGTGACCGCCTGGGCGACAGCCAGCGTCCGGGCGTGCTGCTCCAGCCGCTCCACGCTGAAGAGCTCGGCGAGGATCGGCTCTTCGAGCTCGGCCTGCGAGCGAACCCGGCGCCGATCGCGACCTGGCAGGCCTTGGCGTGGCTGGTTCGATCTCATCAGCGGAGCGTACGCCGCGTACGGTGGAGCGGCCGTCGTCGGACGGCCCCGTACCTCAACTGACGGCGGTCACTGTTACGTCTCCCCGCGAAACGACCGGCTCACCCTGGCGCAGGGCCATGGCCGCACCCACGATGAGTGCCGGCGCGACCCCGGCCGCGACCACCAGCCGCGGCGCCCCAGCAAGGGAGAGCCCGGCGCCGAGGCCGACCGAGCCCGCGGCAAGCCACCGAAGCGTGGGGTCGGGCAGCGTCTGCAGCGCGGTGGTCGTCCCCTCCGCGCCGGCCCGTGTCGCGCGGATGGTCCCGGGTACCCGCTCGACGAGAAGCGTTGCACCACTGCGGACGATCCTCAAGGCCCCTGACATGCGGCGGCCGACGCGCGCGATGAGGTTGCGACCGTCATGGACGGGGACACGCGGACCAGGTGCATGCCCCCTGTGCTTCGTGATCTTGATTGTCGGCTCCAGTTCCGCGGTGGCCCGGCGGGCGCGGTGCGGCGGGACCGGCTCGCTCGGAGCTGGTCCCGCCCGGATTCGCGCCATCTTGTGCGGCTTCGAGGAGGCCACGGATCACCTCCGACTGATGAGGCCGCGTGAACCGGTCGCGAGGTGCACGACGTAGACGACGGCGATCGCACCGATCGTGGCGATGACGATGCTCTCGACGTTGATGCCGTCGACCGAGCCGATCTTGAGCACGCTCGCTGCGACGAACCCGCCCACGAGACCGCCGACGATGCCGAGGACGACCATCATCAGCAGGCTTTCACGGGCGCGCAGGACGAGGTTTGCCAGGAAGCCGGCGATCGCGCCGACGACGATCCATGCGATGAAGCCCATTGCGCCCGTTCCTTCCGTGTCGTGCAGACCCGCTCCGGCCGACGCTTCCTCCGAACCAGAGGCCACTCCTCGATTCGATTGCCTCGCCTGCTGGGCGCGGCCCCTACCGTGCCCGGGCGCGGTACGTTCGCGCGCCGACGAGAAGCGCCATGCTGCCGAAGACCGCTGCGGCCAGGACCAGGAGCCACGACGAGCTCCCGCCCTGCAGCGGCGCACCATCCGTGTACGTGGGCGGCGGCGTCGTGGCGACCGTCGTTGGGGCCACCGTTGCGGCCGGCGTTGCGGTCGGCGACGCGCTCGGCGACGCGCTCGGCGACGCGCTCGGCGACGCGCTCGGCGACGCGCTCGGCGATGCGCTCGGCGATGCGCTCGGCGATGCGCTCGGCGATGCGCTCG
>DAITNC010000093.1:0-1748 GCA_036834865.1 Candidatus Limnocylindrales bacterium | reverse complement strand
ATGCGCTCGGCGATGCGCTCGGCGATGCGCTCGGCGATGCGCTCGGCGATGCGCTCGGCGATGCGCTGGCCACCGCGGCGGCGGCGCAGCCAGCGTTCGAAACGGTGTTGTGGTCCATGGTCACTGCGCCGGTCTGCGCCATCGCCCGACCGGACACGCTCGCGCCCGTGTTCAGGGTGATGCTTGTTTGCGCCAGGATGCTCCCGGCGAAGGACGTGTTGGTACCGAGCGTCGCGGAGCTGCCGACCACCCAGAACACGCTGCACGGCGACGCACCGCCGATCAGCGCGACTCTCGAGTCAGTGGCGGTCGTGAGCGTGCTGACGGACTTGAAGACGAAGACCCCCGGGCCATTGAGCGTGAGCGTTCCCGTCAACAGGACCGACGAGTCGTAGCAGTAGACGCCCGGGGTGAGCGTCGCTCCGCCCAGCGGCACGTTGGTCCCTGTGCAAGCCTGGCTGTTCAGCGCATTCACGGCGCTCGTCACGCCGTTCTGGGCCTGGAGCGCCAGCGCGTCGGCTGTATGCGTCGCCCCGGTGAGGGTGATGCTTCCGACGCCGGTGATCGCGGCACCCGGGCTGACTCCCAGGTCGCCGATGATGGTGGTCGGCCCGGTGTTCGTCACCGTGCTGCCCCCGAGGACGGCGAAGCTCTCCGCCGAACCGAGCGATGGCGCGGTCGCCGCGGCGACCAACACGGCCGACGCGAAGAGCGCTGCAGCCGTCGCGAGCCCGGCGAAGACCGCCTGGCTGAAGGGCTTGCGACGCGTCCGACCCGTCAGGTGTGAGATCGATGGAAGGTGCATGTCCGTTCTCCCGTTCGGTGGGCCGCAGCGCCCCGGCATGGCGAGCCGCGGCTGGGCCGTTCACGAGGCAGGTACGCGTGTGGCGGACCGACCCCGAGGCCGAGTGTCCGCTCCCGGCTCCGTCGCGTCATTACGGTCCGTCATCAGGCCCGCCGCGGCGGTTCGCGGGGTGCGGGTGCGCCGAGCACGGCGCCGCCGTGTCGGGCGGGCGGGCGCGTGCCGGCTACGTGCCCGCTGCGACGAGCGCCACCGGCAGGAGGACGAGGATCAGCAGCACCGCGAACGCGATGAGTGCGGTGACTCGCAGCGCTGCCGACGCCATGGGCCTGAGACCGATATGCGGGGGACGCTGTCGCCTGGCCAGATCCTGCACGAGCATCGAGTGACTCCGAAGTCATCTCCGGCCGTTCAACGCCCCGACGAGTGCGGAGACGAGGGACCGACGGTTATCGCGAAGGCTTCCGGCAGCGCCGGACTTCAGGCCAGTGTGTGGCCCACCAACCTTGGCGTCATGACAGGCCGTCATGTCGCCCGCCGGCCGGACGCGATCGCCGGGCCCGTCGCCTGGCTCTACAGCTTGATGACGCCGACCAGGAAGAGGATCACCAGGACGATCACGATCACGCCGACGATCCCTATGCCACCGCTTCGGTAGTTCATCTCGATCTCCTCTTCGTCAACCAGTCCGACAGTTCATCCCGTTGCCCGGGCATCGAGCCCGCGCGTATCGCCGCCCGCATCCGCCGCTCGGTCGTCTGGGCCGGGTTGGCCCGTTGGCCTTCCGGCGATCTCCTTTCGGCCTCCGTGCTACTTCTTCCTGCGCTTGTGGTCGGCCGCTTCGCGCTCCAGGACGGCCAGGCGGGTGTAGTAGTCCGGGAACTCCGTCAGGTGGGCAAGTGCGATCTTCCCGGTGACGATCGGATCGTTCCCGCTGACATCGGTC
>DAITNC010000092.1:0-6589 GCA_036834865.1 Candidatus Limnocylindrales bacterium | reverse complement strand
GCGCCGCCCGCCAGCACCCGGCTGGCCTGGTGCATCACGAACTCGTGGGCGACGTCGCTGTAGGCGAAGACCACCCGGTCGATCTTCTGGCGGGCGAAGATCTTCTCGAGCTCCGTCTCCGGGACGATGTCGATCCCAGCGGGGTAGAGCGGCCCGGCCAGCTCCGGCGGATAGCGACGGTGATCGATCCCGGGGATCTGGGTGGCCGTGAAGGCAACTACCTCGATGGCGGGGTCGTCGCGATAGACGACGTTGAAATCGTGGAAGTCGCGCCCCGCGGCGCCCATGATCACGACCTGCGTGCGGTCCATGGTCGTCCGCTCCTCCGCATCTCTGCCGACGCGGACGAGCCGGTTCCCGACCCGGGCCCGGCGGTCGTCCTTACGGATGGAGTGTGGCGGCCGTGTTGCAGGGTCCGGTAGGGCCGAGCGGACCCCGGGGGTGGGGCCGGTCGGCCGGGGAGGCCCGCGTTACGGAAGGCGACCGGGCCCGCATCGGTCGGGCCGGGGCAATCCACTCCTCGGCCGCGGCTCACCGAAGTCGGAACGCCTCGCCGTGGCCGGGGATCACGACCTCCACGCCGGCTTCCACCAGCCGTCGCCGGCCGGCCTCCAGCTTCGCCTGGTCCCACGCGAGCGGGTCGATCTCGGGTGTCCGGTCCCCCCGCCACCACAGGTGCGTCAGGGCATAGACGGCGTCGTGGGCCCGGATCAGGAGCGAGGCATCCTCCTCCGTGTGCCCGGGCGTCAGCCATAGCGCCGCGTTCGGCGAAAGGAGGTAGCCGTCGCCATCGTGGTCGAGCCACTCGTCCGCACGATAGCGGGCCCAGAAATCGACGACCTCCGCGTTTGGGAAGAGAGCGACGTTGAGCGTGTGATCCGGGTGGTGGTGGCTGAGGAAGACGTGGGTCACCGCCTCCGGCGCGACGCCCATCGCCGCGAGCGGGTCGAGGATCCTGCGTCGGTCCGCCACCATGCCCGGGTCCGCGATGATGAGGGCATCGCCGTCGCGAACGAGCGTGACGCTGCTCGCGACCCGGTCGCCGGCGTAGCCGGCGGTGAGAAGATGGACCGAGGCGGTCATCGGCCGGGCAGGTCGTCCGGGGTGTCGATGTCACGGAGCGATGCACCCTCGGGATCCAGGATCCGCCAGCGCTCGGGCTCAAGCGTGCCGACGCGCAGGCATTCGAACAGGCCGCGGAGGCTCCGGCTCCCCGCTCGGACGAGCTCCTCGGCGACGGGCCGAGAGGTCGCAACCCGAAGCGCCGCGGGCAGCGGTCGCAGCAGCCCGTCCTCCGCGAGCGCCACCGCGTCGAGCGGTGGCCCCGCCGCGTCGCGACCCAGCCACAGGAGCAGCTCCCCGAGCACCGCCGGCGAGAGGGATGGCTGGTCGCCACCGACTAGGATCGCCAGCCGGCCGCGCGCGCCGGCGAGCCCCGCCGCCAGCCCGGCGAGCGGCCCGCCGTCCGCCACTGCATCCCGGACCACGCGGACCCGCACGTCCGCGTCTGCTGGCAAGGGCGGGCGCGCCCCGTCGGAACCGATCACCACTATGACCTCGTCCGAGACCGTGGCCACGGCGAGGATCGCGCGGTGCAGGAGCGGGCGTCCTCCGACATGGACCGCGAGCTTGTCGGCGCCGAACCGCGTCGAGCGCCCGCCGGCGAGCACGATCCCCGTGACGGGCACCGAACTCACCACGCAGGAAGGTCCGAGAGCGCAACGGCCGGGATCCCGAGCTGCTCCGCCGCCTCGAGCTGCCGGCGATCTGCCGTGATCAGGGTCGCATGACGGACGCGCGCGATCTCGACGTAGGCCGCTTCGGGCACGCGAAGCCCGGTCGCGAGCGCGAGCCCGAAGGTAGTGACCGCGAACGCGTGGGGGTCGACCTCCTCGAACGAGACGGCGCCGAGGGCCCGCATCACGACATCCGCCTCCGTTCGGTCGATTCGTCGTTCGCGGATGCCTCGCTCCAGGGAAGCGGCGACCTCGAGCAGAAAGAGGGGTGGTTCGACGGCGTGGAGGCGGGCGTCCCGCAGGGCCTGCTCCACGCGGACGGCGCCGGCGCGGTCGGCCTCATCGTCGAACGCCCACCGGAGGACGACGCTCGCATCGATGACCGTTTCGATCATGACACCGCGCTCGGTGGCGGCAGGTAGTCGAGCAGCCGCTCGCCGAACTCGTCGCGGACCGCGTCGAGGATCGCGTCCACCGTGTCGTGGGGACCGCTGGGAGGTTTCGACCGTGCCCGGATCGCGTCCAGAACGTCGAATGCCCGTCGGCGACGCGCGAGCATCCGTTCGAACGTGTCCGGCCAGTGCGCTGCGTTCCAGCGCGCGGCGTATGCGGCTCGCACGTCATCGCCCGCGTCCGCGGCGGCATACGGGGCGACGGATTCGCGGGCGGCCGCGCCGACCGGGCGCGCCTCGGGCGGCTCCAGGGCCGCGGCCGGGATCCGGACCGCGCGCCCGATCCGAACCGACGCCAGCGAACGGTCCGCGATCCGCCGGCGCACGGTGCGCAGGCTGAGCCCGAGACGGGCCGCGGCCTGGGCGGCGGTGAGGTAGTCGGCGTCGCTCACGAGTCAGATGATGCCACGGAGTGCCTCTCGATGTCACGGCGCGCCGCCGCCGCCCTTCCCGATCGGCGCCCGCGGTCCGGGCACGTGCCCGGCCGGCGTCCGGGTGAGGATCCCGCGACGTCCCAGCTCCTCGAGCAGCGCCATCACGTACTTGCGGCTGGTACCCGTGGCATCGCGCAACGCGGCCGGGGCCAGGGGTCGCTCGGCGGCCAGGCGGAGGGCGGTCGCCTGCAGGTCGGTGAAGACGCGCGCCGACCAGGCCAGGTCGCGGTCCACCCGGACGATGCGCCCCGCTGACTCCAGGGCGTGGATGCCCTCCGGCGGGCAGCCCGCCGCGCGAGCCGTTTCGGCAAGGCTCGGCGGCGAGGGCGTCCCGAGGGCTCGTTCCAGCCGGTCCATCGCGGCGACCAGGGCCGGCGCCGGCCCGATCGCGCCACCCGGCACGTGGACCAGCTCCCCGGTGCGCGCGAGACGGCCGGCCGCGACAGTCGCCTCGAGGAGCGTGCTCGCGGCGTCATTGGCCGCCTGGATGCCGAGCGACGTGCGGCGACGCAGGACCCGGCCGGCACGCACCCGCAGCTCCGCGAGCGGCACGCCGTCGCCGGTCGCCGTCTCCACCGACGCGACGGCCTCGTCCACGGCCGCCGCCGCCAGCGCCGGGAGAAGGACCACGTCCCCGGCCGGCACGGCAGCCCCGGGCAGGAGTGCGTCGACGTCCGGGTCGCGCATCGGCAGCGCCCCGTGCAGCGCGAGGCGCGCGGCCGCCCGCTCCCGCGTCGAGGATGCTCGCGCCAGCGCTTCGACATCGGCCCGGGCCGCGTGGCGCCACGCAGCGCCCGTCGGTGGCCGCGGGTCCAGGATCCGCCCGCCGGCCAGGGGCTCGGCCGGCGACGGCCGGCGGAGCACGAACCGGTCGCCAGCCGCCGCCGCCACGGGGGTCTCCACCCGCAGGATCGCGGTGAGCTCGCCGCCCGGCAGCCCGTCGGCGTCGCGGCGACCCCGTCGGATCACGCCGGCTGCCTGCGCCGTCCCGAGGTGGAGGCGAACCGGCGTCCCGCCGGCAAGGGGCTCGCGACCGCTTTGCCGCGAGGCGTCCAGTCGCAGGGATGGCCGCACCGCGACAAGCAGCCGGGCGGTGGCGACCACCGCCGGATCCTCGGTCAGCACGCTGCCGCGTCCCACGGCGGAGCGGTCCACTCCGGCGAGGTTGGCGGCCAGCCGGCCGCCCGGCCCGGCGCGCTCCACGGGGATCCCGCGCACCTGCAGCTCGCGCGGTCGCACGGCGGCCCCGCCCGGCTCGACGCGGAGCGCGGCGTTGCGCCCGAGCGGGCCGCCGCGCAACGTCCCGGTGACCACGATCCCGCGGCCCTTCACGCCGAAGACCCGGTCCACCGACAGGCGCGCCGGCCCCGGGGCGCCGGCCCCGTCGCGCCGGGCCCGATCGCGCAGCTTGACCAGGGCCTCCCGAAGGTCTTCGAGCCCGACCCCGGTGGCCGCCGAGACGGCCAGGATCGGCGCCCCGGCGAGCGTGGTCCGGTCGACGAGCACGCGGACCTGGTCGATGACCGCCGTCACGCGCTCCACCATGACGAGATCGGTCTTCGTCACCGCGACGACCCCTCGGACGAGCCCCAGGGAGTCGAGCAGCTCGAGGTGCTCCAGGGTCTGGGCGCGCGGGCCGTCGTCGGCGGCGACAACGAGGAGGACCGCGTCGATCTCGCCGGCGCCGACCAGCATGTTGCCGACGAGCCGGTCGTGACCCGGGACATCCACGAAGTCGAGCACGTCGCCGTCGGCGAGGGCCAGGTGGGCATACCCGACGTCGATCGTCATCCCGCGCCGTTGCTCCTCGGGGAGCCGGTCGGCGTCGATCCCGGTGAGCGCCCGGAGCAGCGTCGTCTTGCCGTGGTCGATGTGGCCCGCCGTCCCGACGACGACGGTCATCCACGGACTCCGGACGCGCCCAGGGCCGCCGCCACCGCGCAAGCCAGGTCGGCATCGGCAGCCGGGTCGACCGTCCGGAGATCCAGCACCACGCGTCCATCCTCGATCCGGCCGACCACCGCGGGCTCACCCGTTCGCAGTGCGGCGAGCAGCCGGTTGGCGGTGGCCCCGGACTGCACCGCGAGCGCGAGCCCGTACGATGCCAGGGTCTCCCCGGGCAGCGAGCCCCCGCCGACCGTGGCCGCCAGGGGGACGCACACGGCTCCCGTGAGCCCGGCGGCCAGGGATTTCCCGCGCGACCGGAGCGCCTCGACGGGCGTGGCGATCATCCGCCACACGGGGATCTCCCGCGTCGCGAGTCCCGCCCGGTAGAGGCCCAGCGTGGCCGCGACGCCCGCGAGCGTCGCCTTGTCGGGGCGCGTCGCGCGGGCCAGCGGATCCCGCCGAAGACGCGCGACGAGGTCCGCGCGGCCGACGACCAGCCCCGCCTGCGGCCCGCCGACCAGCTTGTCGCCCGAGAACAGGACGAGGTCGGCGCCGGCGGCAAGGCGTTCGGCCGGCATCGGCTCGTGGGCCAGCCCGAACGCGGCGGTGTCGAGCAGGGCGCCGGATCCGAGATCGTCCACGACCAGGGCGCCATGGGCATGGGCGAGCGCGGCGAGGGGGGCCGCGTCCGGTGCCTCGGTGAAGCCGGACATCGTGAAGTTGCTGGGGTGGACGCGGAGCACCATCCCTGCTCGCCCCTCGCGGAGCGGCCCTTCGTAGTCCGCGACCCGCGTGCGGTTCGTGGTCCCGACCTCGACGAGGCGGCCGCCGGCCCGCCGGACGATCTCCGGGATCCGGACGCCTCCGCCGATCTCGACGAGCTCCCCCCTGCCGATCACGACGCCCTTCCGCCCCGCAAGGCCGACCGCGAGGACGAGCGCCGCCGCGCAGTTGTTCGTGACGAATCCGTCCTCGGCGCCGGTGAGCGCGACGAGATGCTCCTCCGCGACCCGGAAGCGCCGGCCGCGGCGCCCGGTGGCCGGGTCAAGCTCCAGGAAGAGCGCATCGCGAGTGGCCGCCTCGGCGGCCCGGATCGCTGCCTCCGGCCATGGCGCCCGTCCCAGGTTCGTGTGGACGATCACGCCGGTGGCGTTGATGACGCGCGTCGGCGGGCCGCCCGCCTCGAGGCTCGCCAGACGGGCGACGAGCGCGGCGGCGAGCTCGGTGAGCGGGCGGGGCCGGTCTCCGTCGACGAGCCGCGCGCGCTCGGCCGCGATCTCGCCGCGCGCCGCCGCGACCAGCGCCTCGTGGTCGCGAGCACCAGCGCGCCTCCTGACCGCGGCCAGGAGGCGTTCCACGGAGGGCGGACGGGACACGGGAGGCACGCTCACGCCGAGGATGATCGCAGATGGGCGGCGCCGTGCGGGTCCGGCGCGGGCTGGCGGGAGCGCATGGGAGTCGAACCCACCCGGCCGCGTCAGGCGCGACCGCAACCGTTTTGAAGACGGAGGAGCCCACCGGGACCCAACCGCTCCCGGGCGGGATGGTAGCGCCACGAGGGGCCCGGGACACGCGGACCTTCGGTTGCGCCGGTGGGCTACTGTTCCGTGGTCTGGGTGCGCAAGGGGGAGATTCCGGTGATCTGTGCCAGCTGCGGCGCGGACAACGAGTCGGGCCGCAAGTTCTGCCTCGAGTGCGGGACCTCGCTGGCCGCCGCGTGCCCGGCGTGCGGCTCGCCGAACCCGCCCGCCGCACGGTTCTGCGGAGAGTGCGGGGCGCGCCTGGCCGGCGCCGCGGCTCCCGCTCATCCAGTGCAGGCCCCCGCGCCGCCGGTCGCCGAGCGGCGGGTCGTCTCCGTCCTGTTCGCCGACCTCGTGGGCTTCACGACGCTCGCCGAGCACCGGGACGCCGAGGAGGTCCGCGACCTGCTCTCCCGCTACTTCGACCTCGCCCGCGGGATCGTCGAGCGCCACGGCGGCACGATCGAGAAGTTCATCGGCGACGCGGTGATGGCGGTGTGGGGAGCCCCGACCAGCCACGAGGACGACGCCGAGCGCGCGGTGCGGGCCGCCCTGGAGAT
>DAITNC010000091.1:0-6593 GCA_036834865.1 Candidatus Limnocylindrales bacterium | reverse complement strand
AGCCGGGCGTGCCGGGCGCGAAGACGGCACGGTGCGCGAGGCGGTTCGCCTTGTACCAGGGCGAGACCCGGCTGCGCGCCCGGCGGCGCGCCCGCGGCGTGAGCGTCCGCGCATAGCCCGGTGCCGGCTCGTCGGTCGCGAGGCCGGTCGCTGGATCCCCCGCGAAGAGCCGGAAGCTCCCGGCCGGCGCGTAGGCGATCTCGCGCGCGAAGGTTCGCCAGTCATCGGGCGCGTAGCCCGCGGCGGTGTCGAGCACGCGCGCGACATCGGCCGCGGGCAGGTGGCCGGCGAGGTAGACGCCGCGGAAGCCCAGGCCCCGCGCGATCGCCACCTGCCGCGCGGCGAGGTCCAGGCAGAAGGCCCGGCCCTTGTCCGGGGCGCCGGCCTCACGTTCGACCACGGCGAGCAGCTCATCCGAGACCACGCAGCCGGGGATCCGGTTCGCGTTGAAGAGGCGCGCGACGGTCCGCGAGAGCACGTAGACGCTGGCGAGCACCGGCACCCGCAGGTCGGCCAGGCGCATCCAGCGCAGGAGCTCGTCCCACGCCCGCGCGTCGTAGCCGAGCTGCGGGATGACGAAGTCGGCACCCGCGCGCACCTTGAGGGCCAGCTTGAGGTATTGCGGGACGACCTCGGCCTCCAGGCGCTTGAACGGCGAGACGGCGCAGCCCAGGTAGAAGCCCGGTTGGGCGGGCTCTCCGGTCCCGGCCGGCCCCTGGTTGACCAGGTCCCGATAGAGCGCGAGGAGGCCCACCGAATCCACGTCGAAGACGGGCCGCGAGAGTCCCTCGAACCCCTCGGTCGGATGATCGCCGGAGACAGCCAGCACGTTCCGGACGCCGCGCCGCTCCAGCTCCCAGGCGAGCGAGAGGAGCCCGTTGCGGCTCCGGTCCCGGCACGCCACGTGGACGATCACGTCCTGTCCGCGCGCCAGGAACTCCTCGGCGAGGAGTGCCGGGCTGGCCATCGCGTGGCCGCCCGCGTTGTCGGTGATCGAGAGCGCCGCGATGCGCGGGTCGTCCACGAGCGCATGCGCAGCGGCCAGGCCCGCCCGGCCCGCCTTGTCGGCGGCAGCGCCGCGCCACGGCACCAGTTCGGCGACGGTGACGAACTCATCGGTGGTCGCCAGGCGCTCGCGGAGGCTCGGCTTCGGGATGCTCACGCGGGAACTCCTGCGGGCGCAAGCGGCTCGAAGCGGCAGCCGTCCACGAACAGCTCGAAGAAGTCGGGCTGGGCCTCGAGCTCCACGTGCTCGATGCGCGCGACCCGCTCCTGCAGGCGGGACCGAGCGGCTCGCGAGAGCAGCAGCGCCTTCGCCCCGCGGACCGACGCATTGCCGTGACGCACGACGCGCTCCGGGGGCACCGGCGGCAGGAAGCCGATGGCGATCGCGTTCGGGACGTCCAGCGACGACGCGAAGCCCCCCGCAAGGTCGAGTCGGGCCAGGTCGGATGCCTCCAGCCCGAGCAATCGCAGCAGCACCTGCATGCCCACCGCGTTGGCTGCCTTCGCCTGGGCCAGGTGACTCGCGTCCGCCCTGGAGAGCGTGATGCCGCGGTCCGGCACCACCGTCACGGCGGCGCTGCCGTCGGCAAAGACGCCCCGCGGGCTCATCGCCCCGGTGCGGCGGAGCTCGGCAAGCAGGTCGACCAGCCCGGAGCCGCAGATCCCCTCGGGCTCGACGTCGCCGATGGTCCGGACCACGAATGCCCCGCCGACGCTCCGGATGGACTCGATCGCGCCCTCGGAGCCGGCCATCCCGTGGCGGACCAGGCCTCCCTCGAACGCCGGTCCGGCCGGGCACGAGCAGGCCAGGACCCGCTGCCCGTCGGTGAGGATCACCTCGGTGTTCGTGCCGACGTCCACCAGCATCCGCGGGACCCCGGCCGCCTCACCGTCCATCGCGACCAGATCGGCAGCAGCGTCCGCGCCGACGTGGCAGGCGACGAGCGGCGCTCCCCAGACGCGGGCGCGCGGGTGAACCAGGAATCCCAGCTCGTGGGCGCGCCGGTCCAAGGCCGTGGTGGTCGCCTCGCCGGCGCGCCAGGCGGCTTCGGTCGTGGACCGGTACGGCGAGCGGCCGATCGGCGCGACGTCGAGCCCGAACGCGAGGTCGCGCATGGTGGCATTCCCCACCACCACCACCTCGACGACCTGGTGGCGATCGACGTTCCACGCGGCATACAGGCGGCTGAGCTCGTGGTTGAGCGCGCGCCGGAGCGCCCGGCGCAGCTCGCCGGGATGCTCGGTGTCATAGGTGATCCGGGCCATGACGTCGCTGCCGCCGAAGCGCTGCGGATTTTCGAAGGCGGCGGCCGCGAGCGCCTCGCCGGAGGCAAGGTCGACGAGCTCGAGGACGACGGTCGTGGTGCCGACATCGAGGGCCAGCCCCAGCAGCCGACCACGCGGCGGCCCCAGGTCGTCGAGGGGCGTCCCGTCGTCCGCCAGGAGGCAGACGCGCCCGCCGACCACCGAGACGGCAGGATCCACCTCGAGCGGCGGCCCATCCGGCGGCATGAAGATCCGGAGCCGTCGGCGCAGGACGACGAACTCGATCTCGGTGTCCGTGCGTTCGACAGCTGCGCGGCAGGCGAGGCGATAGCCGGGCCGCAGGAAGGCCTCCTCCGCGCTGGGGGGAGTCAGCGCCTCGCCGCCCGCGGTCACCTCCACGATGCATTCGTGGCAGCGCCCCGACCGACGGCACGAGGCAGGCACGACCAGCTCCAGCTCGTCGGCCGCGTCGAACAGCGTCCGCCCGGGAACGAGCGGGACGCGATGCCCGGCATGGACGAGGTCCGGTGCCATCCGCGTAGCATAGGTGAGGGCCGCGGCGCCGCTGCGAGATGAACGGCCCTTCGTGGGGCGACATTCGGCCCGGTGCCGGCGCGTGCGCGGGCGTCGGCTGCCATCTTGACGTCGGGCTCCGTCAGACGATACTTACCGTCCATGGAGATGAACCCACGCGCTCTTGACGTGCTCGGCGACCCGACCCGCCGCGCGATCGTCGACCGGCTCCGGCGCGGGCCGTCCCCGGTGGGCCGGATCGCCGAGGGCATGCCGGTCAGCCGCCCGGCCGTGTCCCAGCACCTGACTGTCCTGCGGACCGCCGGCCTTGTCAGCGAGCACCGAGAGGGCACCCGCCGGATCTACCGGCTGGAGCCCGCCGGGATCGAGGAGCTTCGGCGCTGGGTGGAGGCCCTCGCGGCCGACGCGCGGACCGGAAGCGCGGCCACCGACCCCAGGAAGTCCGGCGGTGCGAGCCACGCTGGAGCCCCCGCCGGCACGGCCGCGACACGCGAGGAGAGGACGCCCGTCCCGAAGGAGGGCGGCGGCAAGAAGAAGCACGGGAAGAAGCGGCCCGGCAAGAAGTAGCACGGGAAGAAGCGGCTCGGCATGGAGCAGGGACCCACCGGCTCGGACCCGTGGCTCAGGTGCGCCGCAGGATTGGCCGGGTAAGGCAGGTCGGGCCGCCGGAGCCGTTGATGCCGATCTCCTGCGCCGGATAGGCGTGGACCTCGCAGCCGGCCGCCTGCAGCGCGCGTCGCGTTGACGGGTTGCCGTCGGCAACCACGCAGATCCCCGGCCGGACCGCGAGGACGTTGCAGCCGAGCGTCGGGAATTCCTCGTCCGGGACGCTGATCAGCCGGATCCTGAGATCGCCGAGAAGCTCCCAGAGCCCGACCGGCAGGAGGGGCAGGTAGGCGACCGCGAGGTGGTCCGCGACAGGCGAGACGACGGACAACAGGTGGAGCAACTCCGCGGGACCCCGCCAGAAGGGCACGTCGAAGACGCGCACGTCGCCGCCGACGAGTCCGGCGAGCTGGGCCGCGCCCGCCCCGTTGGTGCGGAGCGTTCTCCCGATGCAGAACAGGTCCGGCAGCAGCCAGAACGTGTCGCCGCCGTCGACGGTTCCCGGCGCGCGGATCCGGCCGACGGTCGGGATGCCGCTGGCCCCCATCCAGCGCTCCAGCTCGGCCTCCTCCCCGCGCCGGCTCGGCTTGCCGGAGCGCAGCGGGATCGCGCCGCGATCGGTGACGAGAAGGGGGTCGAATGCGTAGGTGAGATCCGGGTGCGGGCCGTCCGAGCCCAGCTCGTGGACGGCGACGCCGAGCCGCTCCAGGAGTGTCGTGAACGCGTCGTGCTCCTGCTGGGCCCGCTCCAGGTCGACGGGGCGGAGGAACCCGTGCGCCGGGTCCTGGAACGCCCGGCCGAACGCGCCACCCGGGCGCTGGACCAGCACGTCGAGCAGCGGCGCGGTCATCGACCGGGCGCCGTACTCGGCAAACAGGACGGGTGTGGCTGGTGGGCCGGACATGGGCGCCAACGATAGCGCCCGGATCCGCACGCCGGAGGTACACTCTCACCCCGGTCAGGCATCGCACCGGTGAGGCTCAGGAGAGGAACGGATGACGAAACACTCCAAGCGGGAGCGCGAGCGGCGCGCCGAGGAGACCGAGCGGGTCAAGCAGATCGAGGCGGCCTGGATCGGCAGCCTTCCGCCCGCCGTTGCCAAGGCCTTCGCGACGAGCGTCGAGGCGGCGCGCGCCCGCGGCCCCGAGCCGCGCCGACCGGACATGGCGCCGGGCACCCTCCCGCGCCCGCCGCGCCCCGGCCACGAGCCGAAGATCAAGGAGCGCGAGCCCGTCCGCGGTCGTCGCGACCGGAGCTGACGTCGCCGCGATTCAGCCGGTGACCTGCTCCACCAGTCGGCCGACCTGGTAGCCGACCGCCGCCGCCTCGTCCGCGAGACGGGTGGCCAGCTCGTCGGCGGCGATCACCCGCAGCGCGGACGCGTCGCCGGCAGTGGCCGTCTCCACCGCGCCGTCCACCGCGGCCACCACGATGATCCAGCGGAGTGCCCGCTCGAACGACTCGCGGTTCACGTAGGCGATCCCGTCGTGGCGATTGAGGCCCAGCCAGCGGCCAAGATCGTCGTCCGCGAACCAGGCGCGCACCAGCCGGCCCGCCCGCTCTCCCTCGGGTGCGGCGAGCGCTGCGTCCCCGGGCCGCGCGAGCAGGTGCCGGACGGCTTCCACGGTCCACCAGGCGGCGCCCTCGTCCATGCCCCGCCACCGGTACGCGTCGGCCATCACGCGACCGATGCTCGCCCGGTCGAACCAGCCGCGCGCGTGGCGAACCGCGGCGTCGGGCTCCACGATGCCGGCGAGCGCGTCGGCGACCAGCCAGCCGAGCAGGGCGCCCCAGGCGGCGGTGTCGGGCGGCAGGGCCGCGGCGACGTTGGCTCGCGCCCGGGCAAGTGACGCCGCGTCCACGGGCCTGTCCGTCGAGTCCGCCGGTTCCCCGGCCGTGCCGGTGGGTGGGCGGCCCAACGCGGGGTCCGTCGCGAGCAGGAGCGCGCTCCGGAGTCGAGCCTCGAAGTGGGCGGCGAGTGCGTCGATCGACGCGTCATCGACGGGAGCGCCTGTCACCGCGCGCGCGCCGCGGAGCGCATCCGCACAGCGGGCGGCGGCCGAGGCGGCGACCAGGCGCAGGTCGGGGAGGGCGGCCGGCGGCTCGGCAGACTCGGCAGGCGCGGCCGTCTCGCTGGGCGTGGCCTGATCACCCGCCGGGACGGGCTTCGTGCCCGCATCGAGCGGGGTTTCGGTGAGCCCGGGAGCCTCCGAGGTGGCGGCGATGGCGGTGCGCGCACGGCCGGCCAGCGTCGCGCCGACCGAGTCCACCAGGTCGCGCAGCTGGCCCTCGTTCATGACGATCGCCACCGCGTCGTGGAGCGGGCGCAGGCGGCGCTCCGCGAGGGCCGCTTCCACGCTGGGCACGCCGGCACCTCCGAGCTCCGCGGCAAGCGCGCGATACTCGGCGGCCGCCTCTCCGGCGACCTCGCGCCAGCCCATGTAGACGTGCGTGGCGTAGGCGTCCAGCACGACGCGGAAACCGTGGGTGCGAAGGTCCGAGATCTCGCGGACGTGCTCCAGCCCCGCCAGGACGTCGCGGTAGACGGCCACCGCCCCCGGCGCACCGGTCAGGCCCAGGGCATCCACGAGCATGGACCGGACCAGCCGCTTCTCGCCGTCGGGACCCTTCTCCGCGAAGGCGACGCTCTGGCGGATGCGGCCGTGCATGGACGCAAAGCGGTTGTGGTACACGACCAGCGCCCGTTCGTCGCCGCTCCGGTTCGAGTAGGCGAAGACGTCCTCGTTGACGTGGCCGCCATCGTCGATCACGTCGAAGAGCCGGAAGTCGCTGACCTCGGCGAACAGCCGCCGGCGGTGGAGGAGCGGGAAGATCTGCCATTCGTGGCGACTCACGAGCCCCTCGTTCGGGCGCTCGTCCCAGTAGGCGCGCCGGAACTCCATGCCGTACTTCTCGGCGAAGCCCTCCACCTGGCCGTGCCCGAACATCGGCAGCCCGGGCATCGTCGAGAGGAGCGTGGCGATCCCGAAGTACTTGTCGCCGGTCCCGAACTGCTCCACGGCGGTCTTCTCGTCCGGGTTGTTCATGAAGTTGACGTAGCGCTTGAGGATCTCCGGGTCGAATTCCAGGGTGTTCCTGATGACGAGGCGGTACTCCGCGTTCTTCTCGTCCCGGAGCATGTTCATGAAGGCGCTGTTGTAGACGCGGTGCATGCCCAGCGT
>DAITNC010000090.1:0-6658 GCA_036834865.1 Candidatus Limnocylindrales bacterium | reverse complement strand
GCGGCGCGTTCGCGCGGGTCGGCGGTGATGGCGATGGCCTGGCGGAGGTACGAGACGGCCTGATCGTGGGCCCCGAGCGTGGCGGCCCGCTCGGAGGCGCCCGAGAGGGCCAGCCGAGCCTGGATCGCAACGGCATCGGCCTCCGCTCCTTCGGCCGATGCCTCGTGCGCGGCGATGTAGTGGGAGGCCAGCGCACCGGCCAGCTCGTCATCGCCGAGCGATTCGAAGTAGCGGGCGGCAGCCAGGTGGCGTGTCCGCCGCTCCCGCTTGGCCAGCGTCCCGTAGGCAACCTCGCGGATGAGCGACTGGACGAAGCGGTACTGGCCGCGCTCGGGGCTGCGTGGGTCGATCTCAAGGTCGAACAGCTCCCGTCGGACGAGCGTCCGCAGCCTGGGCTCGAGCGCCTCCGCATCCTGGCCACTGACCGCGGTGAGTCCGGCCAGGCCGAACGTCTGGCCCAGGACGGACGCGTCGGCGACGAGGCTTCGGTCGGCCGGGTCAAGGGCATCGAGTCGGCTCGCGATGAGCGAGCGCAGGGTGTCCGGGATGGCAAGCTCTCCGAGCTCGCCGACCGGTCTGTAGCCGTCACCGTCGCGTTCGAGCCGCCCGTCGGCCACCAGGGACCGGACCGTCTCGACGGCATAGAGGGGCATCCCGTCGGCCCGGGCGAGGATCGCCCGGATGGCGGCTTCGGGCAGGCCCGGAACGAAGCCGCCAAGCAGCAGCCGCATCGCCTCGTCGCTCAGCGGCTCGAGGCCGAGCTTGGTCAGGTTCCGGGTCTCGGCTCCCCAGCCCGGTCGCCGGTCGAACAGCTCGGGTCGGGCCAGGGTGACGACGATGAGCGGCACGTTCTTCGACCACTCGAGGAGGTGCGCGATGAAGTCGAGCAACCCGGAGTCGGCCCACTGGAGGTCCTCGAACAGGAGGACCGTCGTGGCCTGCTCGGCGATCCGCTCGAAAAAGATCCGCCAGGCGGCGAACAGGACGTCGCGCCCTCCGGCAGGAGCCGGCTCCAGACCGAGCAGCGTCAGAAGCGCCGGCTCTACCCAGCGCCGATCGTCCGCGATCGGGACGAATTCGGCCACGGTAGCCGCGATCCGCTCTCGGCTGGTTGCTTCGCCATCCGTCTCGGCCAGCCCGGCCCGCCGGCGGACCATCTCGCCCAGCGCCCAGAACGTGATCCCTTCGCCATAGGCCGGGGAGCGGCCGCGATGCCAGAAGATCGTCTCGCTGATGCCGTCGATGTACTTCTCGAGCTCCCAGGCGAGGCGACTCTTGCCGATCCCGCCGGGCCCGGTGATCGAGACGAGCCGGGTACGCTGGTCTCGCCCGGTCGTGGCGATGAGGTCCTTGAGCAGGCGAAGCTCCTCATCGCGGCCGACAAACGGGGGCTCGGGCAGGTCCGAGCGGCCCTCGCCGCCGCGCTGCGCCACGACGCGCAGCGCTCGCCAAGCCGGGACGGGCGCGGTCTTGCCTTTGAGAGTTTGGTCGCCGGCCTCCTCGAACGCGATCGCGGCGCTTGCGGCCCGCATCGTCGGCTCGCCGACCAGAACCGTGCCGGACTGGGCAACGGACTGGAGCCGGGCGGCGGTGTTGACGAGGTCGCCCGCGACGATGCCCTGGTTGGTGGCACCGATCGTGACGGCGGCCTCGCCGGTCAGAACGCCGGCTCGCGCCTGGATGCCCGGGCCCAGGGTCCGGACCGCATCGACCAGGTCCAGGGCGGCCCGGACGCTCCGCTCGGCGTCATCCTCACGCGCGGTGGGTGCGCCCCACACGGCCATGACCGCGTCCCCGATGAACTTCTCCACCGTGCCGCCGTAGCGGGTGATGACGTCGGCCGCGATCTCGAAATAGCGGGTGAGCGTCTCACGGACATCCTCCGCGTCGCGCTCCTCCGCGAACGCTGTGAACCCGACGAGGTCAGCGAACAGGACCGAGACCAGGCGGCGCTCCGCGATGGGTGCCGCGTTGACGCTCATGCCGGCGGAGCGCGTGGCTGTGGGCACGGTCGGCAGGGCGCTGACGACGAGCGGCGCAGCGCATTCCCCGCAGAACTTCTCGCCGGGCCGGTTGGCTGCGCCACACGACGGGCAGGCAGCGGCAAGCGGTGCGGCACACTCAGAACAGAACTTCCGACCCGGTCGGTTCTCCGTCCCGCAGTTCGAGCAGATCACCCCTCGCTCCCGTTCGGCATGAGGGAGCGAGGGTACCGCAGCGAGGCGATTGCCGACAGAGGCACCGTCCAGACGGCGTCCGGTGGAGACGGGTCGAACCATCTCGACTGGCGCGCGCGGACAACACGACCGTTTTGGCGATCGCGGCCCGGTCAGGCCGTCGGCGGGATGTTGTGGTTGATGCGGAAGAGGTTGGTTGGGTCGTAGCGACGCTTGACCTCGGCGAGGCGGGCGAGCTTCGCCGGGCCGTAGGCGGCCAGGGCCTTCCCGCGCGCGTCGGCGTCGTCGTGCCCCAGGAAGTTGACGTACTGGCCGGCCATCGCGTGCGGCCGCATCGCGTCCGAGAAGCCCTTGACCCACCTCGTGTGCGCTGCGTCATCGGCCGGATCGGGCCAAAAGCCGTAGATGTTCAGCCAGAACTTCGCGGCGCGATTCGGGAACGCCGTGGCGTCCTCGGCGACGCGGCCGAATGCGCCGGCCATGTGGTGGAGGTCGGCGGCCGTCCCGAACCGCTGCGCGCGGCAGTGCTCGACGAGTGCTTCGATCATCGCGCCGTCGAAGTGGTCGAACGATGCGTTCCGCCAGTACGCCCGGACGCCCTTCGGCATCGCGGCGTCGAACGCCGACTGGAACGCGAGCCAGCGAGTTGGATCGAGGACCGCGACGTCGGGCGGGCAGGCGGCCCGAAGGCGCTCGATCACCGCCTCGCCCGCGGCGCGGTCGGCCCCCGCCCACGCGAATCCCAGGAACATCAGCGGCCGGTCGCCGATCTCCCAGTCGGGCGGCGGGACCATGAACGTGATGAGTGTCGTGACCTCGTCCGGCGCGTCGGCCGTCCACTCGAGGTACGACCGGAGGGCCTCGGCCCAGCGCGGGCGCTCGTAGATGAGCGAGCCAGCAAAGACGTCCGGGTCGAGCGGGTGGGCGCGGAAGGTGAACGAGGTGACGACCCCGAAGTTGCCGCCGCCGCCGCGCAGGCCCCAGAACAGGTCCGGGCGCTCGTCCAGGCTCGCACGGACATGCTCGCCCGTCGCGAGGACCACGTCGGCGGACTCGAGGTTGTCGATCGTGAGGCCGTACCGCCGGAGGAGCCACCCGACGCCCCCGCCGAGGGTCAGGCCGGCGATGCCCGTCCCGGATACCACGCCCACGGGCACCGCGAGCGCGTGCGGCTCGGTCGCCCGATCGACGTCGCCGAGGGTCGCCCCGGCTTCGATGCGGACCAGCCGGGCGTCGGGGTCGACCTCGACGGCCGTCAGCCGTCCCATGTCCAGGAGGACGCCGTCGTCCACGGTGCCGTTGCCCGCGACGTTGTGGCCCCCGCCGCGGATCGCCAGCGGCAGCCCCGTCGCCCGGGCGAACGCGATGGTCGGCGCCACGTCGCCTGCGCCGGCGGCCTCGACGATGAGGGAGGGATGCTTGTCGATCATGCCGTTCCAGACGCGGCGCGCCTCGTCGTAGTCGGCGTCGCCCGGGGCGATGACCCGTCCTCGGACGGCGGCGAGCAGCGTGGCGATGGCGTCGGTGTCGGGCGTCATGCTCCGGTTCCCCTCGTGTGAATCTCCGCTCCCGCGGAGTCTGGCCGTCGTTCGTGACGGGCGCCCGTCGTGGGCGCGCCCGCTCTCTCGACAGTCTCCACGCCGGGCTGGCATGCTGGAAGAGACGGATTCCACCGAATCGGGGCAAAGATGACACTCACCCGCCGACCACGCATCGCTCTGCTCGCCGCGCCGGAGACCTCCGCGTCGGTCCTGTACGGGCTCTACGACGTCCTGATGTCCGTCGGCCCGATGTGGCCGGACATGACGGCGGCGGAGTCTGGCGACGCTGTGCTCGAGGTCTCGATCGTGGCGGCGAGCGCCGAGCCGTTCCGCTGCTTCGGCAACATCCTCGTCGAGCCTCATGCCGCTGTGGTCGATGTCGACGAGATCGACGCGGTAGTCGTGTGCGACATGTACACGCCGATCGACACCCCGCCGCGCGGCCGCTTCGCCATCGAGATCGACTGGCTGCGGCGGATGCATTCCCGGGGCACGCTA
Source organism: Candidatus Limnocylindrales bacterium (assembly GCA_036834865.1). Taxonomy (GTDB): domain Bacteria; phylum Chloroflexota; class Limnocylindria; order Limnocylindrales; family CSP1-4; genus CTSoil-043. Next base: position 2,442 of record DAITNC010000090.1, on the reverse strand, counting down.
CTAGCCACGGTCTGCACGGGCTCGCTGCTCCTGGCCGAGGCCGGCATGCTCGATGGACGGTCCTGCGCCGGGCACTGGGCGTATCGGGACCTGTTCGCCTCCGCGTACCCGAGGATTCGATTTGGGCCCGGCTCGATCCTGGACCTGTCGAGTGAAGGAGACGGCCTGATCACCGCCGGCGGCGTCACTTCCTGGCAGGACCTTGCTCTCCACCTGATCGCGAAGTTATGCGGCCCTGAGCATGCAGCACGGACCGCCAAGGTCTACCTGCTGGCGGGTCACGAGGACGGGCAGTTGCCGTTCTCCGCGATGATGCGGCGCATCCGGCCCGGCGATGCAGTCATCGGCGACTGTCTGACTTGGATCGCGGACAACTACGCGACCCCGAACCCGGTGGCCGCGATGGCCGAACGGTCCGGTCTGACCAGGCGGACGTTCGCGCGTCGCTTCCAGGCGGCGACCGGCCACCGACCGATCGACCATGTGCATGCCGTGCGGATCGAGGGCGCGCGCCTGCTCCTGGAGACGGGACGCGGCGGGGTCGACGACGTGGGCTATTCCGTGGGCTACGAGGACCCGACCTTCTTCCGCCGGCTCTTCAAGCGAACGACGGATATGACGCCGGCCGCCTACCGGCGGAAGTACGCGTCGATCGTCCCAGTCGGATAGCGGGCGCCACGGCGCAGCCTTGGCGCGCCCGGAGGGCATCGGACGCGCGCGAACAACAAGCGTGATTGGGGGAGTGGAGAGTTCGTCGACGCACTCTGAGCCGCACGAAGTCTGGGATAGGAGGAGACGTCCGGCGCGGGGACATCTGGTCGGTGCGAGAGGACTCGCGCCGTCATGTCCAACGCCGGCGCTGTGGTCCGGTTCGTGCATGAGTCGGGCGCCCATGAGCGAACTCGACGATCGTGAGCCGCGGGGGCGTCCAGTCTCCCTCGAACACGTCGAGGGCACCGCCGCGGGCCAGGTAGCGGCCACCGTGTGCGGCGATCACCGGAGGGGCCGCCTCAAGGTACGGGCGGAAGCCTTCCAAGTCCTTGATGCTGACCGCGACGATCACGTAGGCGGACACCGGCGACCCCTCCATCTCGCGGATCGGTCTCGCCAGTGGCTCGACGCGGTCCCGGCGGCCTGAGTGTGGGTCGCGCGTCCAAGCCCTCCGCGTGAGTGTCAAGGTGGCTTCGCCTACCACCGGCGGCAAGAGGCATTGGATGTGAAGTGCCCCCGGTCGCCGGGCCGTCGACTGGTCACCCGAGGGCGAGATCGTCGCGGCCGGCGCGGAGCCGGGGCCGCGGGCCGGCATGCCGCCGGGCTCTTATCGCCCGCTTAGCTGACGGGCCTCAAGGGGCGCCACCAGGGCTCCGGGACCTGGCTCACTCACCGTTCGCCACGACGATGATGACCTTGCCCTGAGCGTGACCCTGGTCCAGATACCGAAAGGCCTCAGTCGTCTCTCTCAGCGGATACGTTCGGTCGATGGCAGGACTTACCCGTCCGACCTCGATCAGCTCCTTGAGCGTGATCAAGTCGTCCTGGTTTGCTGTCGAGACGAACGGGCGTCCCTGCTGGCGCACGAACATAGACAGCAAGAACGCTTTGAAGACGTAGCCCATGCCAGCATGCCCACTGCTGGGTATGAGCGTCCCCCCGGGCTTGAGCACGCGCCTGTACTCCGCGAACGAGTGGCTCGCCACGTTGTCGAGGATCAGGTCGTAGCGCGGCTCACCCTGCGTGAAGTCCTCCTTGGTGTAGTCGATGACATGGTCCGCCCCGATCGATCGGACCGTGTCCACGTTCCCCGTGCTGCACACGCCGGTCACTTCCGCTCCGAGGACCTTGGCGATCTGCACTGCGAAGGTTCCCACGCCCCCCGACGCACCGTTGATCAGGACCTTCTGCCCGGGCTGCACCTTGCCGTGATCGCGAAGCGCCTGCAGAGCGGCCAGGGCCGACGTGGGCACGGCCGCGGCCTGCTCGAACGTCAGGTTGTGCGGCTTGTGAACGAGCTTGTCCTCTTCGGCACACGTGTATTCGGCACACGCACGGCTGCACTCGCCGAACACCTCATCGCCCGGCTTGAAGCGCGTCACGTTCTTGCCGACCGCCTCGACGCGCCCCGCCAGATCGGCCCCCACGACATGGTCCTTCTTCGGCTTGGGGAACCCGACGTACATCCGTATGGGGAAGGGCATGCCCCTCATGCCGAAGTAGTCACCGGCGGCAAGGGATGCCGCATGGACGCGCACCAGCACGTCGTCATCAGCGGCAACCGGCTTGTCGATCTCCTTGAATTCGAGGACGTCCGCCGAGCCGTAGCCGACTTGGACGACTGCCTTCATGGTGTTCCCTCGATTCCGTTCATGCCTGCCCAGCCCAACGTGTATCGGGCTGTTGGGCCCGCGGGGAGGCTGCGATCGCGGCCGCAACTATGCGACGACG
>DAITNC010000089.1:0-6670 GCA_036834865.1 Candidatus Limnocylindrales bacterium | reverse complement strand
GAGGGGGCGCCCGCGCCCTCGCTGGTCATCCACTGCCTCACCGGGAACCTGCTCCTCGCGCTCATCGGGTTCGGCTGGCTGGACGACGTCCGCGTGACACGCGCGGTCGCATGGCAGACGTCGGCCATCACCAGCGAGGGCGACCCGCCCTTCAACGCGATCACCCCGGGACCTGGCTTCCGCTGCGGCGCGAACGCGGGGCTGCCGTGCGCGTGGGGAGCCACGAAGGCCCTCCTGGGGCTGGCCCGGATCCCGCCCGAGCGGCGCTCTGCCGAGACGTCGCGGGCGGTCGAGCTCGCCGTCGAGTTCCTGCTCGGTCGGAACCCGGCGATCGCGGATTACCCGATGGGCTACGCCACGAAGCCGAGCAGCTCCTGGTTCCGGCTCGGGTTCCCGTCCGGCTATGTCGCGGACGTTCTCCAGGTGCTCGAGGCCGTCTGCGCGGCCGGGTATGCGCACGATCCCCGGCTGCCCCCGGCCGTCGACTGGGTGCTCGATCGCCAGGACGGCCACGGCCGGTGGGCCAACCAGTACGCCTATGCCAGCAAGATGATCGTCGACATCGACCGGCCCGGCCGACCCAGCCCGTGGGTGACGCTGCGCGCCTGCCGCGTGCTCCGCGCGGTCGCCTGAGCCTCTGATCGCCCGGCAGACGCGGGCGAGGACTGGGCCGTCTTTCTCGCCATCGCCCCCGGCGCTCGCTACACTCGCCGCACCCGCAGTCCCAGGAGGAGGCACGCCATGGCAAGGGGCTACGCCCGGCTCACCACGCCGCTGGTCCGCGACGGCGATCGCGCCAGCGGCACGCTCCGTCCGGCAACCTGGGACGAGGCGCTGGAGCGCGCCGCCGGCGGCCTGCGCCACGCCCGGGACATGCGCGGTGGCACGGCGCTCGGCATCTTCTCGTGCTCGAAGGCGACCAACGAGGCCAACTTCGCCGCCCAGAAGCTGGCCCGCGCCGTCCTGCACAGCAACAACATCGACAGCTGCAACAGGACCTGACACGCCCCGAGCGTCGCCGGTCTGGCGACCGTGTTCGGTGCCGGTGGCGGCACCAGCTCATACCGTGAGGTCGAGGAGACGGACCTCGTCATCCTCTGGGGCTCGAACGCGCGCGAGACCCACCCGATCTTCTTCCACCACCTCCTGCGCGGCGTCCGGCGTGGCGCCCGCCTCTACGCGGTCGACCCGCGCCGGACGAGCAGCGCCGCCTGGGCCGACACGTGGCTGGGGCTCGACGTCGGCAGCGACATCGCCCTGGCGAACGCGGTCGGGCGCGAGATCATCGCGGCCGGGCTGGAGAATCGCGCCTTCATCGAGCGCGCGACGAGCGGCTTCGACGCCTACCGGGCGAAAGTCGAGCCGTACACGCTCGAGTACGCAGAGCGGGAGACGGGCGTCCCGGCCGAGCACATCCGGGACCTGGCCCATGCCTACGCGTCGGCGCCCCGGGCCATGATCTGCTGGACGCTGGGGATCACCGAGCACCACAACGGCGTGGACAACGTGCTCGCCCTGATCTCACTCGCGCTCCTCACCGGGCACGTCGGCCGCTACGGCAGCGGCCTGAACCCGCTGCGCGGCCAGAACAACGTCCAGGGTGGCGGCGACATGGGCGCCCTTCCCGACCGGCTGCCGGGCTTCCAGCACGTGGAGCAGGACGCGCTGCGCGCCCGCTTCGACGACGCGTGGGGCGTGACCGTCCCGCCGAAGCGCGGCAGGCACCTGTCCGCGATGTTCGAGGCGATGGAGCACGGGGAGCTGACCGCGCTCTACGTCATCGGCGAGAACCCGGTCCAGTCGGAGGCCGACCAGGCGAAGGCGATCCGGCTCCTGTCTGGTCTCGACCACCTCGTCGTCCAGGACATCTTCCTGACCCGGACCGCGCAACTCGCTGACGTGGTCCTGCCGGCGGCCGCCGCCTGGGCCGAGACCGAGGGAACCGTCACCAACTCCGAGCGGCGCGTCCAGCGGGTCCGGAAGGCGCTCGACCCGCCCGGCGAGGCACGCGACGACCTCGCGGTCATCTTCGAGCTCGCGCGGCGCCTGGGCGCCGACTGGGGCGAACCCTCGGCGGAGGCAGTCTGGAACGAGGTGAGGCGACTTTCGCCGGCCCACGCCGGGATGAGCTACGCGCGCCTCGAGGCGGAGGGCGGGCTCCAGTGGCCGTGCTACGACGAGACCCACCCGGGCGAGCTGTTCCTCCATTCGCGGCTCTGGGAGGACCCGGTCCCGGGCAACCGCGCGCCGTTCGTCCCCGTCGACCATGACCCGCCGGTCGATCGCCTGGACGCCGACTTCCCCGTTCGGCTGACCACCGGCCGGCGACTCGACAGCTACAACACCGGCGTCCAGTCGGGACGCTACCGCTCACCCCTCCGGCGCGGCGAGTCTCTGGAGCTCTCGCCGGAGGACGTGGCGGCCTACCGGCTCGGCGAGGGCGAGCGAGTCCGGGTGGTGAGCCGCCGCGGCGCCGTCGAGGCGCCCATCCGAACCGATCCCTCGCTGAGACCCGGCCTGGCATTCATGACGCTCCATTTCCAGGACGAGGTGGCGACGAACCTGCTCACCATCGATGCCACGGACCCGAAGTCCGGCACGGCCGAGTTCAAGGCCACCGCCATCCGGATCGAGAAGCTGCCGGCCCAGCCGGCCGACAAGGCCGCCACGGCGGCTGCCAGGGAGCCCTGACCCATGGACCTCGTGACACTGGCCCCCCGCGCGACGCCCGACGAGCGGACGGCGGTGGACGTGCTCCTGGGCACGCCGGTCGGTCGGTGGGACGGCGGGGAGCGCGCCGATCCGGACGGCGGGCGCGTCGCGGTCGGCGGTCACGCGGCGCGCGAGCGGCGCCACCTCCTCCTCCCGGTGCTCCACGCGATCCAGGCTCGCGTCGGATGGATCAGCCGCCCCGCCCTCGAGTACGCCTGCCGCCGGCTCTCGATCCCGCCGGCCGAGGCGTATGGCGTCGCCACGTTCTACGGACTCTTCTCCACCACGCACCGGCCGCCGATCGTGGCCCACGTGTGCGACGACATCGCGTGCCGGCTGGCGGGCGCCGAGGATGTCTGCGCGGACCTGGAACGCGGGCTCGGGCCGGCCGGCGAGCCGGCACTTGACGGGGAGGCAACCTGGCTCCGGAGCCCGTGCCTGGGGCGCTGCGAGCGCGCACCGGCCGCGCTCTTCACGGTGGCCGGGATCCTGCCGGAGACGATCGCGGCCGCGCCCGTCGATGCGGCGGGGATCGTGACGCGGCTTGAGCGTACGGTCGCCGGCCGCCGGCTGGTCCCCGCGCCCATCGACACCGGGCCCGACGAGGAGCGTCTCGCCAACGTCCGCCGTTCGGTCCCCCAGGCCGGTGGACCCGGCCTGCGAATCCTCCGCCGCGTCGGCGTCACGGATCCGTCGAGCCTGGACGACTACGTCGGGACCGGCGGCTACCGGGGGCTGCGGCGCGCGCTGGAGATCGGTCGCGAAGCCGTGATCGCGGAGGTGACGGCGTCCGGTCTCCTGGGCCGGGGCGGCGCTGCGTTTCCGACCGGTCGAAAGTGGGCCGCGGTGGCCGCGCAACCGGGCCAGCCCCACTACACCGTCTGCAACGCGGATGAGTCGGAGCCCGGGACGTTCAAGGACCGGGTCCTGATGGAGGAGGATCCGTTCGCGATCGTCGAGGCGATGACGATCGAGGGATTCGCCACGGGGAGCACCCGCGGCTTCCTGTACATCCGGGCCGAGTACCCACTCTCCGCGGCGCGCATGGCGCATGCGCTCGAGGCTGCGCGAGTGGCTGGCTATCTCGGGGTCGACGTCCTGGGCTCCGGCGTCGCGTTCGACATCGAGATCCGGCGCGGCGCCGGCGCGTATGTCTGCGGCGAGGAGACAGCGCTCTTCAACTCGATCGAGGGAAGGCGCGGCGAGCCGCGCAACAAGCCTCCCTTCCCGGTCGAGGCGGGCCTGTTCGGCCGGCCCACCGCGGTGAACAACATCGAGACGCTGGTGAACGTCCCGGGGATCGTCGCGGAGGGCGGGGCTGCCTTCGCCGCCCTGGGCACCGAGGGATCGCGTGGGCCGAAGCTCTTCTGCGTCTCCGGCTCGGTCCCCCACCCGGGCGTCTACGAGGTGGAGTTCGGCGCGTCGCTGGGCGACCTCGTGACGCTGGCCGGCGGCGTGACTCCCGGTCGCGCCGTGCGGGCGATCCTGCTCGGCGGCGCAGCCGGCGTGTTCGTGGGGCCGGACGCGCTGGACCTGCCGCTGACGTTCGAGGCGACGCGGGCTGCCGGCGCGACCCTGGGATCGGGCGCCGTGATGGTCTTCGACGAGACCGCCGACCTGGTCGGGACGCTCCGCCGCATCGCCGCCTTCTTCCGCGACGAGTCCTGCGGGCAGTGCGTCCCGTGCCGCGTCGGGACCGTTCGCCAGGAGGAGCTCCTGGCACGGCTGGCCCGCGGCCGGCCCAATGGGAGCGTGGCCGACGAGCGCGCGCTGCTGGCGGACCTTGGGCTGGCGATGCGCGACGCGAGCATCTGCGGCCTGGGCCAGGGCGCGTCGTCGGCGATCGAATCGGCACTTCGGTCGGGGCTGGTGACATTCGCGGGGCAGGGGGAGACACGGCCGTGAGCACCGACATCGCCCACATCTTCCGGGAGCCACCGGCGCGCCCGACCCGGGTCCCGGGACCGCCGCCCGTCCCCGCGCCCGCCATCGTGCAGCTCACCATCGACGGGGGGGCCGTCAGCGTCGCGGCCGGCGCCACGATCCTCGACGCCTGCCGCGCCGAATCGATCGAGATCCCGACGCTCTGCTTCCTGGAGAACCTGGCGCCGGTCAACGCGTGCCGGGTGTGCGTCGTCGAGGTGGCGGGCGCGCGTACGCTGGTCCCGGCGTGCTCCCGGCGCGTCGAGGCCGGGATGGCCGTCCAGACGGCGTCGGAGCGCGTGCGGCACAGCCGCAGGCTCGTCCTGGAGCTCCTCGCCTCGTCGGTGGACCTCTCCACGGCGCCGGGCGTCGCCGGGATGCTCGCCGAGTACGGCGCGGACCCGGCTCGCTTCGGCCCTGCAGCACCACCTGCCGATGCCGGCGAGCGGGACGCCCGCCACCCGGGCCACCACCATGCGCCGGACGGGGCCGCGGCGGCGACCGTGGCCCAGCCGGTCAAGGTGGACAACGAGCTCTACGTCCGCGACTACGCGAAATGCATCCTCTGCTACAAGTGCGTCGAGGCGTGCGGTGCCGACGCCCAGAACACGTTCGCGATCTCGGTGGCCGGGCGCGGGTTCGATGCCCACATCTCCACCGAGCACGACACGCCGCTGCCGGCGTCGGCCTGCGTCTACTGCGGCAACTGCATCGGGGTCTGTCCGACTGGCGCCCTGATGTTCCGCTCGGAGCACGAGATGCGGGCCACCGGGACCTGGGACGAGGCGGCACAGAGCAGGACCGAGACGATCTGCCCGTACTGCGGGGTCGGCTGCACGCTGACGCTGCACGTCCAGGAGGGAGCCATCGTCAAGGTCACCTCGCCGCTCGACGCAGCGATCACCGAGGGCCACCTCTGCGTCAAGGGACGATTCGGGTTCACCTTCGTCGGTGGTGGCGGGGACCGCGGCTAAGGGGTCCGCGGCGGCGACCCCGCCGGTTCAGCCGAGGGCCACGCGCTCCTCGCCCGTGTAGATGTTGAAGCCGTCGCCGCGAAGGAACCCGACAAGCGTCATGGAGAGGCGCCGCGCGGCGTCGACGGCCAGGTCGGTCGGCGCGGAGATCGCGGCCACGACCGGGATCCCGGCGACGGCGGCCTTCTGGATGATCTCGAAGCTGACCCGGCCCGAGACCAGGAGCACCCGGTCCCGGAGGGGCAGGTCCGCCGCGAGCGCGGCGGCGCCGACCAGTTTGTCGAGCGCGTTGTGGCGTCCGACATCCTCGCGCAGCAGCAGCAGGCGGCCCGCCGCGTCGAACAGGCCGGCGGCGTGGACGCCGCCGGTCTCCTCGAACAGCGCCTGGGCCGAGCGGAGCGCGGCCGGGAGCCCGAGGAGCATGGCGGGCGTGACAAGCGGCCCCGCCGCGGGTGGGTCGCAGTGGACGGCCACCTGGTCCAGCGACGCCTTGCCGCAGATCCCGCAGCTCGCCGTGGCCACGAAGTTCCGCGCGGAGATCGCGCCGGGATCCAGGTCCCGGGCCAGGTGCACCGTGATCTCGTTCTCGGGTTGAGAGATGGTCGCAGGGTCGCCGATCGTCGTCCGGACCACGTCGCGGGGCCGGACCAGGCCCTCCGTGACCAGGAACCCCACCGCCAGCTCGGCGTCGTGGCCCGGCGTGCGCATCGTGACCGCCACGCTGACGGACGGCCCCCCGCCCGGTCCCACCGCGCGAATCTCCATCGGCTCCTCGCCGACGATCCGGTCCGGCCGCACGACGGCGCCGGCACGCCGGACGGCCACGACGCGGACAGCCCTCGTGCTTCGTCCCGGCCCGTCGAGCGACTCGGTCACCGGCCCCTCCCGTCCGCGCTGCAGCCCGCATCCGGCTGCGACCCGCCCGCCAGTGTAGTCCGCGGTCGGTCGCGGCCCGTGAATCGAAAAGGCCTCCGGCATCCCGGAGGCCTCTCGGTGCTGCGCTCTCGCGCCGACGCTCAGGCGCGCCGGAGGGCGAAGCAGTCGCTGCAGTAGACGGGCTT
>DAITNC010000088.1:0-6688 GCA_036834865.1 Candidatus Limnocylindrales bacterium | reverse complement strand
CCGCGGCAAGGCCAGGCAGGTCCAGGGCAGCGCCCAGAAAGGCCTGGGCGACGTCCAGGATGCCGTTCGAAAGCCGAAGAACAGGCCCTGATCGGGGCCGGCGTCCGTCACAAGACCCCAGCGGCCCGAATCAGCGCGGCGATCGCCACGCCCCGCCTGGCCATGCCTCTCGCGGACTGGGCATCCCCCAAGGCACATGACGCACCGTCATGACGCGGTGCTGCTGGGACGAGACAGTTGCACACGCCTCCGGAACGCCCTCGTCGCATCTGTGGGACCGGCACGCTCCGTGCAACTGCACAGGAGAACGGCCATGCTGCAACCGCTATCGATCGCCCGCCCGGGCACTCGCGCGCGCGGGACGCCCCTCCGGTTCGCCGCCATCCTGGCCAGCTTCGGCCTCATCGTCGCGGCCTGCGGCACGAACTCGGGCAGCGCTGCGCCCGGCGGATCGGCCAACCAGCCGCCCGCCGTCAGCCCGGCAGGTTCGGTCACCGGAACGCTCACGGTGTGGGCGATGGGCAACGAGGGGGTCAAGCTCAAGGACCTGGCCGCGGCGTTCATGAAGGACAACCCGGGCACCACAGTCAACGTGACGCCCGTTGACTGGGGCCAGGCGGTCGCCAAGCTCCAGACCGCGATCGCGGGCCACCAGACGCCCGATGTCAGCCAGATGGGCACCGACATGATGGGCCAGTTCGCGGCCACCGGAGCCCTTGAACCGGTGCCGGCGAGCTTCCAGGCGAGCACGTTCTTCCAGAGCGCCTGGAACACGAACATCGTCAACGGGACCGTCTACGGAGTGCCGTGGTACGTGGAGACCAGGCTTCTCTACTACCGCACCGATATCGCCCAGAAGGCCGGCATCACCTCGCCGCCGGCGACGTGGGATGACCTCATGACGATGGCCAAGGCGATGCAATCCAAGGGCGGCGCGAAATGGGGCATCTCGCTGGGGACCATGAACTGGCAGGAGTACCTGCCCTTCCTGTGGTCGAACGGCGGCGACGTCATGGACGCGCAGGGCAAGTTCGTCCTGAACAGCCCACAGGCCGTTGAGGCACTGACCTACTACGAATCGTTCTTCAAGGCAGGCCTGACCCCGACGTCGGTGCCCGCAGGGTTCGACATCACGCCCGCGTTCGTGGCCGGCACGAACCCGATGTTCTTCTCGGGCCCGTGGCACATCGGCCTGATCGGAACCGCGGGTGGCGCCGGGTTCGACGCCAAGTGGGCAATCGCGCCGATGCCGAAGAAGGTCACTGCGACCTCGTTCATCGGCGGCGGCAACATGGTCGTCTACAAGGACAGCACGAACAAGGACCTGGCCTGGAAGTTCGTCCAGTACCTCGCCGACCCCAAGACGCAGGTCGCCTGGTACGCGGACGTCACAGACCTGCCGGCCGTCCTGGCGGCCTGGGACGACCCGACCCTCAAGAACGACAAGAACGTTGGGCTGTTCGGCCAGCAGCTCAAGGACACGAAGGCGCAGCCGGCCACGGCGACGTGGAGCCAGCTGGCGACGGCGCTCAACGGAACCCTCGAGAAGATGACGACCGGCGGCATGGACCCGAAGGCCGCGGCCGACGAGATGCAGCAGGAGGCAACCACGATCGGAACGGGCCAGTGACATGACGGTTCCTGCGCTCGCCCAGCGCAGAACGGCGGAGGCGGGCCCGCCCGCCTCCGGCCGGGGCTGGCGGGAAGACCTGGTCGGCTGGGCGTTTGCCGCCCCGTTCGTGATCCTGTTCGGAATCTTCCTCGCCTTCCCGATCCTCGCCTCGTTCCTCCTGAGCTTCACGAGCTTCGGCCTGAAGGATCTCGCGAACCCGGTCGGGACGTCAGTCATCGGCCTGAAGAACTACGGTGACCTGTTCGCCGACCCAACGTTCTGGAAGGCGCTCTTCAACACCTTCTACTTCGTGGTCGTCGGCGTGCCGCTGACGCTCGTCTTCGGGCTGTTGATCGCGACGGCCCTGAACCGTGGGGTCACCCGCTTTCGAACTGCGTTCCGGGTGGGGTACTACCTGCCGGTCATCACGAGCATCGTCGCCATCGCGGTGGTCTGGCGGTTCCTGCTGAACCCCGACGCGGGGCTGGTCAACATGCTGCTCAGCGGCCTGGGCATCCAGGGACCGGCATGGCTCGCCGACCCGGTGTTCGCGATGCCGTCGATCATCGTGATGGCCGTGTGGCGCAATCTCGGGTTCGCGATGATCGTCTTCCTGGCCGGCCTCCAGGCGATCCCCTCGACGCTCTACGAGGCGGCCGCGATCGATGGAGCCGGACGGATGCAGGGGTTCCGCTACGTGACCCTGCCGATGCTCCGGCCCACGATCCTGTTCATGACCGTCATCACCACGATCGGCTACCTGCAGCTTTTCGAGGAGCCCTTCGTGATGACCGGCGGCGGCCCGCTCGACTCGACGCTCTCGATCACGATGTACATGTACCAGCAGGGCTTCACGTTCTTCCACCAGGGCTACGCCTCGTCGATCGCCTACGTGCTGTTCGTGATCGTGGCGATCGTCGCCTTCCTCCAGTTCAAGTTCCTCCGGTCGGACACGTGAGGGAGGTTGATCGATGACCGCCGTGCCCGCCAGGGCTCCCATCCCGGCACGTGCCGTCTCGGGAGAAGGCCGGACCTCGTCGAACCTGTGGATCTACGTCCTGCTCGTCGGTGGGCTCGTGCTCATGGTCGGGCCGTTCCTGTGGATGCTCCTCGGTTCGATCAAGCCGCAGGCGGACTTCCTGCGCACGCCGCCGACGCTCCTGCCCTCGATCCCCACGACCGACAACTACCAGCGCCTCTTCGACCAGCTCGACTTCCCGCGCTTCTTCTTCAACTCGACGGTCATCGCGTTCGCGGTGACGGTCGGCAATCTCGTCTTCTGCCCGATGCTGGGGTATGCGCTCGCCAAGCTGCGCTGGCGGGGCAAGCGCGTGATCATGGGCCTGGTCCTGGCCACGCTCATGGTGCCGGCCGGGATCACGCTGATCCCGAACTTCATCCTGATGAGCAAGCTCGGGTTCGTGAACAGCTACCCGGGCCTGATCCTGCCCTTCCTCGCCGGACCGTTCGGCGTCTTCCTCATGCGCCAGTTCATGTTCAGCATCCCGAACGAGCTGCTCGAGGCGGCGCGCATCGACGGAGGAAACGAATTCCGGATCTTCTGGACCGTCGTCCTGCCGATCGCCACGCCGGTCCTCGCGACGCTCGGGATCCTCACCTTCCTGGGCAACTGGAACAGCTTTCTCTATCCGCTGGTCATGGCCCAGGAACCTCAGATGTACACGCTGCCGGTTGCCCTGGCCACGTTCGCGACGGGCCAGTTCCAGGCCGACCACGGCATGCTCATGGCGGGCTCGGTGATCCTCGTCGTGCCCGTGCTGATCGTCTTCGTCATCTTCCAGCGCTGGATCACGGAGGGCATCGCGACGACGGGTCTCAAGGGATGAGCCGGTCGGGGGCAGCCGAACCGGAGCCGGACGCCGGGTCGGAAGCTGGGGAGCGTTCGGCCAGCTCCGCGCGAATCGCCTGGTTCGCGACGCTCGGCGCCCGGACCGAACGCGACCGACCGGCGCCGCCGATCTCGCTCGCGCCGCCCCGGCACGTCCGGGCTGTGCGCGGGCGTGGCCAGGTCACGCTCGATTGGTCGCCGGTCGAGGGCGCGGCCGGCTACCTCGTACACCGCGGCCCGGCCGCCGACGGCCCGTTCGAGCCCATCGACCAGGGCGGTGGCGACGTCCTCGCGGTCCCGCATGGCCCGTACCTGGACACGACCGGCCCGCCCGGCGCGGAGGCCTGGTACGCGATCTCGAGCCTGCCGACGATCGAGGCAGAGGGAAGCTCGCGTTCGCTCCCGGTCACCCCCCGGGCGGGCGCGGCGGACGCGGCGGTCGCGATCCGCGTGGACGCGGGCCACGTCATCGGGCGAGTCGGCCGACCGTGGCGCCCGATCATCGGCTCCGAGCATCTCGCCCTCCTCCTCCGCGGGCCGGGGCCCGGCGGGCGGGACGTCGGCACGGAGCTGGCCGAGGCCTTCCGGATCGTCCGCAACGAGCTCGGCGTCGAGGCGGTGCGGGCACACGCCATCCTCGCCGACACCCTCGAGGTCTACCGCGACTCAGGCGAGGGGCCGGTCCACGAGTTCTCGAAGGTGGACGACGTTTTTGACCGGCTTCTCAAGACCGGCCTCCGGCCGATCGTGGAGCTCTCGTTCATGCCGCGCGACCTCGCGATCGATCCCGAAGTGACGGTGTTCGACTACGGGGCGATCGTCTCGCGGCCGCGCGACTTCGAGCGCTGGGCGGCCCTCGTCCGCGACCTCGCCGCCCATCTCGTGGATCGGTACGGCCGCGAGGAGGTGCGCAGCTGGGCATTCGAGGTCTGGAACGAGCCGAACCTCTGTGTGTTCTGGGCCGGCGCCGAGTCGGACTACCTCCGGCTCTACGAGGCTAGCGTCCGGGCCGTCAAGTCGATCGACCCGGAGTTCCGCGTGGGCGGGCCGGCGACAGCGGCCGCGGGCTGGATCGATGACCTGCTCGAGCACTGCCGAGCGAACGAGCTCCCGATCGACTTCGTCTCGACGCACACGTACGGTCTTCCGCCGCTCGACCTCCGGCCGATCACGGCCCGTTTCGGGCGGCCCGACTTGCCGCTGTGGTGGACGGAATGGGGCGTCAGCCCGCGTGATGGTGCTCCCATCAACGACAGCGCCTGGGCTGCGCCGCTTGTCGCACGTGGCATGCGCTCCGCGGCCGGCCGGCTCGACGCGCTCGCCTACTGGGTCGCATCGGACCACTTCGTCGAGGGTGGCGACGCCCCGGCGCTCTTCCACGGCGGGTTCGGGCTGCTCACGGTCGGCAACCTCCGCAAGCCCCGTTTCTGGGCGATCGCCATGTTGGAGCGGCTCGGCCAGGACGAGCTGGCGAGCGAGCTCGACGGCGACGGCGCAGGGTCGCTCGTCGAGGCGTGGGCGTCGGGCGACCCCGACGGCCGAGTCGCGATCGCAGTGTGGAACGGGACGCTCGACCAGTCGAAGGGTGCCAGCGTCCGGGCCCTCGGTCGGGCGGTCACGCTCGAGGTGGAGGGCCTCCGGTCGCGTGCCTACGAGCTCCGCCACTACCGGGTGGACGCACGCCACTCGAACATCGTTCGGACCTGGAAGCGTCTCGGCCGGCCTGACTGGCCGGATGACGCGGGCTGGGTGCATCTCCGCTCAGCCGACCACCTCGAGACTCTCGGGCGGCCGCGCCGGGTCCGCGCCGACCGGGGTCGCCTCGAGCTGGAGTTCAACCTGCCGATGCCGGCCATCTCGCTCGTTGAGCTCGTGCCGACCGGCCCCCCGAACGCCCGTGCCGCCCACCGGTGACCGACGGCCGCTGATCGCGACGCAGCTGCGAAACCCGGCCGGCCTCTCGATCGAGCTCCTCGACAACGGCTCGCTGTTCGCGATCCGTCACGGCGACGTCCTGATCAACCAGGTGCTCGGAAGCCCCGTCGAGGGCGCCCTCGGCAACATCTACCTTCGCAGGGGAGCGCGCAGTGGCATCTCGTCCTTCCCGTTGCTTGGGCCGGGGTCCACGAGCCGCGTTCGGGTCTCCCGCCACGGCGCAGCCTGGGAAGGATCGGTCGACGGGATTCGCTACGCGTGCACGCTCCGCCTGGCAAGGAGGCAACCGACCTGGTTCTGGACCATCACGCTCGCCAACACGACGGGCAGACGATTGAGCGTGGATGCCGTGCTGGCCCAGGACCTCGGGATCGCCACCGAGGCCGCGGTCCGGAGCAGCGAGCTGTACACGAGCCAGTACATCGACCACACGATCCTCGAGGACAAGGATTTCGGTTTCCTGGTCTGCTCACGGCAGAACCTGCCCCAGGGGACGGCGTTCCCGTGGGTCATGCACGGCTGCCTGGGCGGCGCCGTGGGCTACCTGACCGACGGGTTCCAGTTCTACGGTCTCGCCTACAAGGCATCGAACGCCCCGGCCGCCCTGCGTCGCCCGACGTTGCCGAACCGGAACTACCAGTACGAGTTCGCGCTGCCGACGCTCCAGTCACGGAGGCTCTCGCTCCCACCCGGGGCCACCGGCGAGATCACGTTCTTCGCCGCATTCGTGGCCGACCACCCGGCGGCAACGAGTGCCACCGACGCAGGACGGGCCATGGCCGCCCAGGAGGCATTCCCGGGACGTCGGCGCGGCGCGATCAGCCGGACCCCGCGCCCGCGCTCTGCCGGCCTCTTCGACGCGCCGGTCCTGTTCGAGAGCCAGGATCTTGGACAGGCCGACCTCGAGCGGTTCTTCGGCTCGGAGTGGCGTCACGTGGAGCGCCGCCAAGGGAGGCTGCTGTCGTTCTTCCACGGCCGCCAGCAGCATGTCGTGCTCAAGGCGAAGGAGCTGCTCATGGAGCGCCCGACCGGGCACATCATGCGCTCCGGCCGGGACCTGCTCCCGAGCGACGAAATCCTGTCGGTCACCGCGTGGATGTTCGGCGTCTTCGGCTCTCAGCTCGCGATCGGGAACACGTCCTTCAACAAGCTCCTCAGCGTCTGCCGCAACCCGCTCAACGTCCTCAAGGCCAGCGGCCAGCGGATCTTCGTGCGGACCGACCGCGGCTACGAGCTGCTGGGCCTGCCCTCGGCCTTCGAGATGGGCCCGAACAGCGCGCGCTGGATCTACC
>DAITNC010000087.1:0-6730 GCA_036834865.1 Candidatus Limnocylindrales bacterium | reverse complement strand
CTCGGTGGCCCGTCCGGCGTGGACGTCGGCCGGGGTGAGCAGGCCGATCCCGCTGCGGCGGTGCTTGTTCGGTCGGCTGGCGGGCGCGTTGCCACCGGCTTCCTCGGCACGCCTCTCGTCCTTCCGGCGCTGGCAGCGGCGGGTTACTTCGACGAGGCCTATCTCATGCTGTTTCGCCGCGAGGTGCCGTCCTGGCTGTACCAAGTCGACCAAGGGGCGACGACGATCTGGGAGCGCTGGGACGCGATCAGACCCGATGGATCCATCCATCCGGGGACCATGACATCGCCGGTCGAGGTCCCGGGAGCGAACAGTGATGGCCACATGTTGTCCTTCAACCACTATGCTTACGGGGCGGTGATCGACTGGGTGTATCGGTACGTGGCAGGCATCGCGCCCGACCGTCGGCAACCGGGGTATCGCCGAGTGGTCTTCGCCCCCAAGCCGGCAAAGGGCGTCGACTGGGCCCGGGCATCGGTCGACACGCCGTATGGGAACGCAGCGATCGCGTGGCAGTTGGACGGTGACGGGAAGCTCTCGGTTGACATCGAGCTGCCGTCAGGCACCTCGGGCGAGTTCATCGTCCCCGCGACCGCGGAGTCCCGGATCCATGTGGACGGAGACCCCGGGACGGCCTCAGTGTCGCTGGCGCCCGGACACCATTCGGTCACGATCACTCACGCCCGGGTCCTGGCCGCGGCGCATGACGCGGAAGCCGCCGGTTCCGAGGCGGGCGCCTCGTCGGCAGTGTTGTGGTGATGCGGGCGTTCGTGATCGTCGGTCCCGGCACGGCGGAGGTGCGTGAGCTGCCCCGTCCCGAACGTCGCCAGGGCGAGGTGATCGTGGACGTCGACCGGGCGGGCGTCTGCGGCACGGATGTTGAGCTGTACACGGGCGAGATGTCCTACCTGCACACGGGCCAGGCGGCGTACCCGATCCGCATCGGCCACGAGTGGGCCGGCCGGGTCTCGTCAGTCGGCGATGGCGTGGATCCGTCCTGGGTCGGGCGCCGGGTGACGGGCGACACGCAGCTCGGCTGCGGGCACTGCGAGCGGTGCCTGCACGGACGCCAGCACCTGTGCGCCGCCCGGTACGAGATCGGCGTCCGCAACGGCTGGCCGGGTGCCCTGGCCGAGCAGCTCCCCGTGCCCGTCCGGGCGCTGGTGCCGCTCCCCGAGACGGTCGAGCCCGCGATGGGCGCCATGGTAGAGCCCGGTGGCAACGCCCTCCGCGCCGTTCGTGGGGCCGGCCTGGTCCCGGGCGAGCGGCTGCTGGTCCTCGGTCCCGGCACCATCGGGCTGCTGGCCGCCCGGATCGCGGCCGCCCAGGGCATCGAGGTCCACCTGCTGGGACGGAGCGAGCGGTCGCGAGCCTTCGCGCTCGCCCTCGGCTTCGAGCACGTCTGGACGGCGGACACCCTGCCGAACGTGGGCTACGACGCCGTCATCGACGCCTCCAACTCGGCCGAGTTGCCGGCCCTCGCCCTCGACCTCGTCGAGCCCGGCCGGCGCGTCGTCTACGTCGGCCTCGCCGGCCGGCCGAGCCTGATCGACACACGCACCATGGCGCTCAAGGACGTGACGGCGGTCGGCGTCCTCAGCGCGTCCGGGGGGCTCGAGGGCATCGTCGACCTGTACGCCTCCGGTGCCGTCGATCCGCTGCCGCTGATCGGCGCGACCGTCTCGCTAGAGGACGTCGCAGATGTCCTCGCCGGCCATCGCCAGGCTCGCTGGGGCCACGCGCCCAAGACCCACGTTGATCCGCGGAGGTGATGGCGCGATGAAGGCGCTTGTGTACACGGGCCCCCTTCAGCTCGACTACACGGACCGCCCCGCTCCCGTCGCGGCCACCGGCGAGGTGCTGGTCCGGGTCAAGGCAGTCGCCATCTGTGGATCGGACGTCCACGGCTACACGGGGACCACGGGCCGGCGCATCCCGCCGGTCGTCATGGGCCACGAGGCGTCGGGCGTTATCGAGGCCGTCGGCCCGGGTACGGAGGGGTGGGCTCCGGGCGCGCGCGTCACCTTCGACTCCATCGTCTGGTGCGGCGCCTGCCGGCCGTGCCTCCTGGGGCGCACGAACCTGTGCGAGACACGCCAGACCTTCGGCGTCTCGACCCCGGCGTTCCGCCGGGACGGGGCGATGGCCGAGTACGTCGTGGTGCCCGCGCGCCTGCTCCACCAGCTCCCCGACGCCGTCTCGTTCGACGCGGCGGCCATGGTTGAGCCGGCCGCCGTCGCCATGCACGCGGCGAGGATCAGCGAGATCCAGACCGGTGACCTGGTGGTCGTGGTCGGTGCGGGGCTGATCGGCATCCTCGCCATGCAGGCGGCGAGGATGCTCGGCGCTGGGATCGTGGCGATCGCGGACGTCGTCCCCGAGCGCCTGGAGCTGGCCCGGCGGCTCGGTGCCGACGTGATGATCGACTCGGGGGACGGCAAGCCCGCGGACTCGCTCGAGCAGGCGACGGGCCGCCGGACCACGGACGTCGTGCTCGAGGCGGTCGGCATCCAAAGGACGATCGACATGGCGACGGCCCTGACCCGGCCCGGCGGCCGGCTCACGCTCATCGGCAACGTACAGCCGCGGGTGGAGCAGGACTTGCAGGGGATCGTCTCGGGCGAGCTCACCATCCGCGGCTCATCGGCCAGTGCGGGGGAGTACCCAGACTGCATCGAGCGAATTGCCGACAGGCGTCTGCGCGTGGCGGAGCTGATCAGCCGGATCCTGCCGCTGGCCGAAGGCCGAGCGGGCTTCGAGAGCCTCCACCGAGGCGAGCCCGGGCTCATGAGGATCGTGCTCCACCCGCCCGACTGACCGTCCGCCCGGGGAACCAGGGCGACCCAACCATGGCACCCCACGTCACCTTAGGAGTCGCACATGCCGTTCGTATCCGGGAACGACGCCTTCAATCGGCCGATCCAGGACCTCGAGGCGCTCGCCCGGGAGTCCGGCGAGGCCCCGTGGCGCCTCGCCCTGGTCGGGACCCTCGGCTTGCGCGTGGTCTTCCTTGGCTGGCCGGCCGGGTACTCGACCGTGCCGCACCTGCATCCCTCCGCGGAGGAGATCTTCAAGGTCGTCAGCGGTCGGGCACTGTTTACGATCGGCGACGAGCCGGAGCGCGAGGTGGGACCGGGAGAGCTGGTCCTCGCCCTGCGTGGCGTCCG
This sequence comes from Candidatus Limnocylindrales bacterium, assembly GCA_036834865.1. GTDB lineage: Bacteria > Chloroflexota > Limnocylindria > Limnocylindrales > CSP1-4 > CTSoil-043. The sequence continues at coordinate 3,563 of DAITNC010000087.1, read as the reverse complement.
GCACTCCATTCGGGTCGGCCCCGAGGGCCCGATGACCATGCTCGCGGCCGTGGCGCCCAACGAGGATCGGCCGGATGAGAGCATCGAGCCGGCCTGAGATCCCCGGCGGCGAGTCGGTGCCGTCGCGCGAAAGGTCCGGGCGAACGATGAGGTCGGCGTGATCCGCAGATACGACGCTCCCGATGTCCTGTTCGACCTCCACCTGGAACTGGGCGAGGGCCCCAGCTGGGACGCCGCGGCCGGTCGGCTGTCGTTCGTCGACATCCTGGCCGGGCACGTCTACGTGGCAGACCCGGAACGGGTCGTCGACGTGCTCGAGGTCGGAGCCCACGTTGGGGCCGCACTCCCGGCGGCGGGTGGCGGGTACCTGATCGCCCGGCGCGACGGCTTCGTGCGGCTGGAGATGGACGGCAGCCTGGAACCGCTGGCGCTGCCACTCCAGGACCAGCCGGACCTCCGGTTCAACGACGGGAAGTGCGACCCGACCGGCCGGGCGTGGGCCGGGACCATGCCCTACGAGGAGGCCCCGGGACGAGGCGCCCTCTACCGGCTCCAGGACCGGGAGGCCGTCGCGGCCGTCACCGGCGTGGGCCTCTCCAACGGGCTCGGCTGGAGCCCGGACACCAGGTCGATGTACTTCATCGACACCCAAGCGGCGCGCGTCGATGCCTTCGACTTCGATGCCGCGTCGGGCACGCTCGCTACCCGCCGGACGGTCGTTGACCTCTCGCCGTCACAAGGCGACCCTGACGGCATGTGCATTGATGGCGAGGGATGCCTCTGGGTCGCGATGTGGGACGGCTGGGAGGTGCGTCGGTACTCGCCCGACGGACGCCAGCTCGGGTCCGTCCGGCTGCCGGTGAGCCGGCCCACCAGCTGCTGCTTCGTCGACGACGCGCTCATCATCACCTCGGCCGTCCACGGATTGAGCGACGGCGACCTCGCCCTACAGCCGCATGCCGGAGCGGTGTTCGCGACTCGCCCCGGAGTCTCGGGGCCGGGCGCGACGCAGTGGGTCCACCTAGCGGCACCACCCCCGGAGCTGGAGAGATGAGGAGCGACATGGACACCAAACCGACGATCGGCCTGATCGGGCTCGGGATCATGGGTCGCCCGATGGCCCGCAACTTGCTCAAGGCGGGCTACCCGCTCATCGTTCACGACGTGACCCGAGCCGCGGTGGACGACCTGGTGGCCGAGGGTGCGACGGCCGGGACATCGCCGCGTCAGGTCGCCGAGGCGGTCGACGTCCTGATCACGATGCTCCCAGACTCGCCCCAGGTGCGCGAGGTCTACCTGGGGCCCGACGGCGCCTTCGAGGCCCTCCGGCCGGGCTGGCTGGCCATCGACATGAGCTCTATCGCCCCCTCCACTGCCCGGGAGCTCGCGGAGCGCGCCGCAGCTGCGGGCGCCGATATGCTCGACGCCCCGGTCAGTGGCGGCGACAAGGGCGCGATCGCCGGCAGCCTCTCGATCATGGTCGGCGGGACCGACGCCGCCTTCGCCCGCGCCGCGCCCATATTCGAGGCGCTGGGCAAGACGATCGTCCACATGGGTCCCGCTGGGGCTGGACAGGTCACGAAGGTCTGCAACCAGGTCGTCGTGGCGGTCGTGATCGAGGCGGTGTCCGAGGCCCTCGTCCTCGGAGCGAAGGCGGGGGTGGACCCAGCCCGCATCGCCGATGTCCTCCAGGGTGGACTCGCGGCGACCAAGGTTCTCGAGCTGCGCCGCAGCAACATGCTTGGCGGGACCTTCGACCCGGGTTTCCGCGTTCGACTCCACCTCAAGGACCTCAAGAACGCGCTCGACCTCGCCCGTGAGATCGACGTCGCTCTGCCGGCGGCAGCAGGCGTGGACCAGCTGATGCGCGCGATGGCGGCTGCCGGCCGCGCCGACTACGACCACTCCGGGCTGATCACGATGCTCGAGGACCTTGCATCGTTCCGCGTCGCGGATGCCGCCCACGAAGATCGAGCCTCGTCATGACGCCCAATGCCGCGGAGAGCCCGCTCCTCCGTATGACCCGCGAGACGCCCACCGAGTACTGGAACGACTCCTGCGACCCGGCCGAGCTTGCCTACGCCATCGAGCGGGGCGCCACCGGGGCGACGTCCAACCCCGGGATCGTCCTAGATGTCCTCAAGGCGGACCGCGCCGCGTGGACGGTGCGGATCCGCGAGCTCGCGGCAGCAAACCCAGCCTGGTCCGAGGTCGAGCTCAGCTGGGCGATCGCCGGGGAGATGGCGGTCCGCGGCGCCGGGCTGCTTCGCCCGGTGTTCGAGGCGACCGGTGGCCGCCGTGGTCGCCAGTCCATCCAGGTCAACCCGGCGGCCTACCGCGACACGGGCGCGATGGTCGCGCAGGCGCTCCATCTCCATGGGCTCGCCCCGAACCTGCACATCAAGTTCCCGGCGACCGAAGCCGGGATCGCCGCTATCGAAGAGGCGACAGCGCAAGGCGTCAACACCAACGCGACGGTCTCCTTCACGGTGGCCCAGGCGGTCGCGGCGGCGGAGGCAGTGGAGCGTGGCCTCGACCGGCGGGCCGCGGCCGGCGGGGACGTCGCCGGAATGACCCCGATGGTCGTGCTGATGATCGGGCGGCTCGATGACTGGCTCAAAGCCGTCATCGAGCGCGACGGCCTGGCGATCGACCCGGCCGCGCCCAACTGGGCCGGCATCGCGGTGCTCAAGCGAACGTACGCGCTCTTCCGTGAGCGCAGCTACCGCTCGCGATTGTTGTCCGCTGCGTACCGCCACCCGCTCCACTGGACGGAGCTCGTGGGCGGCGACCTGGCTATGACGCTCACGTACCCGTGGCAGGTCCGCTTCAATGCGAGCGGAATCGTGCCCGAGCCCCGCATCGATCAGCCCGTCGACCGGGCGATCCTCGACGTGCTCCTGCGGCTCGACGAGTTCCGTTGCGCGTACGAACCCGACGGGCTCTCGCCGGCCGAGTTCGACGGCTACGGCTCCACCGTCCGGACACTGCGGGCGTTCATCGGCTCCTACCACGACCTGCAGGCGGCCGTCCGGGACGCGATGCTCCCGGACCCGGATGTCGTGAGGCGTTAGGCGGACGCAGAGTCGTCTCCTGGTCGGGTCTCCCATTGGCGCATATCCCGCCGTTTCGGTGGCAGGCGACGCTTGGATGTCATGGGTCAGCGAGAGCTTCCTGGTGTGACGGGGTGGCGTGCATGTTGCTCGCTCAGAGCTTCCTCGGGCGAACCCGATCAGCTGGCGGCGGCGCTGACTCCCCACTCTCGATACGCGCCCGAAGGCGACCCGTGCCTCGCTCGGCTACCAAGGCGTGCGCCCCGGAGCAGGGGAGCTGGGCCACTCCGCCGGGAGATCATCGTGGTGAGCCTGGTTGATCTCGCGGCCGATGAGGACCGAAAAGCAACCCCGCTAGTCTGAGTACACGCGCTCGTTGCCGTTCTTGAGGATGTGCGTTGATCCAGCGTTCGGTTCGTCCGATTGTCGCCACTTACTGAACCAGCTTTGCGTACGCCTTGCTGTTCGTCGACCCTGGAACGAAGACCAGGTCCACTCCGTCAGGGATCG
>DAITNC010000086.1:0-6823 GCA_036834865.1 Candidatus Limnocylindrales bacterium | reverse complement strand
CGTCGCCGCCGACGTAGCCGCCGGCCGGGCTCTTGTAGTTCTGGTCGCCGCCGGCGCAGAACGCGACCTCCCCCGCCCCGGTCAGGAGCACGCACCCGATCCGCCCGTCATCCCGGATCCGCGCGAGCGCGTCGATCATCTCCGAGACGGTCTCCGGGCGAAAGGCGTTGCGGACCTCGGGCCGGTCGATCGTCACCTTCGCGATCCCTGTGCCCGAGTGCTCGTAGCGGATGTCGCGATACTCCGCGACGCGGGTCCACGTGACTGGTGCGGTCATGCGGCGTGATCCTCCAGGATGAAATCGAGGACGAGGCGAACGAACGTGGCCGGCGCCTCGAGGTGCGGGGCGTGGCCGGCGCCGGCGACCACGGCCAGCCGGGCGCCGGGAATCCCGGCCGCCACGGCAGCTGCCCGCTCCCGGACCGGGTCATCGGCGCCGACGATCACGAGGGTCGGCGACGTGATCTCGCGCAGCCGGTCGTGGAGCGGCTCCATCACGCCCTGCCCGGCGGCGCGGAGGCTCGCCGCGAGTCCGGCGGGATCGTGGGCGAGCCGGATCCCGCGAAGGCGGGCACGGTCGCCGGCGCCCAGGCGTGCCTCGCCGGCGAGCACCGGCGTCCGCTCCCAGGCGTCGATGAAGCGTTCCATCCCGCCACGCTCGAGGGCCCGGGCCAGCGCGTCGTCGGCGGCCCGGCGGGCGGCCCGACCCGCGGCGTCGGCGATCCCGGCGGACGGCGCCTCGACGACGAGGCTCGCGACCCGGGCCGGGTGGGAGATCGCGAGACGGAGCGCGACCCGCGCCCCCATCGAGTAGCCAACGACGTGCGCTCGCTCGTGGCCAATGGCGCGAAGCAGCGCGGGCAGGTCGTCCGCTGTGCGCTCGATCGTCGCCCGTGACGAGACCGGCGGGCGGGAGGGTCCGCCCTCGTGCCAACCGGTCCCGCCGTGGCCGGGGAGGTCCGGGGCGATCATCGTGAAGCCGGCCGCCACCGCCGCGTCGGCAAGCCCGCCCGCCGCGTCGGCAAGCCCGCCGCCCCAGCTGCGACCGCTCCCCGTGAATCCGTGGAGGAGCAGGAGCGCCGGGCCCGAGCCGGCCTCGCGGACGGCCCACCGGAGCCCCTCGACGTCCACGCTCCGCGGCTCGATTGTCACGCGTCGAGCTCTGCGAGGGCGGCGGCAACCGCTGCGGCGGCATCGCTGTGGAGCTCCACGTTGCGGGCACGCTCGGTGCGGAGCTCGAGGACGGTGACCCCGCTCGTGGCAAGGCTCCCGGCAAGCGCGGACCGCAGCCCGCCCGCGGCGATCGGGCTGTGGACGCCGCCGAGTGAACCGATCACCGGCGCGAGGTCAATCCCGTGCGGCGTCCCGAACAGCTCCTCGTAGTGCGTCGGCAGACCCACGCCAGGCGCGTCTGCCGACGCCTGGGGCAGGAACGAGAAGATCCCGCCGCCGTCGTTGTTGACCAGCACGATCGTGGCGGAGAGCCCGTGCAGCTTCGCCGCGGCCAGCGCGTTCAGGTCGTGAAGGAAGGACAGGTCCCCCACCACCAGCGCGACGCGTCCCACACCGGCCGCCGCGGCGCCGAGCGCGGAGGAGACCACGCCGTCGATGCCGTTCGCGCCGCGGTTCGCGAGCGGCCGGATCGCGCGCGCGCCGCCCGGCAGCCAGGCATCGAGGTCCCGGACGGACATGGAGCTCCCGGCCCACAGGATCGCGCCGTCGGGGAGCAGCTCGCCGAGGTGCGCGAACGGCGCGCCCTCGAAGGCCTCCCCGCGCGACTCCACGCCCGACAGCCAGGCGCGAAGGGCGCCATCGGCCGCGCGATCCGCGGCCATCCAGGCGTCCGCCCACGGGCTCCCGGACAGCGCGTCGGCGCGTGCTCCCGGCGCGGACCTGCCCGCCACCACATCCCCAGGCGCATCCCCAAGCGCATCCGCGAGCGCATCCGCGGTTATCGCCGCGTCCGCGTGGACGAAGGTCGTCGGCAGAAGCGCCGGCTCCCGGTATCCCCCGTCGCCGTCCACGACGAGCTGTTCCGGGGCGGCGTCCGCGACGAGCGCCATGATCGGCTTCGAGGTCGGGGTCGCGCCGAAGCGGATCACGAGGTCGGGCGCGTGCGCGTCGCGCCATGGCCCCGCTCGGCACAGGAGGTCGCCCCGGGTCACCACGTGCGAGCGGTCGTGTGGTCCGCAGCGGACCCCGGAGAGCGGGTCGGCGAGGATCGGGAACCCGCTCGCGTCCGCCAGGCGGGCGAGCGCGGCCGGCAGTGCCGCGTCGTCCTGTGGCCCGGCGATGATGAGCCCGCGACGGGCCCCGGCCAGGCGGTCCGCGAGGTCCGCCACCGCGGCTGCCGCCAGGATTCGCGGGCCGGCCACGACATCCGTGAACGGCCGGGTGGGCGCCGCATTGTCGGGGGCTGGCGGCCGCAGGTCGCCCTCCGGGATCAGCGGCTCGCGGAACGGGATGTTGAGGTGGACCGCCCCAGCGGGGCCCGCCAGCGCCGTCGCCACCGCTCGACCTGCCACTGACCGGACGTGGCGTCGCGTCTCTGCGGTCCCGTCGAGGAGCGGCAGCTCCGCGTCCCACTTCGCGTGGACGCCGAACAGTCGAGCCTGGTCGATCGCCTGCGGCGCGCCGCGGTCGCGAAGCTCCGGCGGGCGATCGGCGGTCAGGAGGACGAGCGGCACGCGCCCCAGCGTTGCCTCGACGGCGGCGGGCAGCAGGTTCGCGGCCGCGGTCCCCGACGTCACGAGGACGCCGGCGGCGCGCCGCGATGCCCGCGCCAGGCCCAGCGCGAAGAAGCCGGCCGCCCGCTCGTCGGGCAGGACGCGGACGTCCATTCCCGGGTGTGCCCGGAGGGCGAGGGCAAGCGGCGTGGAGCGCGACCCAGGGCAGACTGCCACGTCGTGCAGCCCCGCCCGGACCAGCTCGTCGACGAACGCGCGGAGCGCGACGACGTCCGTCATGTCCCCGGCTCCGGCTCACGGCCGAGCGCCGAGGCGACCGGCCGCAGCTTCATCCGCGACTCTTCCCACTCGTGCGACGGCTCGGAGTCGGCCACGATCCCGCAGCCCGCGTACAGCGTCGCGTCCCGGCCCATCACGAGGCCGCAGCGGAGCGCGACCATGAGCTCGCCGTCCCCGTCGGCGCCCAGCCAGCCGATCGGGCCGGCATACCAGCCGCGCTCGATCCCCTCGTGCTCGGCGATCATCTCCAGGGCGAGGTCGCGCGGCTCGCCACCCACGGCCGGGGTCGGGTGGAGGCGCTCGGCCAGGGCGAGAAGCCCCGCCTGGTCGCGCAGCCGTCCGCGCACCTGCGTCACGAGGTGCTGGACGTGGCGGAGCGGGAGGATCCCCGGCGTCGCGCCCACCTCGAGCGTCTCGGCCAGCGGCGAAAGGCTGCCGCGGAGCATCTCGACGACGACCGCGTGCTCCTCGCGTTCCTTCTCGCTGGCGAACAGCGCCGCCGCGAGCGCGGCATCCTCGGCGGCGGTGGCGCCGCGCCGCGCGGAACCGGCGATGGCCACCGTCTCGAAGTCGCGCCCGGCAGTGCGGACCAGCCGCTCCGGGGTCGCGCCGAGGAACGTCCGGCCGCCGCGCACGAACGCGAAGATCGTCCCCTCCGGGGCCCCCGCGGCGAGACGCCGAAGCGCGTTCTCCTGGTCGATGTCGATGGACGATCGAAGGTCCACCCGGCGCGCGAGCACGACCTTGTCCAGGCGGCCCCGGCCGACCGCTCCCGCGAAGAGGCCGACCAGCCGATCCCATGCCTCTCGGTCCGGCCTCTCCCCGAGGATCGCGAGCGGGGCGTCGGCGGGCCGGGCCACCACCGCGCCGCTGCCCGGGCTGAGCGCCGCCGCACGGGCGACGAGAGCGTCCCAGCGCCGTTCGGCGGCGCGCGGGTCGGCGCCGTCCGCCGGGCGATCTGCCGGGCCGGCTGTCTCTCCGGAGACCGGGATCGTCTCCGCGAACGTGACATGGGAAGCCCCGTCGGCCCGCGCGTACGTCAGTGCCGGCAGGACCAGCGAGGCTGCCCCGAACGGCGCCCACGGTTCGGATGCACCGGGCGCCCGGCCCGTGAAGCCGAGGCCGCCGACGAGGACCGGGCCGACACCCCGCGGGGCTCCCGCCCGGAGGTCGATCGCGGCCCCGTCCAGGAGGGCGCGCCAGCCGGCCGCCGCGCGGGCGAAGCGATCGGCGCCCGCGGGCTCGATCGACCACGCGCGTCCGATCCCCACGATCGCGAAGCCGGCCGACGGTTGCAGCCACAGTGCCGCCTCGAGGTCCTGCTCCCGTGCCGCGGCGAACAGGCTGATCGGGTCGACGGCCGGGGCGGGACGGGTCCAGGTGCGCATCGACCCCGGAGCGGCCGGCACGTGACTCGACCCCGGGCCGGGAGGGATCGCCGTGCCGGCCCGTTCGACGACGGTCATCTCGGCGGCCCCGTCGCGGCGATCCGCTCCTCCGGGACGCCCGCGCTGCGCAGGAGGAGCGCGCGAAGTGGCGGGTACGTCTCCTCCAGCCGCTCCGGCTCGTCGGCCATCAGCCACCGCGCGACAACCTCGTTGAGCGCGCCGAACCAGGCGACGCCCGTGAGCCGGGTATCGAGCGGTGGGATCGCTCCCTCCGCGACGGCCTGGTCCAGGTAGCCGGCGATCATCGCGGCGAACCGCTCGTGGAGCGCGTTCGTCTCGTCGTTGAAGGCGCGGCCGGCGCCCAGCGCGTCGAGGAAGAGGAGCCGGGCCATCGTGCGGTGGCCGGCAAAGGTGGCGAAGACCGTGCGCAGCGCCGCGTCGGCCTTCGCGATCGGGTCGGTCTCCGTGGCAACCGCCCGGTCCACCTTGGCGGCGAGCCGGTCCGCGGTCGACCGCATCAGCTCGCGGAAGATCGCCTCCTTCGTGGCGAAGTGGAAGTAGACGCCGCCCTTGCTGGTCTCCGCGGCCGCGGCGATCTCGTCCATGGCCGTGTCTCGGTAGCCGCGCCGGGCGAACGTGTTGAAGGCCGCGTCCAGGATCTGCTCGCGGCGCGTCCGGCTCTTCTCGGCCTGCGCGCCCGCGCGCTTCTCGTCGCCCATCCCGGTCTCGTTCGCCTCTGCGAAAACCGACCGACCAGTCGGTTTGTCCCGCAGATGGTACCCCGTCTCGACGGGACGGGCACGGGCCGGCGGCGCGGCCTCAGCGCCCGTGGCCGGAGGTGCCGTCGGCAGCCGGTACGGCCCCGCCCGACCTTCCGGCCGGCAGCGACAGCACGAACCGGGCGCCGCCACCGGGCGCCGCCGTCGCGACCAGCGTCCCGCCATGGAGCTCCGCCAGGCGCCGCGCGATCGCGAGGCCCAGGCCGCTTCCGGCGTCGGCACGGGTCCGCGAGCCCGGCAGCCGCGCGAACGGCTCGAAGATCGCCTCGCGGGCATCGGCGGGAACGCCGGGCCCCTCGTCGTCGACGGTCACGGCGGCGGAGCGCCCGCCGGCCGGCGCGATCGCGACGGTGACGCAGCCGCCATCCGGGGAGTGCCGAAACGCGTTGTCGACGAGGACGAGCAGGAGCTGGACCAGCCGATCCCGGTCGCCGACCACGGGCAGGACCATGCCGTCCTCGGCCGGTCCGAGCAGCTCGATGCCGCGCTCGGCGGCGAGCGGACCCGCCCGGCGCACCGTGTCACGGGCGATCTCGGCGAGGTCCGTCGGATGCCGCTCGATCGCGAGCGAGCCCCGCTCCGACGCGGCAAGCGCCAGCAGGTCGTCGACCAGGCCGCCGAGCCGGTCCGACTCGGCCACGATGTCCGCCACGAGGGAGCGGCCCTCGTCCGCCACGAGACCCTCCCGTTCCAGCACCTCCGCGGAGGCCCGGATGATGGCGGCCGGCGTCCGGATCTCGTGCGATGCGTCCGCCACGAACCGGCGCTCCGTGGCGAACGCGGACCGGATCGGGACCAGGGCGCGCCCGGTCACGAAGAGCGTCACGATCGCGGCGCCTGCCAGCCCCACCAGCCCGACCAGCGCCACCGACAGGACGAGCGAACCGGCCTGGCGATCGTGAAGCGTGAGCACGAACCCGGCCTGGAGCCAGCCCACCGTGCTCGCGCCGTTGCCCAGCGGGACCGTCAGCAGCCGGATCGGGACCGTGCCGTCCGAGACGGTCCGCAGGTCGCGTCCATTCGCCCGCGCCGCCGCGACGGCAGCCAGGTCCGGCAGGCCCTGGCGCGGGACGCTCGAGGGGTTGGAGACCAGGGTTCCGGACGGGTCGAGGACCAGGAAGAACGTGTCCGAGGACTCCGGCAGGCGCCGGGCGCCTTCGTCTCCGCCGCTCGTGGGCAGCTCGCCGCCCAGCCGCTGCGACTCCGCGGCCGCGGCCTGCTCCAGGGCCACGTCCACGTCCTGGTCAAGCGCCCGGGTCGCGATGAACGCGGTGGCCGCGCCGATCGCGAGCACGAGCGCGCCGATCAGGAGGAGCGTGATTGCCGCCAGGCGTCGTCGTGTCGATGCCAGGAGCCTGCCGGCGGGGGCGCGGTCGGTCACGCGTCCGTCCGCAGGGCGTACCCAACTCCCCGCACGGTCCGGACATGGGTCGTGCTCCCGAGCTCGACCAGCTTCCGCCGGACATACGAGACGTAGAGGTCCACCACGTTGGAGTAGACGTCGGGCTCCGCGCCCCAGACCGCGTCCAGGACCTGCTGGCGCGTGACGACCCGCCCCTCGTTGCGGATCAGGTAGGCCAGCAGCGCGAACTCGCGGGCGGACAGGTCCGCCGTGCCTTCGCCCACGCGCGCGAGGTGGCGCTCCTCGTCCAGCTCCAGGTCCCCGGCCGCGAGGCGCGGCGCGGGCTGG
>DAITNC010000085.1:0-6868 GCA_036834865.1 Candidatus Limnocylindrales bacterium | reverse complement strand
GCACCGCCGGTCGGGCCGTTACAGTTCGCGAATGCCAGCTTCGTCGCGCCGCCGGGCGCTCCTGCTGATCTGCGCCGTCGCCGTCGCCGTGGCCACCAACTACACGATCCAGGGCCCGGTGCTCGGGTTCATCCGGGCCGAGTTCGCGCTGTCGTCGGCGAATGCGGGCGCGATCGCCACGGCGTTCTTCGCGGGTGCCGCGATCACGATGCTGGCCGGCGGCGCGATCGCCGATCGGATCGGCACGCGGCCCGCGGTCACTCTCGGGTTCCTGATCGTGGCCATCGGCAACCTCGGCACCGGCCTGCTGGCACCCACCTTCCCGGCCCTGCTCGGCTGGCGCGTCCTGGGCGGCCTGGGTTCGGGCTTCGGCTTCGCTGCCGGCGCCTCGTACACGAGGTCGATCTTCGATGATCGCGGTCGCCACCTGGCCCAGGGCCTCTACGGTGCCTCGTTCCTGCTGGGCTCGGCGATCACCCTGGCCTACGTCCCGATCCTGGCCGGATCCTCCGGCGACTGGCGGCTCGCCTTCACGCTCTCCGGCCTCGCCGTGGCCGTGGTCTGGGTCGTGTGGACGCTCCTCGCCCCCGGCGAGCCCCGCGTCGCGGCGGCGAGCGGCGCGAGGGCCGCCCTGGCCGTCGCGCTGCAGGAGCGCAACACGTGGCTGCTGGCGCTCTGCCACATGTGCGGCTTCGGGATGGCGATCGTCCTCGGCACCTGGGTCACGCTCTACCTGGCCGACGCCTTCGGGCTGCCCATCGCGGCGGCCGGCGCGATCGGCTCGCTGACGCTCGTCACCGGCATCGTCGCCCGGGCGTCGGGTGGCGTGATCCTGGAGGGCGGGATGCGACCGGTCTGGCTGATCCGGGCCGGCCTGGCCCTGGCCGTGGTCGGCCTGGCAACGATGGCCCTGGCGCCAGGGGTGCCGGTCGCCATCGTCGGGCTCGTCGTCGCCGGCCTCGGGGTCGGTTTCCCCTACGCGGCCGTCTTCAACGGGGCGGCAGCCAGCGTGCGCGCGAGCCCGGCGTCGGCCCAGGCCGTCGTGGGCTGGGGCGGCCTGCTCACCGCCATCTTCGGCCCGCCGCTGGTCGGGATCCTGCTCGATGCCACCGGCAGCTTCGCGGCCGGCTTCCTGGCCCTCGGGGCGATCGTGGCGGCCGTGCTCGTGCTGACCGTGCTGATCCGGCCCTTCGACCTGGCCCTGGTGGATGCGGACGGCTGAACCGGGCGTGGGTCCACGGGCACGCCGATCGGCCCGATCGTCGGGCGCCGCGCGTCGCGAGCCGGTAGGGTTCGTTGATCGACCAGGCCGGCACCCGGATCGGCCAGGCGTTGAGAGGGAAATCAGTCGATGAGCGCCGCGGGACGATCTGGAGGACGCCGGCTGGCGGAGGCGCTCGGGCCCGTCGGGGTGTGGAGCTGGGCCCTCCAGCGCCTGTCGGCGACCGATGCCGGAGCGGCCGTCCGTGAGTTCGATGCGCTTGGCTATCGGGCCGTGTGGATCCCGGAGACGCTGGGCAACAAGGAGATCTTCAGCCACGCCGCGGTCCTGCTGGGCGCGACCACGCGGATCATGGTTGCCTCGGGCATCGCCAACATCCACGCCCGCGATCCGATGGCGATGGCCAACGGGGCGAGGACGCTCGCCGAGGCGTACCCCGGGCGCTTCGTGCTCGGCCTCGGGGTGAGCCACGCTCCCTCGGTTGCCGCCCGGGGCGGGACCTACGGCCGGCCCGTCGAGACGATGCGGGCCTACCTCGACGCGATGGCGGCGACGCAGTACGGCGGCCCCGAGCCCGTTCCGCCGCTGCCCGTCGTGCTGGCCGCGCTCGGGCCCCGCATGCTGGAGCTGGCCGCCGAGCGCGCGGACGGCGCCCACCCGTATTTCGTCCCCGTGGAGCACACGCCCTTCGCTCGCCGGCATCTCGGCCCCGAGCCGTGCCTCGTCGTCGAGCAGACGGCCGTGCTCACCGCGGACCGCGCCGAGGGACGACGGATCGGGCGGGCGTTCGCGAAGGGCTACCTTGCCCTGCCCAACTACGCCAACAACCTCCGACGGCTGGGCTGGGGCGACGCGGACCTTGCCGGTGACGGGAGCGACCGCCTCATCGACGCCGTCATCGCCTGCGGCGACGTCGAGACGATCGTCGGACGCGTCCGCGCTCACCTGGACGCCGGGGCGGACCAGGTCTGCATCCAGGTCCGCGCCGATGCGTCGTCCGACACGGCGCTCGGAGCCTTCAGCGAGCTTGCGGCCGCGCTCCTCGAGACGGGACGCTGAATCGCCCACCATCCCGCATCGCGTCCGCGAGCCCGGGCTGGCCGGACGCGTCGAGGCCGGCGATCACGCCATCGATGTCCGCCTCCGAGCGGTTCTGGCTGAGCTTGAACTTGCCCTCCACCCGGGCGATCAGCACCTCCACGCCGACGATCGCCCGGAGCTGCCCGGCGATATACGGCGGTGGCGCGTCATCGACGGACCAGGGCTGCTCGCGCTCAGCCTCGTGGAGGTCGGTGAGCCGGCGGACGAGCGCCTCGACCCAGCGGACTTCGTCGTGGACGACCAGGCGCCCGTACACGTGGGCGGTGATGTAGTTCCACGTCGGGACCACCCGGCCGTGTTCCTGCGTGGCCGCGTACCAGGTGGGCGAGATGTACGCGTCGGGCCCCCGGACGATCACGAGCGCCTCCCCCCGGGCCGGTTCGCGCCACTGCTCGTTGTCGCGGGCGACGTGACCCAGCAGGGCGCCCCACGTCCCGACGTCCGGCCGGCTGCCCGCGACGTCGTGCACGAAGGGCAGCAGCGTCGCGACCAGGCCGCGGCGCGTCGAGGTGATCAGGTCCGCGGCACCGGGATGGGCGAGCAGCTCACGCACGGCCGCGTCGTCGGGCTTGAAGTGGGCGGGGACGTACACCTGGGCGGGCCTCATCGCGGGCGGGTTTCTGCAGTATGCCCGAGTCGTCGTGGGGGTCGGACGCCACGAACGCGCCGCGGCGCTATCCCCCGTGGGTCGGCGCCGACGGCCTGGCGTTCCATGCGGGCGACCACTGTTCGCGGCGGATCCGGTCCACCTCGTCGGGTGCGATCTCGGGTACGGGTCCGAACGCGAGCGCGCGGAGGTACGCGTCCGCGACGCCCTCGACCACCGAGGCGGCGTTGTAGGCGTGGTCGACGGTCGGTCCGATGGCGAGGACGCCGTGGTTGCGCAACAGGCACGCGCTCCGGCCGCCCAGGGCGTAGGCGGTGAGGTCTGCGACCTCGGCCGTCCCGCCCCGCGCGTACGGCGCCGTCTCGATGCCCCCGCCACAGGCCGCGATCAGGCCGTGCAGGATCGGCGGGATCGCGATGCCCATCGCCGCAACCGCCATCGCCGCCGGGCTGTGAGCGTGGACGATCCCGCCCACGTCCGGGCGCCGCAGGTAGGTGAGGGTATGGAGCGGCAGCTCGGTCGTCGGCTTCAGGGTGCCGTCCACGACCGACCCATCGAGACGCACGATGAGGATGTCCCCCGGTCTCATCGTGTCGTAGGGAGTGCTCGAGGGCGTCACCGCGACGAGCCCGGGATCGTCCGCGACCCGCATGCTGATGTTGCCCGCCGTGAAGAAGACCAGCCGTTCGGCCAGCAGGCGGCGCGCGAACAGGAGGACCCGCTCCCGCGCCTGGCTCCAGGACGCCGGTCCGCTCATCGCGCCGGTGTCCCGCGCCCGCTGTCCGACATCTCGACGAACGGGGGGTGGAGCACGCCGACATCGGTGATGTAGCCGGTCACGAGCTCGTGCGGCGTGACGTCGAAGGCGGGGTTCCACACGGGAACGTCGATCGGGGCGACGAGCCGTCCCTGCCAGCGCCGCACCTCGTCGGCCGGTCGCTCCTCGATGACGATGGTGTCGCCCGATGGGGTCGCGAGGTCGAACGTGGAGCCGGGCGCGGCGACGTAGAACGGGATGCCCGCGTGGCGCGCCGCGAGCGCCAGGGCGAGCGTGCCGATCTTGTTCGCCGTGTCGCCGTTGGCCGCGATCCGGTCCGCGCCCACGATGACCACGTCGACGCGCCCACTGCCCAGCAGGGGCGCGGCCGCGCTGTCCGCGATGAGCGTGACCTCGATCCCCGCGTCCATCAGCTCCCACGCCGTCAGGCGGGCTCCCTGCAGGAGCGGTCGCGCTTCACACGCGAAGACCTGCACGGGCTCGCCGGCGGCGGCCTTCGCGTAGACGACGCCGAGCGCCGTGCCCCAGCCGAGCGTGGCCAGGCGGCCGGCGTTGCAGTGGGTGAGGATGCGGCTCGCGGACGCGAGCTCGGCCCGCCCGTGCTCGCCGATCCGGCGACACGCCTCGCGGTCCTCGTCGAGGATGCGCCGCGCCTCCGCCAGCGCACGCTCCCGGATCGCTGCCGGGGTCGACCCCTCGGCCGCGGCGTCACGCACCCGTCGAACTGCCCACGAGAGGTTGACCGCGGTCGGCCGGGCCGAACCCACGCGCGTCACGATCTCGTCCAGCGCGGCAAGAGCCCCGGCGCGCGAGGTCGGACGCGCCTCGTCCAGGCCCAGCACCACTGCCAGCGCGCCGCAGACGCCGATCGCCGGGGCGCCGCGCACGGCCAGCCTTCGGATCGCGTCGATCGCCGCGTCGACGGTCGAGAGGCGCAGGACCTCGCAGGAGGCCGGCAGCTTCGTCTGGTCGATGATCTCGATGGCGTCGCCGACCCAGGCAACCGCGCTGAGCAGCGTGCCCGCCATCGCGTCATGTCCCTCACGAATCTCCACCCGACCGGGTGGCTCGGTGCACATGCTACCCGCCGGAGGCCCTGCACCCCGACTTCGAGGCCGTCGGAGCCCGCTCCGACCGTCCACGGTCGGCGAGATCGGGTCCCGAGCCTCGGCCCTCCCGCGCACAATTGCGGGCGTTCCCATCGATGCTGCTCCGCATCCGCAGGGGCAAGGGAGAAGATGGTCCCCAGCGATCCGATCGTCCCCCGGCAACCAGTGTCCGACCTCGCGGCGGCTCGTCCCCTTTCGCCAGGTCGCCCGGTCGGGCCCGACATCCGAGCTCCCCTCGTCGGGACGAAGCTCCGGGCACCTGCGTCGGTCCCGGGCTACCGGGAGCGCCCGCGACTGGGCGCGCTGCTCGATCGAGGACTCGAGGACAGCACCCGCCTGACCCTGCTGTCGGCCCCACCTGGCTACGGGAAGACGGTCGCTGTCGTCGGCTGGCTCCGGTCGCGCGGGGCCGCCCACGCCTGGCTCTCGCTCGATGCCGCCGACAATGATCTCTCCCGTTTCACCCGCTACCTCTCCGGGGCGTTGGGAACGGTCCGACCCGCGGCAGCCGACGCGACCGCGGACCTCTTCGGTCCCGGGGCGGCTCCGAGCCCGGAGCTCGTCAGCGCCTCGCTCATCGAGGGACTGACCGAGAGCGATGACCCGTTCGTGCTCGTGATCGACGATTACCAGCTCGTCACTTCCGAGCCGGTCCATCGTCTTGTCCGCTTCCTGATCGAGCGGGGACCGCCCTTCGTCCACCTCGTGCTGCTGACCCGCGAGGACCCACCGCTGCCGCTGGCCCGGCTGCGGGCCCACGGTCGGCTCGTCGAGCTGCGGGCTGATGACCTGCGCTGGGGGACAGACGAAGCGTCCGCCTATCTCGGCGGCCTGGGCGTCTCGCTCGCGCCCCCGCTCGTCGATCGCCTCGTCGAGCGAACCGAGGGCTGGATCGCCGGCCTCCAGCTCGCCGCCATCTCGCTGCGCGACCGGCCCGACCCGGCCGCCTTGATCGAGACGTTCGGAGGCAGCCAGCGGTTCGTCTTCGACTACCTCGCCGACGAGGCCCTGGGCGGGGTGGATGAGGATCTCCGGGCGTTCCTGGTCCGGACCTCGATCGCCGAGCGCTTCACGGCCGAGCTGTGCCGCGAGCTGACCGGTCGCACCGATGCCGACGCCCTCCTCGAGCGAGCCGAACGCGCGAACCTCTTCATCGTCCCCCTCGATGCCGAACGGCGCTGGTACCGCTACCACCGCCTCTTCGCCGACTACCTCCATTTGCAGATCGGCGAGGAGGAGCGACGCGCGCTCCACGAACGCGCTGCCGACTGGTTCGAGCGGATGGGCTTCGCGTCCGACGCGATCGACCATGCGCTGGCCGCGGGCTCGCTCGACCGCGCGACCCGCCTCATCGAGCGCGCTGCCCGGCCGGCGTTCGAGGCCGGCGAGCTCGCGACCCTCCTCGGCTGGCTCGAGGCACTCCCTGCCGACCGGGTCTCGACCAGCCCGGAGCTCACCTCCCTGCACGCATGGGCGCTCTTCGAGACCGGCCGGGTGGGGACCGCCGTGGCCCTCGCTCAGCGTCATCTGGCCTCGTCCGACGCGCGCGGGCCGGGGGAGGGGCGGCTGCTCATCCTCCGGGGGATGATGGCGACGGTCACAGGGCCCGACGCGGACAGCCTGGCGACAGAGGGGCTCGGGTTGGTGGGCGACGATCCGCTGTTCCGCTCCTTCGGGCTCCTGGCCGCGGGCCTCGCAACGCTCGCGGGCGGGGAATACGTGGCGGCCGTTGAGACCCTGCGGGCGGCGTACCAGACAGCGCTTCTGGCAGGCAACCCGCTGGCCGTCCTGCCTGCGGTCAGCCCGCTCGGCCAGGCCCTTGCCTTGGCCGGCCTCCGCGGCGAGGCCGAGACGATCTGCCGTGCCGTCCTCGCACAGCAGGTCGATGGGCAGGGCAGGCCGCGACCGATCGCCTGGCCGGCCCGCGTGGTGCTCGGCATCGTCCGTTACGAAGCCAACGACCTCGTTGAGGCCCGTCACGAGCTCGAAGGGGGATTCGAAGCAGCGCGCCAGATGGGGGTCGGGCGTCCCGTGCTCGGCTGGGCGATCTC
>DAITNC010000084.1:0-7043 GCA_036834865.1 Candidatus Limnocylindrales bacterium | reverse complement strand
AGATGACGCTCGCGACGCCCCGCCTCAACCGGCTCCCGGCGGGCGAGCGCGGGATTACGATCGGGGATTTCCTGGTCCCGATCGCGATCGGCGAGCGGATCAGCGAGCGGGCGCGCCACCTGGCGCTCATCGCGATCGGTGCGTTCCTCATCGCGCTGACGGCGAACCTCCAGGTCGTCCTCAGCGGCCAGACGATCATCCTGCCGGGCGACCTGCGGGTCACGCTGCCCGTCTCGCCAGTCCCGATCACGGCCCAGACGTTCGCGGTTCTCCTCGTCGGAGGGGCGCTGGGCTTCCGACGCGGCCTGATGTCGGTGGGGCTCTACCTGGCGCTGGGGCTCGCCCTCCCGGTATACGCGGGAGGCGCGTCCGGGATCCACACGTTCATTGGCCGTGAGGCCGGCCACTGGGTCCTGGGTGCGACCGGCGGCTACCTGCTGGGGTTCCTGCTGGCCAGCGCCCTCGTCGGGAGGCTCGCGGAGCTGGGGTGGGACCGGCACGTCGGCGGGGCGGTGGTGGCCATGCTCCTTGGCAACGTCGTGATCTACGCGGTCGGGGTGCCCTGGCTGATGGCCGCCACCGGCTTCGACCTTTCCACCGCGCTGTCCAAGGGCGTCTACGTCTTCCTCGTCGGCGACCTCGTGAAGCTGGCACTGGCCGGGATCATCTTCCCGGCGGCATGGTGGCTGGTGGGTCGCGGAGACGGGACCCGCTGACGGCTTCGACCGCGCACGGCTCCTCCGGCCGCAGCGCTGCTTCCGTGGCGGCGCGTGCTCGCCGCGGCCTCTACCATTGGCCGTCGTGACTACCGCCGACGCGCGCGTCGTCCTTGCCCTCGACCTCGGGACCTCCGCCGCGAAGGTCGGCGTCGTGGCCCTCGACGGCCGGCTTCGCGGCGATGGCAGGGCCTCGTATCCGCTGCTGCTCGACGGCGAGCCGGGCCGCGCCGAGCAGGACCCCGACGCCTGGTGGGACGCGCTCCGTCACGCCGCCGCGACCGCGCTGGCGGAGGCGTCGGCGGATGGCCCACTCGAGCCGGTCGCGATCTGCTGCGTCGGACAGGGCCCCACGCTGGTGCCCACGGCGGCGGACGGCAGGGCGGTCGGCAACGCGGTCACCTGGCTGGATCGCCGATCGGCCGACGAAACCGCCGCGGTCGGGGCGGCGCTGGGCCGCCACGGCTGGACCGTGACCCTCCTCGGGTCGGCGCGCCGGCTCGCAACCGCGGCCCCCGACATCGCGTCCCGGGCCACCTGGTTCCTGGCGGCGTGGGATCACGTCGCACTCCGGCTGACCGGGGTCGCCGCCGCGGCGCTGCAGGATCCCGCGGACGCCATCACCGCCGACGACGCGCGCCGTGCCGGGATGGATGCGCGGAGCGCTCCGCCGGGCGTCCGTGCGGGCTCGGTGCTGGGCGGCCTCCTCGCGGGACCGGCCGCCGAGCTCGGCCTCCGGCCCGGGCTACCGGTGGTGGCCGGCGTCAACGACGCGATCGCGACGTTCCTCGGGGCCGGGCTGACCCGTGCCGGGCAGGCGATCGACACGGGCGGCACGTCGGGCGGCTTCGGCCTGTACCTTGCGACCCCGGTCGTCATCCCGTCCCTGTGGACCGGCGCCGCGCCCCTGCCGGGTCTGTCGTATGTCGGCGGGGCGATGGCCGGCACCGGGAAGGCGCTCGACTGGTTCGTGGCCGATGCGCTTGGCGGAGCGGTCCCGGTCGCCTCGCTGTTCGCGGAGGCGGCCGCCGTCCCGGCCGCGTCGGAGGGCCTGGTCTTCCTCCCGTACCTCGCCGGTGAGCGCTGGCCGCTCTTCGACCCGCTGGCGCGCGGGGCCTTCGTGGGCCTGACGCTCCACCACGGCCGCGGGCACCTCGCCCGGGCCGTCCTCGAGGCGGCCGCGTACGCGATTCGCCACGTCGCCGCACCGGCCCGCGAAGCCGGCCTCCCTTTCACGGAGCTGCACGTCACGGGCGGCACGGCCGCGAGCCGCCTCTGGAACGGCATCAAGGCCGACGTCCTGGACGTTGAGGTCATCGTCCCGCGGGTCGCCGAGGCCTCGCTGGTCGGGGCGGCGATCCTCGGCGCGGTTGGCGCCGGCGGACATCCGGACGTTCGGGCCGCGATCGGGGCAATGGTCCATGTGGCGGAGCGCCTCGCGCCAGATCCCGCCGGGGTCGCCATGTACGACCGGGCCTTCGCCGTCTACGAGGAGCTGCACGCTCGCCTGGCTCCCGCGAACGAGGCGCTCGCGGCGCTGGATTCGCGCGGGATGTCGTCCGTGCCGGGAGGGGCCACCCTGCCGGCACTCCCGACGCCATAGAGGCCGTCCTGGAGGCACCCTGAGCGCGGTCCCGTGCCGTGACCGTGACGCGAGTATCCTTCGGGCTGGCCGCCCGGTTCGCATCGCCCAACCCGGCATCGGCCGCGGCCCCCAACGCCGAACCCGATCTCGCCGCCCCGGAGGATCCTCGTGCCCGTCCGCACCCCGCGCCCCGCCCGCGCCGGCCGCCTGGCCGTGTTTCTCGTGATCGCCACCCTGGCCCTCGCCGCCTGCGCGACCGGTGGGACCGCGACCGCGCCGTCGCCGACTCCCACGCTCGGGCCCACGCAGCCGCCGTCGGCCAACCCGTATACCGGCGCATCCGCGGGGAGTGGCGCGGGCATCACGCTCGGCTACCTCTCGTACGGCGATCTCGTCCCCTACGTGAAGCAGATCAGCGACGGCATCGCGGCCCAGGCAGCCGCCGCTGGCGCGACCCTCGTCACCTGCGACGCCAACGTGGATCCCGCGCGAGTGGATGGCTGCATGAAGCAGGTGACCGCTGCCGGGATCAAGGGCCTGATCCAGTTCCAGGGCTCGCTCAAGCTCCCGGCTGACGTGTGCGCGGAGGTGCCGGCCGGCCTTCCGGTGCTCGCCGTCGGGCTGCCCGAGGCCCCCTGCGCCTCGACGCTCGTCGCAGCCGACGACCTGCGCGCCGGCCAGGTCGCGGGCGCGGCCGTGGGAGCCTGGGTGAAGGCGAACTGGGCCTGCACGTACGACGCCTACGTCTCCCTGGAATCGTCGGCCGTGCCCGACCTGAGCCAGCTCCGGATGGACGGATATCGGCAGGGCTTTCAGTCGGTCTGCCCGGGCGCGATCACGAACGAGCAGATCGGCGCGTCCTCCGACCGCCAGGACACGGCCCGGGACGCGGTCGCCGCGTTCCTCGACTCACTGCCTGGCAAGAGCAAGATCATCGTCGTCGCGATGAACGACGACGGCGCCCTCGGCGCGCTCGACGCCGCGAAGGCGGCGGGGCGCGAGGCCGACGTCTGGGTCAGCGGGCAGGGTGCCGAGCCGAAGGTCCTGGACCTGATCCGCACCAATCCGCACTATCTCGGAGACGCCGCGTACTTCCCGGAGCGCTTCGGGGCCACGATCGTGCCGGCCATGCTGGACCTCATCGCGGGCAAGCCCGTGGGCAAGACCCTGCTGGTCGAGCCGGCGTGGGTGGACAGCACGACCGTCAAGACGATCTACCCGGGCTGACGCGGGCCGCGGCGTGGCGGCTCGCGGAGGGCGCGAGCGTCCCGTCGGGCGGCGCGGACGAACGCTAGGCTCTGGTCTCCGACGTCAGGACGCCCGCCTCCACCTCGTCGCGCACCCAGGCGATCACCTCGTCGAGCATCGCGTCCAGCGGCGTCGTGGCCTCGAAGCCCAGGATCGCCTTCGCCTTGCGGACGTCCGGCACGCGGTTCGGGACGTCGTACGGGTAGGGCGTGTCCGAGACGTAGTGGAACTCGTCGTTTGGCCGGAGCTTGCTCCAGATCTTCTCCGCCAGCGCGAGGATCGTGATCCCCTTCCCGCGGCAGAGGTTGAAGTCCGCGTTCACGGCATCCGGCGACTCGATCGCCAGGCGGATCCCGTGGGCCAGGTCCCGGACTGCGATGAAGCTCCGGATCTGGTTGCCCTCGCCGTAGATGTGGACCGGGTCCTGCCCGGCGAGGATCTTGAGCGCGAGGTCCGGGATCACGTGGTTGGTGGCCAGCTTGCCCCGCGCCCCTTCGCCCGGCAGCCGCAGGAGGCGCCGTTCGCCGATCCCCACCGGCGACGAGGGCCGCAGGATCGTGTACGGCAGCCGGTACTGCTCCCAGGCGCCAAGCGCGAAGTACTCCGACGCCAGCTTCTGGAAGCCGTACGTCGAGACGGGCGGCGGCGATGTCCGCTGGGCGCCCTCGGGCGTCGGGAACATCGTCGCGGACTCGTAGACCATCGTGCTGCTCAGCACGACGATTCGCTCCAGGTGGCCGTCGAGGTAGGCGTCGATCGCGGCGTCGAAGGTCGAGGCGACGATCCGCTCGTTCTCCGCGAGCAGGTCGTAGGCGAGCTCGTGGAGCGAGGCGGACCGGGCCACGAGGCCGGCCGTGGCCACGATCTGGTCGGCCTCCATGGCCAGCTCGCGCATCAGCTCGGTGTCGCGCACGTCGCCGTGGACGAACCGGTAGCGGGGATGGCTGTCGTACGGGTGGACGGCGGCGCCGTAGCGTCCCAGGTCATCGACACCGATGACGTCGTGGTTGGCATTCAACAGCTCGGGGATCAGGTGGCCGCAGATGAACCCCGCGGCGCCGGTGATCAGGATCCGCATGGTCTCCTCCTCATCCCTAGATCCCTTCGCGGCCGAACGTGTCGCCGAGGTCGCTGAGCGCAAAGACGGGTCCATCCTTGCAGATGAAGAAGCGGCCCATCTGGCAGTGCCCACAGAAGCCCAGGCCGCACTCCATGTGGCGCTCCAGCGTCACCCAGATGCGGTCGCGGGTGACCCCGTGCCCCGCCAGCGCGATGGTCGTGGCCTCCATCATCCGCTCGGGTCCACACACGAAGGCGACGGTCGCGGAGCCGTCCCACGACGCCTGGTGGATGGCGCTGACCGTGGAGCGGCCGGCGCCGGCGTACGGCCCGCCCGGGCCCTGGTGGCGCCTGAGCCAGCGGCAGGTGACGTCGATCTGGCCGCCCCGGTCCCAGTCCTCCAGCTCGGTTCGGAAGAGCATGTCCCCGGCCGTCCGCGCACCGTAGTACAGGCGCACCTGGCCGAAGCGCTCGCGCTCAGCGAGCAGGGCGTCCAGCAGCGGCCGAAGGGGTGCCAGGCCTGTGCCGCCGGTCACCACCACGACGTCCTTGCCGTACGCCGCCGCCACCGGCCAGCCGATGCCGACAGGGCCGCGGAAGCCGACCGACGCGCCCGGCTGCAGGGCCGTGATCGCGCTCGTCGCCGCGCCGGCCGCGCGGATCGTCAGCTCCAGGCCGTCCGGGGGCAGGAAGCGGCTGATCGAGATCGCCGCCGGCGGGAAGGCCGGCAGCGAGACCATCCCGAACTGGCCGGGCTGGCCGCCCGCGTGGACGGCGTCGAGCCCGGCAAGCCGGATCGTCGTCGTATCGGGCGTCTCCGGGTGGACCAGCGTGACCAGCGCGGTGGCGTACGCCTGGCGATCGTCGGCAACCGGCTCGAACGTGGGAGGGCCGGGCGGCTCGGGCACCGCGGGGGCGATCGCGGCCAGCTCCTCGCGCACGTCGATGCCCACCGGGCACCACGTGATGCAGCGCCCGCAGCCCACGCAGCCGGACTGTCCGAACTGGTCCCACCACGAGGCGAACTTGTGGGTCAGCCACTGCCGGTAGCGGTCCTTGGGCCGCGCCCGGAAATCGCCGCCGGCGACGATCGCGAAGCCGGGGCTGAAGCAGCTGTCCCAGTTGCGCTCGCTGATCGACTCGGCGCCCACGAGGTCGCTCTTGCGGCTCACGTTCGTGCAGAAGCAGGTGGGGCAGGCCAGCGTGCAGTTGCCGCAGGTGATGCAGCGCTCGGCCACCTCGGTCCAGCGCGGCGAGTCCAGCTTCGCCATGAGCCGGTCGCGGAGGCCGGCGGTCTGGACGGGATTGCCGATCGCGGCGCGAACGCCGGCCAGGGCCTGGACGGCCGCAACGGACTGGTCGAGCCGGGCGGCGCTGACCGGGAGCCTCGCCAGCAGCTCCGCGCCGGTCGGCGTCCCGACCTCGACCACGAAGCCAGCCGGGATCTCGGTCAGGGCCAGGTCGTGGCCGCCCCGGACCTCCGGCCCGGTCTCCATCGAGGTGCAGAAGCAGGTGGACGCCGCGGTGGTGCACTGCACGGCCACCACGACCGTCGCCCGGCGGCGCAGCTGGTAGTCGGTCTCGATGTACGGGCCGCCCAGGAAGACGCGGTCCTGCACGCCCAGTGCCGCCAGCTCGCAGGCGCGCACGCCGAGGAAGGCAAGCTTCGGGATCTCCGGCTGCGCGGCGTGGAAGCGCACCTCGCCGTCCACCGTGGAGCCCACCGTGAGGGGCACCGCCGGCGGGAAGGTGAAGCGCTTCCAGCTGGTGGGTCCCACGACGTACCCGAAGCTGACATCGTCGTGGCGCTGGACCAGCCGGTACGACCCCGGGCCCTGCTCGTCGCGCCACCCGCGCGGCAGCTCGTCGACGGACGCGATCTCGTCGTAGACGATCGCCCCGTCCGCGATCGTGGGCCCGATCAGCCGCCGCCCGTCCTCGCGGAGGAGATCCAGGAGGTCCTGGAGGTTGGCGCGCGGCAGGAAGAACGCACCGCCCAGCATCGAGCCGGAACCAGCCGCGCCGGGCGGCATCCCGCTCAGCATGGCGCCGCCTCCCTCGCGGCGAATGCGACGACCTCGGCGGCGATGGCGGCTGCGAACCGGGGCAGCGCCGCGGCGACCGGAGCCGTCAACGGCGTCCCGACGTCGAAGCAGCCGCCGCCGATCCCGACGAAGGTGCCGGCCGGCGGCGCGTCGCGCAGCGTGGCGGCAAGGTCCAGCACCTGTTCCAGCGGGAGCTCGTGGGACGAGCGGGGTTCCGGCGCACACCCGGCGGCGGCGAGCACGCGGGCGCGATCCACGAGCGCGGCGAGCGGGCGGACCCAGATCTCGCCCGGCCGAAGCCCGGCAACGGCGTCGACCACGACGCAGGGCGCGTCGGCCGGCAGGTCCATCAGGAAGAGGATGTCGAGCTGGCCGACCGGCACGACCTCC
>DAITNC010000083.1:4109-7335 GCA_036834865.1 Candidatus Limnocylindrales bacterium | reverse complement strand
TCATCGAGAACCTGCAGCGCGAGGACCTCTCGCCGCTGGAGGAGGCCTCGATGTACGACCGGATGATCAAGGACCACGGCTACAGCGTCCGAAGGCTCGCCCAGAAGCTGGGCAAGGACAAGGGGTACCTGGAGAACCGGCTTCGTCTTGCCGACGCGCCCCAGGAGGTTCGAGACCTCGTGTCTGTGCGCAAAGACACGCTCTCCCATGCCTACGAGCTCATGAAGATCGACGATCCGAAGAAGCGCCGACGCCTGGCTGCGCAGGTGGCCAGGGGGGAGCTGACGCTCGTCAAGCTGCGCGAGAAGATCGAGGGACGGCCGGCCCGTCCGGTCGCGTCGGATGATCTCGAAGAGTCCGCGGGCGCTCCGCGCACAGCGGCCGCCGACGCAACGCAGACCCTGGAACCCGCCGGTTCGGCCGCAACCCCGACCGGTGACGACGCCCTCCTCCTCGCCAAGAGCCAGTTCCACGACGCCCTCTCCAGCCTCATCGCGGTCCTCCGGAGCCAGGAGTTCTCGTCGTCGGTCTCGCCCGTCGACCGCCAGAACCTCGCCAAGTACCTGACGATCTCCAAGCTCACCATCGAGAACGTGATCACGGTGGTTCGCGGGCCCGGCAACCGCGACTGACGACGGGGCGACCCGGGTCAGGCCTCGAGGCCGATCAGAGGAGTCCGGCCGCCGCGAACGCTGCGGCCCAACCGGCCGCCAGGATCCCGTAGCCGACAGCCTGGACCTCCCACGCGCGTTGGAGCTGGCCACGGAACCCCAGTGCGACACCCACGGCCAACATCGCAGCGCCGGCGCAGGCGATCACGGTGCCCAGGTTCGGTCCGGCCAGCATGATTGCCGTGATCGTCGCGATGCCGCCCGCGGCCGCATCCAGGAGCGCTCCCAGCCGGATCGCGCGCCCTTGGCCGAGCGCCGTCGCGATGGTTGCCGTCAGGCTGGCGGCGTCTCGCTCGGCGTCGGCGAGGGAGTTCGCGATCGCGAGGCCCGTTCCGGCGAGAACGCCAAGGCCGGCGAGCCCAAGGATCGGCGTCGGCAGGCTCCCCGTCGCGCCCTCCCATGCGAAGACCGGCAGGAGCGGGATGCCCGCCGCGTACGGGAGCCATGACCACGGCGACGCCTTGAGTCGAAGGTCGTAGGCGAGCCCGATCGCGTAGCCCGCGAACGCGATGAGCGCCGCGGCGGGACCGGCCAGCGCGGCGAGGACCAGCCCCGACGCACCCGCGGCGGCGGCGACCGCGAGGGCAAGGCGGGGTGCGACGTGGCCGTCGAGCAGGGGCTTCGATCGGCCGGCACGCTCGTCTGCCGAGGCATCGACGAGGTCGTTGAACGCCCCGATGGAGAACTGGATTGCCAGCATCGCGGTTCCCAGGAGCACGGCCCGGCCACCCGTGGCACCGGCCAGGAGCGCAAGCGCGAGCGTGACCGCGGCATCGAGCGCGGACGGGAAGGGATGGACCAGCCTGACCAGGCCGGCCAGCACCCGGCTCACGCGACGCTAGAGGTAGACGAGCTCCTCGAAGTTCTCGACGAGGTACTCGATGAGCTTGGCGCGCGGTTCCGGGAGCACGGCGCGCGTGCCGGCAACCAGGACGTGGAGGGTGACCGCCGGGAGCAGGAGCCGGCCGTGCTCATCGTGACCGACCACCGCGGGCGGGCCGCCGCCGGCCGCGAAGACCTTCCCGATGACATGGTCGTCGGCGCCGGTCGCGGCGCGGTAGTCGTGGAGAACCGCGAGAACGCCCCGCCGGATCGAGATGTCCCGCATCGCCTCCGCAGCCCACGCGTCGATCTGCGCGTCCGGCTGTCCGCCCAGGCGCTCGCGATACTCGTCCTGGTTGGCTGCGAGTCCCGTGGCTCCCACGTCTGGCCTGCCTCCTGTCGACGCCTGTTCGTCGGCGCGAGTATCGCAGAACGGACAGCCGCCACGCTCGCCCGCACAATATCGTACAGATGTTCTATAACGCCGACGCTCCCCCCCTGCCGGACAGCGATGGCCGACGGCCCTCGGGCCAGTCGTTGAAAAGCTCGGTCACCCAGCGCCCGAACGGCCCGGGCGGCAGCTCGTCGCGACCGTCGGAGACGAGGGCGAGAAGCGACGCCCGGATCTCCTGCGTGAGAGCGTCGACCGCGTAACGAGTCGGCCGGCCGGCCGGTGCGATGGGGGCACCCACGCGGAACCGGACCGTCTTGCCAAGGCGCAGCCAACCGGTCCCTGTGATCCCGATGGGGACGATCGGGACGCCGGCGCGCAGGGCGAAGAACGCCACGCCCTCGTTGACCGGCAGGAGCGCGCGCTCGCCGATGTGGATCCGCCCCTCGGGCGCGATCCCGAGGTGCGCCCCGCTCGCGAGCACGGCCTCGACCCGGCGGGTCACCTCGAGGAGGTTCGTGCGCTCGGGGTTGAACGGCACCGCTCGACCGGACCAGGTGATCAGGCGGTTGCGGAAGCCAATGGACATGTCGGCTTCCTTCGGGCCGAAGAACCAGAGGTCCGGGCGCGCGGGCAGGGCCGCAACGGCGACGAACGGGTCCGTCCAGCTCTGGTGATTGAAGCAGAGGATGGCCGGCCCGGGCGGCAGCGGCCCGCCCTCGACCCGGATCCGCACGTACGCCCGAACGAGCATGCGGATCGCGAGCGTCGTGAACCAGTACGGCACCCGGCCGGGTCGACGGAGCTCCGCGGACGGCGCCATCAGCCGGGCGCAGGGCGCCCGTCGATGGCCGCGCAGACGACCTGGAGGAACGCCGCGACGACGTCGGCGCTCGCGTCTGCGCCACGCAGGAACGCACCTTCCACGGTGGCGCTGATGACCCTGTGCGTGCCCTGGACCTCGACGGCGATCTCGCCGAGCTGGACCCGGCTCCAGCGGACCAGCTTCCCGGCCGCCCGCGGGCCCTCCTGCGGCACGTTGACCCGGACATGGACCGTGGCGAGGCCGGCCGGGGTGGGTGCAAGGAGCGACCAGCGGACCCCGGGGTCATCGCCCCAGGTGACCCAGCAATCCGAGTCGGGCATCGCTCCCAGCGTCGCGAGGGCCGCCTCGGCAACCGCGAGGACTTTCGGGCCGACCGCTTCTGGGATCGGCGCCGCGGCACTCCAGTCGTTGAGCCGCATCGTGAGCCGGTCCTCCTGCCGTTCCAAGTCACCTGCCGCGTGGACGGCCGAAGGCTACCACGGTGCCTCCATCGGACGAGCCGTCCGGACGAGCCGT
>DAITNC010000083.1:0-4009 GCA_036834865.1 Candidatus Limnocylindrales bacterium | reverse complement strand
CGGACGGGCCGTTCGGACGGGCCGTTCGGCCGTTCACACGGGGCCCGCATGCCGCGTATGTTCGCGAGCCTACGGAGGTCCGCCCTGCCATGTCCGTCGATCGTCGTCTCGCCAACCTCGGCGTCTTCCTGCTCATCCTCGGTGCCGTCCCGCTGGCCGTCAGCCAGGGCTGGCTCGCCCGCGAAACCGTCTCGCACGCACTGGAGCTGTGGCCGCTCCTCCTCATCGGGGCCGGGATCGGGCTGATCCTCCGGCGGACACCCCTCCATTTCGCTGGAGGCCTGCTCGTCGCCGCGACGGGCGGGACGATGCTGGGTGCCCTTCTCGCGGGCGGCCTCAGCCTCGGGGCCCTGGGTTGCGGCAACGTGGGCACGGCAACCGGTCCAGCTGTCCTCGACGAGCACGGAACGTTCGCGGGCGGAGCCACGAGCGTCGTGCTGCGCGCCACGTGCGCAGGCCTGTCAATCACGCCGGCATCGGGCAGCGCCTGGGGCGTCACCGTCACCGGACGCGCGGATGCGCGACCGGCGCTGCAGGCCGCGGCGGACCGCCTTGACGTTCGGTCGCCCGACCGGCCGAACATCGGGCCGTTCGATGCCGGGCAGGACGCCACGTGGAACGTCACGCTCGGAACCGACGTCACGTACGGGCTGGACGTCAATCTCAACGCCGGCGACGTGAACCTGGACCTGGGAGGCCTTCGGCTCGACGCGCTCACCCTGCAGGGGAACGCGGTGGGCAACTCGCACCTGCTCCTCCACGACGCGACCGTCGGCAGCCTGGACGTGCAGGTCAACGCGGGCGACCTGAAGATCGCGCTTCCCGCGACGGCCGACCTCACGGGCCGGGTGCAGGCCAATGCCGCGTCGGTCGCGTTGTGCCTTGATCCGGGCACCGGGCTCCGCCTGCGGAACGCCTCGGTGATCACGGGCGACAACTTCGGCAGTGCCGGCATGGTCCAGTCCGGCACGACGTGGGAGTCTCCGGGCATCGGCTCGGCGGCGCACGTGGTCGACCTGGTCCTCAACGGCGCGGCCGCAAGCTTCACGCTCAATCCTTCGGAGGGATGTCGGTGAATGATCGTCTGTACCGCTCCGTCGACGACCGCGTCATTGCCGGCGTCTGCGCGGGCCTTGCGGATCGGCTCGACATGGACCCGGCGCTCGTCCGGATCGGGTACGCGATCCTCGCGCTGCTGACCGGCATCTTCCCGCTGCTGGTCCTCTACGTCATCATGATCGTCGTGGTCCCCGAGGGAACGGGCTGGACGGGCGTCCGGCCTGTCGGCCCGCTGTCTCCGGACCCGCAACCCTCGGGCTCGGCACCGGCGGAGGCGACGCCGGCCGCTCCCGGCGCCGTCCCGGGCGCCGTCCCCGGATGGATCCCGCCCGGCGGGCCCGGGGGGCCGGATTCCGGGAGCTGGCGCGACCAGCGCCGCGCGGATCGCGCGGCCCGGCACGCCGAGCGTGCGGCTCGTCGAGCAACGCGACGGGACGACCCGGTCCCGGCCATCATCGGCGGCCTCTTCCTCGTCGGCCTCGGCGTGTTCTTCCTTGTTCGCAACACCTTCGACATCGATTGGGCGGTCGTCTGGCCTGTCGCCGTCATCGCCTTCGGCGCCGTGATCCTCATTGCCGCACTGCGACCGCGTTCCGGGTGACGGACCTGCTGCCAACCAACGCCCATCGGTGGAGCCGCGTCCGCGGGAGGATCGGGAGCCGAACAGGGACGACGCGGCTCGGTAGACTGGCGGGCACGCGGCGCTGACCGGGAGCGGCACCACCGAGGGAGAGGGAGCAATGCAGACGACCGTGTCCGAGGGTGGCGGGCTGCCTGCCGCCGCGGTCGAGCCGATCGAGCAGCTCGACGTCTCGGCCGCGTTCAACGTGGTCGGGCCGGAGGGCGCCCCCACGCTCGTCTTCCTGCACGGGACGCGCGTCACGCGCGCCATGTGGGGACCACAGGTCGCCGCCCTGGCCGACCGCTACCGCGTCGTCATCGTGGACCTGCCCGGCCACGGTGTTCTCGCCGACATGCCGTTCCGGATCCCGGGCGCGGTCGCCGTCGTGCGGTCCGTCATCGAGCAGACCGGCGGCTGCGCGATCGTGATCGGCCAGTCGCTCGGCGGGTACGTTGCCATGGAGCTGGCCGCCGCCCACCCCGGACACGTGGCGGGGCTCATCCTGTGCAACGCGGCCACGGAGCCCCGAACCGTTGCGCGCCGCGCCCCGCGCGCCGTCGGCGTCTACCTCGTGGACCGGGTCGGCGAGCGATACCTCGGGCGCGGCGCTCCCGTGCAGGTCGGAGGGCCCAACGCCGGGCCGGCCCCGCGCGCCACCAACGGCTGGCTGTTCAAGGGCGGCTATCGGGCGGCGGTGACGGCGCTCCGGACCTCGTTCCTGCCCCGGCTGGCCGCGTACCCGGGCCCTGTGCTCCTGGTCAACGGCGCGGACGACCCGCTCTTCCGGCGCGGCGAGGACGCGTTCCTGGCGGCCTGCCGCAATGGGCGGCTGCACGTCATCGAGGACGCCGGGCACCTGGTCAACAGCGAACAGCCGGAGGCCTTCAACGCGGCCGTGCGCGAGTTCGCCTCGACGGTGTACGGACCGGACGCGGTGCCTGTTCCGGCCTGATCCTGTCGCTCGGCGACCACATGGCACCGCCGCAGGGTCGTGGGTGAGGTCGGACGACCGACCCGGAGCGGGCCGCAGCGAGCGCGTTTCTGAAAGGTTGGCTACACTCCGCCCCCTGACGTGCCCGCTCCCAGGCGGTCGCGCCCAGGTTCTGCGTCGCGACGCCCCATGACGGGCGAACCAGCCGGCCGCCGACGGGTGGCCGGGTCCCGTGATCGCGAGCCTGCAAGGTCTGGTCCCCGCTCGGGGACCCCTGCACGGACCAGGGCCGTCTTCTCGGACGGCCGGGTCATACGTGGCAGGACCACCCCGCACTACCGCGGGGCCACGTGGAGTCGAACCGAATCGCTCGCTGTCCGGTCGCCGGGCGCCGCACCCACCCTGGACTGCGGCGTCCCCGGCTCACCCGACGCCTGACGCGCTCCAATCCTCGCGTCGCTCATCCAATCACCTGCCCGGGCAGCGCTCCGCATTCTCGAAAGGAGCTGTCCGTGCCCGGACGCGCCCATCCTCCGACATCCAAACGCATCGGCCGCCTCAAGGGGTTGGTCATCACGCTCCTCGGCGCCTTCGTGCTGGCGAGCGCCGGCGTGCCGACCCTGGCCGTCGCCGCCGCGGCAGACCCGGCGGCCTCCCCCGCGCCCAGCGCGTCACCCGCGCCGGACGTCTCACCTGCGCCGAGCGCGGCAGCCGTGCAGGCGGCAAGCCCGAGCCCATCGCCAGATCCGTCCGTGTCAGCGACTTCGGATCTGGCCCTGATCGCAGCAATTCCATCCATTTCGAGCCCCACGCCGCCACCGGGTGCCGTGGCCGCGGTGGCGCTCCAGGGCCAGCCGTACGAGCTGCCGGCCTTCGTCGGACTCGGGACATTGCAGGCGTCGTTCGCCTCGTTCTACGGTCCCGGCTTCTACTGCATCTCGAACCGCGTGAAGGCCTGCGTCCCGCAGGCCGGGTCGGCGGCCTGGCCGAAGCTGACGGCGTGCGGGGTCCTCTACACGCGCACGGTCGTTGGCGTCGCCCACCGGTCGCTCCCGTGCGGCACGCTCGTCGCGTTCAGCTACGGCGGTCGGACGGTGATCGCGCCCGTGATCGATCGCGGGCCGTACGTTGCAGGCCGCACGTGGGATCTTTCCGGGGCGCTCTGTCGGGCACTCCGCCACTGCTTCACCGGTCCAATCCGCTGGACGATCGTGCATCGCGCCGCGGGCCCGTCAAACGCGCCGGTTCGCATCGACCTCAGGCGCATCTGACGGGAGGGCCCAGCGGGGCTCGTTCCGCCGACCACAGCTCGACGAGGGCTGCCCATCGAGGCGGTGATCGAAGTGGCTCCGGCGGTAGGATTCGAACCTACGACCAAGCGATTAACAGTCGCCCGC
>DAITNC010000082.1:0-7339 GCA_036834865.1 Candidatus Limnocylindrales bacterium | reverse complement strand
CACTAGTCCAGGTCGTCCTCGTAGAAGACGCACTGGTTGAAGCGTGAACCCAGGCAGACGTCGTTCACGTACCCCTGCTCCATGTGGACGCCGCCGCGCAGCTGGCATCGCGAGATGGTCTGCTCCTGGCGGACCAGGGCCTTGAGCAGGTGCGGAGCCTGGACGGGGACCGAGCCGCGGATGCCGGTCATGTAGAAGTGCGGGCAGACGTTGCGCCGAATGCTGGGGAGGCCGAAGCCGGTGCGCGGCACGCGGTGGCCGGGGCGCACGCCCGCCTGGGGCAGCGGCGCCCACGCCGTCCTGCCCTGACCGCGCATGTCGGTCGGCATCGCGGCCGGCCCGACCGGTACCGGGCGCCGCGCATTCGCATACCCAGGGGCAATCGAGAGGGGTGGACGCCGCCCGGCGAGGCCATCCCGCGGCGACGTGGCGGGACGCGTAACGGGACCCAGCCCCATCGACGGCCTGGCAGCTGCTTCCCGCGGGACGCGCCGCGCGTCGCCTTCGTCCATGCCCTCCCTCACCGGACCGCACGCACCCGAACGTGCACATTCCGCTCCAGCGTACACCGGACGGTCACGCACCGGAACATCGCGGCGGCGTGCGACAATGCCACGCGATGATGTCCCGCCGCGGACGGCCGAGCCAGGTCCGACCCAGACCGCCCTCCTCCGGCAGGCCCCGGCCGGCCCCGATCCCCCGGCGTTCGCCGACCCTCCCGCGCATGCCGCGGCCGGGCGTCGCGGAGGAACCGCACGGCCTGCCCACGGCTGCGAAGGCCGCGCTCGCCCTCTCCATCGTCGCCCTCGGCGCGGTCGTCCTGCTCACCGTGGCCGGTGCCCTGCCCCGGATCGTGTCGACCGTGGGCGGGGCGGTCTCCGGGATCGCCGGCGCCGTGATCCCCTCGCCCTCGCCGATCCCGACGGTCGTCGTGGTCCCTGCCGCGCCCGTCCTCGACACGCCGGCGCAGACCGCCACGAACCATGCCCTGGTAACGGTGACCGGCAGCGTCCCGGCGAGCATCATCGGACAGGGTCCCGGCTTCACGATCCGCCTGTACGTGACGCTCCCGAAGAAGGCCGCGGTCAGGATCGCAGAGATCCCGGTGGGCGCCACGCCGAACTTCTCGATCCCGGACGTGGCGCTCCAGCCGGGGCGCAACGATTTCTCGGCGACCGTCGCAGGCCCGGGGGGCGAGAGTGAAGCGTCGCCGCTCGTGACGTACGTCCTGGACACCTCGAAACCCAAGATCACGTTCTCGTCTCCGGCCGACCAGGCCGTGATCAACGCCACGACCGTCACGATCGCGGGCACGACGCAGGGCCACTCCACGGTCTCCGCCCGCAACGCGGCGAACGGGCGCACGGTCGTCGGCGCGGCGGATCCCACCGGGATCTTCCAGCTCGTCCTCGAGCTCGCCGACGGGACGAACGCGATCACGGTGACGGCCACGGACCCGGCCGGCAATGTCACCACGGCCACCCTCTCGGTCCTGCGGGGGACGGGCCAGCTCAAGGTCACGCTCAATGCGTCGAGCTACCGGATCAGCGCGGCGAACCTCCCGCGCAATCTGCAGCTGCGGGCCGTCGCGACTGACCCCGACGGCAAGGGCCTCGCGGGGCGCGATATCACGTTCACCCTGGCGATCCCCGGCGTTCCGCCGATCACCGGCCAGGCGACGACCGACGCATCCGGGGTCGCCCTGTTCCAGACCTCGATCCCCGCCGGCGCCACGCCCGGCAGCGGGCCGGGCACTGCATTCCTGACCACGCCGGAGTACGGCGACGCGTCCGGGCGCGTCGTCATCACGATCATCCCCTAGGTCGCGATCACCCCTAGCGCCGCCGCCCGGGCGCAGCTACCATCCGTGCATGGCGAACTGGCGCTGCCCGCACTGCCGAACGCCGCAGCCCGAGGCGGCACGGTGCTGGGTCT
Source organism: Candidatus Limnocylindrales bacterium (assembly GCA_036834865.1). GTDB lineage: Bacteria > Chloroflexota > Limnocylindria > Limnocylindrales > CSP1-4 > CTSoil-043. The sequence goes on along the minus strand of DAITNC010000082.1, from coordinate 5,404 downwards.
GCCGGCGCTCCAGCACCAGCTGCGGGACCTGCGCCCACTACCGCCGGGCCATCGCGGGTCCCTTTGGCGGCACCTGCGGCCTCGATTCGCGGCGGACGGCGCTGCGGGGCGACGAGCTTCGCGGCTGCTGGCGCCCGATCGCGATCGCTCCCGGACGGTCGGAGACCGGGGTGCAGGTCCCGGTGATCGACCCGGCAGGCCCACCGTTCCCGGCACCGGGAACGCTCTGGAGCAAGCCCGAGGCCTGAACGTCCGTTCGAAACCGCGACCGGCCGAGGAGGTCCGGGTCGCCGTCAGGGCGACGGGCTGGGGGTCGGCGGCGTGGTGTTGAGCAGGATCGCGGACCCGGGTGCAACGATCGCGCCCGGCGGAGGGTTCGACGCGACGACGACGTCCGACTCCGCGGGCGTGCCGCCCCCCTGCCACACGATCACGAGGCCCTCGCTGGTGGCCTGGGCCTTGGCCTGCGCGACGGTCAGGCCCACGTACATTCCCACGGTCACGACGGCCTGGGAGGGCTCCGGCGATGGCGCGAACGAAGGCCCGACGCTCGGCGCGGGCGACGGTGATGGCGTCGGGGTGGGCAACGGAGAGGGGGACGGAGAGGGACTGGGGGTCGGCTGAGGACCCTCCGAGACCACGTAGTCCACCGGCGTATCGGTAGGCACCGAGAGGCCGGCGGGCAACCCCTGGCCGATGATCGAGCCGGCGGGGATCGTCGGGTCGAAATCCACGGTCCGGGTCCCCAGCCGGAGCTTCGCATCGGTCAGAGCCCGGATCGCATCCCCCTCGGCCAGCCCCACGATGGACGGGACCGCAACCAGGTCCTTGCCGCTCACGATGTCCACCTTGACGGTGGACCCCTCGGCGACGCTGGTCCCGGCGGGCGGATCCTGCCCGACGACGGTGCCGTCCGCGGCGTCGTTGCGCTTCACGAACGTGGGCGCGAGCGTGACGCCGAGCTGGGTCGCGGCCGTGTTCGCATCCAGGTACGCCCGGCCGAGGAACGATGGGAGGGTCACGTTGCCGGGCCCGGCCGTGGCCGCGGGGCCGGAGCCGGCCGCGGCGAGCCGAAAGAGGACGAACCCCGCGAGGGCGAGGATTGCGAGCCCGAGCACGCCGGCGACCCAGACCCACGGGCTCGTGCCGCCATCCGGTCCGCCACCGGCTGGCGACGCGGCGCCGCCTCCAGGCGGCTCGCTGCCGCCGGCCCAGGCGCTCCCGTACGCCGCCGAGTCGTCCGGTGGCGGCATGCGAGTTGCGGGCATCGAGGCGGTGCCGGTGGCCGGCATGCCCCCGCGAGCGATCGGGCCGGCCGCCGCGGGGCGCGACGCCGGTGCCGGGACCGCCGGACCTGCGCCGCGGGCGGCACCGCCCGCGGCGAGCGCCGCACCCGCGGCCAGCGCGGCACCCGCGGCGGCGACCGAGCCCGCTGCCGCGGGACGTGCTCCCGCGATCCGGCCCTCCTCGAGAAACGCCTCCAGGGCGGCCGCCATCGCGCCGGCGCTCGCGAAGCGACCAGCCGCGTCGGGAGCCAGCGCCTTTCGGTCGATCACCTCGAGGGCCGGCGGAACCGTGGGCCGGACCTCCGAGACGCGCGGTGGCGGCGCGGAGATCCTCGCCATCGCGACCGCGGCGGCGGAGTCGCCTTCCCACGGGCGGCGGCCGGTCAGCAGCTCGTAGAGGACGATCCCTAGGCTGTAGACGTCGGAGGCGGCCGTCGCGGGCTCGCCAAGCGCCTGCTCGGGGCTGAAGTAGTGGACGGAACCCAGCGTGGTCCCGGGCAGCGTCAGGCCGGCGTCCGCCCAGGCGCGCGCGATCCCGAAGTCGGCGACCTTCACGCGCCCGCCGACCGTCAACATGATGTTCCCGGGCTTCACGTCGCGATGGACGATCCCGCGATCGTGTGCCGCGTCAAGCGCGCGCGCCACCTCGGCCACCAGGCGCGCGGCCTGGCGCGGTGGGAGCGGCCCGTTGCGACGCAGGAGCGAGGCCAGGTCCTCGCCGTCGACCAGCTCCATGACCAGGTACGGGCCCGCATCGTCCGCGCCGAAGTCGTAGACCCCGACGATGCCGGGGTGGCTCAGCGAGGCCGCGGCCTGGGCCTCCTGGCGGAACCGGGCCACGAAGTCCGGGTCGCGGCCGTACTCGCGGTGGAGCACCTTGACCGCGACGTCCCGGCCAAGCTGGCTGTCGGTGGCGCGGTAGATGGTGGCCATGCCGCCCTGGCCCAACAGCTCGACGAGGCGATACCGCCCGCCGAGCACGTCGCCAAGAGCCGCCACGATCCGTCTCCCTTCGTCCGCCGCGGAGCTCGTCCGCTCGCGGGTCCGAGGCCTAGAAGTCCAGGCCCCGCAGGTAGGCGCCGAACTCCGTGCCCAGGTCCGGCCGGGCAAGCGCGAGCTCGACGGAGGCCTTCAGCCAGCCCATGGTCGTCCCGGCATCGTAGCGAGTCCCATCGAACTCGTAGCCGTAGACCGCCTGCTCTTCCATGAGCGCCTGGATCGCGTCCGTGAGCTGGATCTCGCCTCCGGCGCCGTGCGTCGTCTGCTCCAGCTTGTCGAAGATCTTCGGCGTCAGCACGTAGCGGCCGACGATGGCGAGGTTCGATGGCGCCGTGCCGGGCGCGGGCTTCTCCACCACCCGGTCGATCCTCCACAGGCGACCGTCACCGTCGTCGACGCGTTGCCCGCCGATCACCCCGTAGCGGGACGTCTCGTCAGGGGGGACCTCCATCACGGCCACCACGGACGAATGCGTCTGCGCGTAAGCATGGACCAGCTGCCCGATGCACGGCCGCTCTCCGACGACGACGTCGTCGGAGAGGATCACCGCAAACGGCTCGTGGCCGACCAGCTCCTTGGCCATGAGGACGGCGTGGCCCAACCCCAGCTGCTCCTTCTGTCGCACGTACGCGATCTGGGCGAGGTCGCTGATGTGGCGGATCTGGCGGAGGTGCTCGATGTCGCCGCGCTCCTCCAGCAGCCTCTCCAGCTCGAAGCTGGTGTCGAAGTGATCCTCGATCGCCCGCTTCTGGCTGGAGGTGACGATGATCACCTGCTCGATGCCCGCCGCCACCGCCTCTTCGACCGCGTACTGGATGACGGGCTTGTCGACGAGCGGGAGCATCTCCTTCGGCTGGGCCTTGGTGGCAGGCAGGAAGCGGGTACCCCAGCCGGCGGCTGGGAAGACGGCCTTACGGACGCGCATGGGACCTCGGACAGATCGAGATGGAGCGGTTGCTTTCCCGGGCGAGATCGCCTCGTGGAGCCGGGCACGACCAGTATACGAGGGCCCGGCGGGCGGCCCGTCGAGGTCACCCGTGGCGCCGAGCCGCCCGCGAGGAAGGGTCGCTCGGCGAAGGGTGGCGGGCGTCGCCGCCGTCAGGTGCCCTGGTGCGGTTCCCCGGCCTGGGCCGGCTCGGTGTGCCGCCGCAGCAGGACGACCCGGGTGAACGGGACCCGGACCTCGCTGAACGCCTCGACGCTCACGAGGAAGCCCACGAACAGGAAGATGACCGCCAGGAGCTTGCCCAGGTAGAAGAACCAGGTGACTCCGAAACGCTCCAGCACGTCCCCAGACGAGGCCATGAACGCCCCTATCGCGATGAGGATGGTCGCCGGTACGCGGCTGTGCAAGCGTCCCGCGAGGAGCGCCCGGACCGCGCCGGGCAGCGACGCGATGAAGTTGACGATGATCGCGACCGGCGAGATGGCCAGGTTGAACAGGAACTGGTCGCCGGGCTGGGTCGGGTCCAGCGAGTAGTCCAGGATGCGCCGCTTCGGCATGAAGACGTAGGCCGAGAAGACCGCGCCGAACGCGAGGGACATGCCGCCCGTGATGTTGAGGAACGGCGTGAGGAGCCTGAGCGTGCCGGGGAAGAGGTCGGCGACCGGCGAGTTGGTGACGGGATCCACTTTCCAGCCCGGCGCCGCCAGGGTCGTCGTCAGCATCAGGCCGATGGAGAGGAGGCTCGCGCCGACCACCGCGAGCGCGGCGATCCGGGGCCAGCGGTTGTCGGAGAAGTACGTCGCCACGGCCACCGCGAGCGCCAGCGCGCCGGCGGCGATGAAGTAGAGGATCGGCGAGCTCCCGGCGCCCTCGTAGTTGTAGCGCTGCTGGGTCAGGAACGTGAACAGCCCGGCCAGGAAGAGGCAGAACGCGAAGGCGTAGCCGAAGCGCGTCCGTCCCAGCAGGAAAGCCGTCCCGAGCCCCAGCCAGCCGGCCGTCCAGACCGCGCCCGTGAGGTACCACGTCCGGTAGAGCAGCTCGTTCCAGCTGCTCGCGGCGGCCACCGCCTCGCAGCCGCTGGCGATCCCGAAGAAGAGCATCCCGACCGCCCAGCAGAGCTGGAAGGCCTGCCGCCGGACCCGCCACTGGTCCACCAGCCCGATCGCGAAGACGAGGGCAATCAGCGAGGTGACGCCGGTGATGAGGACGCTCATGCGGTGGAGGCCTCCCAGGTGGCCCGGGCGGGCCGATCAGGCGGGGACGAGCTCGTGGTCGTCAGTATGCAGCCCGTCGCAGAGGCCCCAGCGCGGCAGCTCGCCGGGGACCGCGATGGGTCGCATCAGCTCGCGGATCGCGGACTTGCGGCAGAACAGGTTGCCGCGTTCGCGCATCCAGCGACGCGTGCAGGCCGGGTCCGCGTGGAACTGGAAGGGACCGGGGTTGATCGAGGTCCGGCCGGACCAGGCCGGAGGGATCTCCACGGCCGTGATGTCCATGACGTTGACACGGAACGGCGCGCCGTCGATCACGCCACCGCACCCGCGGCAGCGGGTCGCCTCGTTCTCGCGAAGGATGGTCGGGATGCGGATCCCGTTGATGTCGAACGGCACGCCGGGATGGTAGCAGAGGGGCGATCCGCGACGGAGTCGCCTTCGGGCGCGGTACCCCCAAGGGGCCTTGGAAACCCGCCCGCTGTTCGTTGACGAGAGCCTGGCGTGGTACGTGGCATGAGCGCCATACGGCCCCGACGCTCGGGCGCACCACCTTCCGCTCCAGCCGTCTGCTCTACTTCTGCTCGCGCACGGAGCTGATCGCCCAGACCAGCCACCGCGAGGATCAGCGGCCGCTTGTCGCGCTCAAGGAGCTCGTCGACAACGCCCTCGACGCGTGTGAGGACGCAGCCGTCGCGCCGGTCGTCAACGTCACGGTCGACGCGGACGGGCTCGAAGTTGCGGACAACGGCCCAGGGATCCCGGTCGAGACGCTCGACGGCGTCCTCGACTTCACGGTGCGCGCCTCCAACCGCGAGGTGTGCATGAACACACCGGCTCCCCCGCCACGCTCGGAGGGAGCCTCGACCGAGGGGGGTCACTGGGATGTCCACGAGCCTCCGACCGCGTCCGGGCACCGGCCGAACGCGAGGGCCAGGAAGGGCGGTCAGGCGTCAGGCCCG
>DAITNC010000081.1:2078-7604 GCA_036834865.1 Candidatus Limnocylindrales bacterium | reverse complement strand
GGCGGATCTCGTCCGCAGTCATGATCTGGCGCCCGTCCATCAGGCGCGCCCGCGAGGTGACACGTGCGTCCTCCTTCCCGGTCTCTCCGGACCGGTCCTTAAAGGGTCGCAACAAGGATACCGCGCCAGCGAGCCGAGGAAGCGGTCAACCGGCGCGGGCGCGTGGCGCCAGCGCGACGGTCAGCGCGCGACGACGAGCGGGTCCGGCCCCGGGTCGGGGGCGCCGCTGAGGCTGCCGGAACCACCCTCCGACCAGACGTAGACGCTCAGCGTGCTCCCCTGCCCGTTCTGGCCGGGCGGGCTGGCCCAGGCCAGCCTGTCGCTGGCCAGCGCGAGCCCGGGAAGTGCCGCGATGTCAGCGAGCAGCGTGTCGCCCACGCTCCCGTCCGCGTTCACCGCGAAGAGATTGAGCTGCCCGACCGACGGGTCCGCGGCGTCGGCGATCCAGACGGCCAGGTGGCGGCCCGACGGATCCCAGCGCACCTCCCAGGTGGCGACGCCCGCCAGCCCGGCGGATCCGGGGAGCGGCGTGGCGGTGACCTCGCCGGGACCCATGAGCGCCTGCCAGTCGGCCACCACCAGCCGGCCATTCGTCGGGGTCAGCGTGTCCGTGGCGGGATCGAGCACCTGGTCGCCCGCCCAGAAGACGACGCTCCGGTTCGTCGGGTCCACGACCGGGCGCCAGATCCCAGGGCGGACGATCGGCGCCTGCGCGCCCGTCGAGGGGTCGACGAGGAACGACCCGACCGGGACGCTCGGAGGCATGGACGCGTCCGCGGGCGACGGCGTCGCGCCCTGCGCGGCATCGAGGGTCGCGCTCGCGGTCGCGCTCCCGCTGTGAGCCGCTGGACCCGTGGACGCCGAGGCAGCCGGCGAGGCGTGCTCGGGCGCTGCGGAAGCGGGCGCCGGAGCGCCTGCCGACGGGGAGACGGGAACCTGCGAATCGGGCGACGAAGACCCGAACGCCGAGGCGTCGGGTGTCGGGGACGCAGGTGGCGCGATCGTGACCGGCGAACCCTGCGAGGGCGGGCTCCCGGCCGGCAGCACGGCGCTCCCCAGGATCTGGTCGCCGGTCCAGGCAGAGAACACCGACGCGTGGTCGGTCGTGAGCGGGCGTGCCGTCCGGTCGCCGACGTGCCAGGCGTAGATGTCCGGGCCCAGGGCACCGTCCGAGGGTCGTGCCGAGAAGGCGACCCACTGTCCGTCCGGCGAGTAGGCCGGCGACGCCCCTACGAACGTGACGTTCTCGATCACCGGGGTGGTCACCGCCGCCGACGGGGCCGGGCTCGCGGGCGGGATGCTCACGATCGAGGTCGCCGGCGTCGGCGCCTCCGAGGCGAGCGCCGTCGCGGCTGGTGCGCCTGATGACGTCGCGGTCGGGATCGGCGACGTGGCGGCGACCGAAGCGTCAGGCGCGGGCGAGGCGGACACCGCGGGTCGAGCGGTGGCGGGTTGCCGGGTCGGGGTGGAGCGCGGCCGGGGGGAACCGGTCGGGACGGGAGTGGCTGCTGGAGGAGTAGCCCCCACTCCCGTCACCGCCGGCGTCGGAGAAAGCACCCTGGGTTTCGGAATTGGGGACGAAGAAGGGGGTGTCGGTGTGACGCCGGCATCGCGCGGGACGGTGAACGAATAGAGCGCGTCGCGGCTCACGAGCACCGCGGAGGTCCCGTTGTGCTGGAGCACGACAGCCGACGGCTCGACGCTGAGCGCCACGACCTGCCGCGCCGCGCCGTCGAGCGTGCCGCAGGCCGAGGCATCCAGTCCCGGGCAGACCTCGTCGACCGAGGCCGTGGTGAGGACGTAGCTCCCATCGGTCTGACGCTGCACCCACGTCACCGGTTGCGACGCCACCGCCATCGGCGTCGCGGCCGGGCCGCCGCTGCCGCCGGGTACGGGCGCGACCGGCGCGTTCCCGATCCCGAACCCCGCCAGCGCGAGCGGGAGGAAGACGATCGCGAGGACGGCCGCGACCGCGATCGCGCTGAGCGCGAACGGCACCGACCCCGACGGAGATCGTCGACCCCGACGGGCGTCCTCACGGACGGCCCGCCGAACCTCCACGTCGAGCGCCCGGGAGAGCCGCGCGCCGAGGTCACGGGGCGGCACCGGCAGCTCGTCGCGCAGCGCAAGGATCCTGACGTGGTCCGCCGCAAACGAGTCCGCCACCCGGCGGCACGAGCCGCACCCTTCCAGGTGATCCGCGAGCCACGCGGCGTCCTCCGCGGAGAGGGCGGCCACGAGCCGATCGGAGGCGAGAGCCTTCGCCCTCGCGTGCGGATCGCCGAGGCGGTCGGGGTGGCGCGTCGCGCGCTGCAGGCCGCTCATCCGCGCCCGTTCGGTCGGCTGCCGTGCGGCGCGGGCCGATCCAGCTGCCGTCCGGCAGCCTCGGCCTCGGCGACGAGGACTCGCTCCTCGGCGAGGGCGCGGCGCAGGCTCTCGCGGGCGCGGGTGAGGAGCGCGCGAGCCGCGATGTGCGACGTGCCCAGCGACGCGGCCAGCTCCACGCCGCTCAGGTCGTGAACCTCGGCGAGGAGCAGCGCGGACCGTTGTCGCTCCGGGATCCGGGCGAGCGCTCGCTCGAGCTCTCCGGAGAGCCTGGTGTCCATTGCCAGCCGCTCGGCCGATGGCGCCGCGCCGCGGGACTCTCCCGTCCACGGGATGAAGCGAACGATCCTCCGGCGACGGATCTCGTCGAGCGCGACGCGGTTGGCGATCTGGTACAGCCAGGCGCGGGCCTTTGTCGGGTCTTCCAGGCTGGCGTGCGCGCGATAGGCACGGATGAACGAGTCCTGGGCAAGGTCGGCGGCAAGCTCGGGATCCCTGAGCATCCGGACCAGATACGCGAAGATCTCGCCGTGGTGGCGCGCGAAGAGCACTTCCACGAACGCCCGCGCCGCGATCGGATCGGCCGGCAACGCGGTGGCAGCATCCTCGGAGGACGCGATCGCCTCATCCGCCGCCGGCCCATCGGGCAGGTCCGACGGGCGCCGTGCGTCGCCGGGCAGGGTCATCGGCCAGAGCCCCCAGCGGCGCGCGACGTCAACGACCACGAATGCTCCAGCCCGAAGACAGAATCGCGCGGGACCTCCCCGCGCACCGAACCGTTGACGACGAAGACGGCGACGATGTGACGCGCGGTGCGCGCAGGGAGGCGCGGGCGACGGCCGCTCATCGGCGCGCCCCCGGCGGCTGGTCGGGCCCATCCGCCGTCTCGGGGGAGAGGCGGTTGAGGAGCTGGTCGACCGCCTCCTCGGGGCTCACCGGGTTGACCGGCAGCCCTGTCCCGAGCTCGAGCCCGGCGATCTCGCGCAGGCGTGGGTGAATCTCCCAGTGCCAGTGATACGTGGCGTCCACCTGCCCACCGAGCGGTGCCGTGTGAAGGACCAGGTTGTACGGCGGTCCGTCGAGCTGGGCGAGGCGCCCCAGCACGTGCCGGAGGCCCTCGGCGGCTGAGGCCAGGTCGTCGTCCGTGGCATGCCCGAAGTCCGCTTCGTGGCGGCGCGGCACGATCCAGACCTCGAACGGTGAACGTGACGCGAACGGCGCGAACGCGACGGAGTGGTCGTCCTGCCAGACGAAACGGGTCCCGCGCTCGCGCTCCACGCGGACCGCCCGGCAGTACGGGCACTCGCTCTCGCGGATCATGAAGCGCGCCGCTCCGCCGATCTCCTCCGCGACCTCGTGCGGAATCTGGGGCAGGTCGTACAGGTCCAGGCAGAGATGGTTGGTGCGGGCGCCGGCCTGGCGGCCCCAGTTCTGGAGCACCTGGACATACTCCGTCTGGCCTGCGCGGCCTGCGTCGACGATGGCGCCACGCGCCCCCGCGAGCAGCGCAGCGATGAGCTCCGTCCCCACCGAGTGCAGGGGCCGATGCTCGCCGGGCGGTGCCACGATCGTCCGCCAGCTGCCCGCGGCACGCGCCTGGCTGAGCGCGATCTGGGTCACGCTCTTCTCCTGCTCCCGCGCATCGGCCTCCGTTCCGACCGTGCGGAACGCGAAGTCCTTGAGCACGCGGAGGCGGACGCCGTCCCCCGCGGGGAGCCGGCAGTTCTGGCAGTCCCCGTCGTCGTCGATAGGCTCCGCGGCCAGCGTGAAGCGGTCGCGCTGGAAGGCCCGGTCAACCACGGTCGCGACCCACCAGCCGGTGATCGCGTCGCGGCGCAGCTCGAACAGCCCCGGGGCCATCAGCGGGCACCTGCGGGGGTCGGGATCGGCCCGCGCGCCCGGTCGCCAGACGCGGCGTCGAGGCCGGGCGCCGCGCCGAGCCGTTCGACCAGCACCTCGAGCGCGCGGCGCTCCCCGGCCGCGTCGGCGCCAGGCGGCAAAACGCCGGCAGGCTCCAGGCCAAGGCGCCGGGCGAGCGCGGGGGCGAAGAACGCGGCCGCCTCGGCGACGCTCGCGGTGGTCGGCTCTGCGTCGGCGCGGCTGTCCGGGAAGGCGGCGCGGGCGCGCTCGTGCCAGAGCGAGGTCGAGCGGAGGCCTGGCATCCCGCATGGGTCGATCAAGTCGAAGTCGGCCAGATCGGTCGTGACGTTCAGCGCGATCCCGTGAAAGGCGACCCCTCGGGCAACCCGGATCCCGAGCGCCCCGATCTTGCGGGGCAGCGGCCCCGAAGCACCCACCCAGCAGCCCGGGTGGCCGGCGCGAGGGCCGGCGCGTATCCCGAAGGCTGCGCACACGTCCGCGAGGGCGCCTTCCAGTGCCTCCACGAACGGCCGGACCCCGAGCGACCGGTCGACCTCCGCGGGTGAACCGTCGACCTCCGCGGGTGAGCCCTGGCCGGGCGCGGCGCGCCCGGGACCGGCTGGCGCGAGCCGGACGATCGGGTAGGCCACGAGCTGGCCCGGGCCGTGGTACGTGACCTCCCCGCCACGCTCCACGCGGATCAGCTCGATGCCGCGCGCGGCGAGCAGCGGCTCCGGGGCGATCACGTGCCCGACATCGGCGTTGCGCCCGAGCGTCAGGACGGCGTCGTGCTCCATCAGGAGGAGCTGGTCCTCGTCGAGCGTCCCGTCGGCGCGGGCAGCGGCCAGGGCACGCTGCAGGGCCCAGGCATCGCGATACCCGATCCGGCCCAGCCAGCGCGCGCGGAGCGTGCGGCTGCGGAGCCGGACGGCGCGCCCGTCCGCGCGTGGGGTGCCGGGCTCCTCCATGCGCTCCACGTCGCTCACGATAGCAGCCAGGGCGGATCGTGTAGCCGACGTTCCAGGGGATTCGAGCCGGGGAAGGCCGCCAGGCGGCGCCGAGGTTCCGCCCGAAACTTCAGGATCTCTTCAGGCTCCGGTGGTCAACTACGCATCACGGAGATCGGACACCTCCTCCGAGCCTCCACCTCCGCCGGCCGACCGACCTCCTCCCGGTCACTGGCACCGAACACGGACCCGCGTCGCCCCCACACCGGGCGGCCGGGTCCGTTTCGCGTCTCGCACAGCCCAGACGAGTATCTCGCCGCCGAGGAGACGATGACCGTCGATGACGAGTGGAGCCACGACTCGTCGACCTCGGCCGCGCGGAACCGGTCATCGG
>DAITNC010000081.1:0-1978 GCA_036834865.1 Candidatus Limnocylindrales bacterium | reverse complement strand
CGGTCATCGGCCGCGCGAATCCTTGACGGGAGTGCACTCGAGTGCATACACTCGAGTGCAGGCAATCCTGGCGTTGCTCGGCGGCCTCGTCCGGCACGGACGGCCACGGAGAGGACGCCAGGACAGCGGATCGGAGCCGCGGCCCACTTCCGACCAGGAGAACTGATGAAGGCGCTCGCTGACCGCGAGGTCTGGTTCGTAACTGGCAGCCAGCACCTGTACGGCGCGGACGTGCTGCAGCTCGTGGAGGACCATTCCCGGCAGATCGCCGGGGCGCTCGACGCATCCGCGGCGATCCCCGTCCGGGTTGTCTCGAAGCCCGTGGTCACCAACTCCGAGTCGATCCTGGCGCTCTGCCTGGCCGCAACGACCTCACCGAATTGCGTCGGCGTCATCGCGTGGATGCACACGTTCTCGCCGGCCAGGATGTGGATCGCCGGTCTCCAGGCGCTGCAGAAGCCCCTTCTCCATCTCCACACCCAGTTCAACCGCGGTCTCCCCTGGGGGGAGATCGACATGGACTTCATGAACCTCAACCAGTCAGCGCATGGCGACCGCGAATTCGGGTATCTCGAGACGCGGCTCCGGCATAGCCGAGCCACGGTCGTCGGCCACTGGCAGGATCCTGAGGTCCTTGACCGCATCGGCACCTGGTCCCGGGCCGCCTGCGGCTGGCAAGAGGTCCACCGGCTCCGGCTCGCCCGCTTCGGAGACAACATGCGCCAGGTCGCCGTCACCGAGGGCGACAAAGTCGAGGCGCAGATCCGGCTGGGCGTCCAGGTGGATGGATACGGCCTGAGCGATCTCGTCAGCTCGGTCCGGGCGGCGCCCGACGACGCCGTGGATCGGGTGGTCGAGGAATACGAGTCCCGCTACACGCTCGCGCCGGCCCTGAGAGCAGGGGGTAAGCAACGCGCCGCCCTGTCCGAGGCGGCCCGGATCGAGGTTGGCCTCCGCGCATTCCTGGAGGCAGGCGGCTTCAGGGCGTTCACCGACACCTTCGAGGATCTCGGCGAACTGGCGCAGTTGCCTGGCATCGCGGTCCAGCGGCTGATGGCCGACGGGTACGGCTTTGGCGCCGAGGGGGACTGGAAGACGGCTCTCCTGGTCCGCGCGATGAAGGTCATGGCCACGGGCCTGCCGGGCGGGACCTCGTTCATGGAGGACTACACGTACCACCTGGTGCCGGACCGGCCGCAGGTCCTGGGTGCCCACATGCTCGAGGTCTGTCCTTCGATCTCGGCCGAGACCCCGTCATGCGAGATCCACCCCCTGTCGATCGGGGGGAAGGCCGATCCTGTCCGCCTCGTCTTCACGGCGAGTCCGGGGCCTGCGGTCGCCGTCGGTCTGCTCGACATGGGCGAACGGTTCCGCCTGATCCTCAACGAGGTCGATGTCGTGAGCCCGCCGGCGGACCTGCCGCGCTTGCCGATCGCCCGCGCTCTCTGGGAGCCCCGTCCCAGCCTGAAGGTCGCCGCGGAGACATGGCTGCTGGCGGGCGGTCCACACCACACGAGCTTCAGCACCGCGCTCCGGCGCGAGCATCTCGAGGACTTCGCCGAGATGGCCGGCATCGAGCTCGTGACGATCGGGGACGGCTCGTCGGTGGCGGAGATCAAGAAGGAGCTGCGCTGGAGCCAGGCCTACTACCAGCTCGCACGGGGCCTATAGGCGCCGGCGGGGTATCCGGCGGCGTGATCGGACGCCGCCGCGTTGAGGACGCGGGAAGGGAGGAGGAGGCGGGACGAGGTCGAAACCGGCGGGAGAGCCGGCCCGGCGACCGGGTGACCGGCCCGGGCATGGCTGCCGCCATTCCAGCTCCAAGGCAGAAGGGAGGTCTCTGCCGAGACAAGGACTCGTTCGCAGATCGGCCCCGGGAGTGTCCGGGCCGGAATCGGAGGTTCTGAGGAGGAAACGGATGACTCGATCTGGGATGCACCGGCAGTGGCGGTTGCCAGCGTTGGCGTTTGCAGTCCTG
>DAITNC010000080.1:0-7636 GCA_036834865.1 Candidatus Limnocylindrales bacterium | reverse complement strand
CCCGGGATCCCGTCGCCGAGGGCGAAGGCGATCGCGAGCGCCTGCATCGCGAAGGCCCGGCCCGCACGCAGCGCGGCGTCCGGCGGCATGCCCCGGGCGAGGTCCGGGGCGACGACCAGGGGTCCCGGTCCCACCAGCACGTGGGCGCCGGCGCGGCGAAGGAGCAGATGCGCGAATGCGCTGTCGGCGAGCGCGCGGGCCGGGTCCACGCCGTCGGCGACGATCTCGGCGATGGGATCCGCCTCCACGACGTCGATCCGCTCGAGGGCGGCGACGAGGGCCTGCTCGGGCGCGGCCAGCGCAGACGTGGCGCTTGAGAGCCGGACGTAGCGCCCGGACTTGGCGGCCGCCTCGTCGACGCGGGCCCGGAGCGCGGCGAGGGCGCGCTGGCTGCCCGCCGGGACGTCCGCGGGATCCTCGTCGACCTGGTGTCCACCGGGCGGATGTGGCCGCCAGTCGGGCGGTTCGATTCCACGGTCGTGGAGTCGCAGCACCAGCTCGCGTACCGCCGGGACGCGAACGCGAAGGAGGTCGGCGCCAGCAGCCACGAGCGACGCAGCCTCCGCGGGCGCGACATCGAGACTGGGCGCGGCGAGCGTGACGCCGACCCACGGTCGGGGCGCATCGCCCAGGACGTCGATCGTCTCGCGGCGCGCGGTGCGATTCGCGTCGATCCGTTCCACGGCCCGCGCCAACAGGCGCCCGACCTCGGCCTCGGCAGCCGCCCGGCGTGCAGGGTCGTTCAACAGCTGCGCCTCCAGCGCGAGGTCGATCGCACCGCTCGCGACGTCGAGGGCGAGCTGCTGCGGAGTCACGTCGTACTCCAGCAGCGCGACCGCGAATGGGAGCGCGATGCCGCCGGCCAGGCGGCCGGGATCGGTCCCGAGAGCTCGCTCCACGACCATCGACGCGAGCGACGTCTCGGCACGATCCAGGCCGGAGACGCCGAGAAGGCGGAGGATCGCCCGTTGCCGGGCCAGCGTCGTGGAGGCACGCGCGCGGGCTCCCCATGCGCCCGCCATGTCGCCGGCGAGCTGGAGCACCCGGTCGAGCGACGCCGCCAGGGGGTCGGTCTTCATTCGTGCGGCTCCTGCGCGCTATCCGTGCGTGCCGGCTCACCGATCCATACGTGCCCGTCGGCGAACCGTTCGGCCTTCCAGATCGGCGCGCGCGCCTTCGTCTCGTCCATCGCGTGGCGCGCGGCGGCAAAGGCGGCGTCCCGGTGCGGCGCGGCGGCCACGATGATGACGCTCGCCTCGCCCAGCGGCACATCCCCGGTCCGGTGCGCGATCGCCAGCCGGCGGACCCCGAAGCGGGCGGCAACGTCGTCCGCGATCGCCTCCCAGACTCGCCGGACCAGCGGCTCCAGCGCCTCGTACTCCAGCGACTCAACGGCGCGGCCCGCGTGCCGGGCGGCTTCTGCTTCCTCGCCCGGGGCCGGGCTGCCCGGCGTGGACCGCGTGCGACCCTCGAAGGTCACCACGGCGCCGTCGGCCGGCGTCGCGACGGCATCGGCCAGCTCGCGGGCGAGGCCTGCCGGGAACGGGTCAGCACGCAGCTCGAAGCGGCGGATCACGGGATCGCCACCGGCCGTGCCCGCGTCGTCGGCCGGGCCCGCGTCGTCGGCCGCGTCCCCGGCCGGCTCCCCCGCCCCGCCGCTGATCGGCGGGATGCAGGCGACCTCGTCACCCTCGGCGAGCGGCGTGTCGGCCGCCGCGTAGTCGCCGTTCCGCGCGAACCGCACGTACCTGCGCCCCGACGCGATCGCCGGAACCCGATCGATGAGGGCGCTCCAGGCATCCTCGATCGTCGCCCCGGCCCCGAGCTCCAGCTCCACCTCGCGCGTGCCGGCCATCTCGCGCTGGCGGGCGAAGAGCCGGACCCGGATGTGCATCGCTCGTCCTCCTCAGACCAGCAGGCCGGCGCCGAAGTAGAGGCCGGCAGCAAGGATCGTCCCCGCCGCGATCGCCCCGACGTCAATGTAGAGGAGCCCGGTGGCCGATTCCATCGAGCGGGTCTTCACGGTCTGCCCCGCGGCCCACGTCACGACCAGCGGGAAGACCAGGCCGACCAGGAGGCGCAGCCACACGAATAGAGCCCAGGGACCCGTCAGTGGCGCGAACGCCGCCAGGTTCTGCCCGGCTCCGAAGCCGACCCACACGACGAACAGCGCGACCTGGAGCGAGACGACCCACAACAATCCCCGGGTGAGCGCGAGCGCGGGCGCGGTGGAGAGCTTCGGGGTGACCAGGTACCAGTGGCCAAGGATCATCCCGGCAAACGCGCCGCCGGTCGCGCCGGCGAGCGCCAGGAGCTGGACTGCGAGGGGAACGGCGCCGATCACGCCACCGCCCCAGGTGAGCGCCCCGGCGGCCAGCGTCCCGATCCCGGCGGCCAGCGTGGCGATCCCGAGAGCGGGAGCACGCGCGCCGCGGAAGAGCGCGATGGTGTACGCGAACGCGCCGAGCGCGAGGAGCGCCAGCAGCGCGCGGCGCAGGAGGTCCCACGCCGGGTCCACCGCGATCGGCGAGCCCGCCGCGGTGATCGCCGGGAGCGCGCCGTCGGCGAGCAGGGCCAGCCCGCCGAAGGCAGCCGCGCAGAGCCCGGTGAAGCCCAGGTAGCCCTTCGTGGCATCGGTCCGCAGGCGCAGCAGGACGACCGCTCCGAGCGATCCGACCGCAAGGCCGGCGAGCACGGTCCAGTTCACGAAGGCCAGGTTCCGGGCGATCTGCTGGGCGGGCATCGCGAGGAGTGTAGTCGCCGGGCAGTCCGGGTCGATGCTGCGGGCGCCGCCGTGTGAACGCGGGCGCCGCCGCGCCAGACCTTCAATGTCAACCACGGATTGAAGGGTTGTCGGCCGATGCGGGGTCAGGGCTCGGGGTTTCTCCCGTATATGCACACGGTTCGTGTTACGCGACGAATCGGGTCCCGATCGGCGCCCGCGGGCACCTGGCGGATCCAGCCGCGCTGCTGCTGAGCACGACTGGGGGTCGGCCCGGCTCCACCTGCGCGACCTCCGCGCCGGCGACCTTGCATAGCACGAACCCTGGGCATATTCCGGAAGAATCGGAGCCGGGGCGTTGGCGCACGCGCCGACAGGGCGCGGCACGGGCACCAGCCCAGGGCTACGATGGCGTCGGAGGTGGCATGAGATGGGACTCGATCCGGCGACGACGATCACCTGGTACGGCCATGCCTGCGTCGAGGTCCTGACGCCTGGCGGCAAGACGATCCTCTTCGACCCGTGGTTCGGGAACCCGAAGAGCCCGAAGCCCGCCTCGGCGGTGAGCGCCTGCGATCTGCTGCTGGTGACCCACGGGCACAGCGACCACTTCGGCGACGCGCTGGCGCTCGCCAGCCGCCTGCGGCCGGTCTGGCCGGTGATCCACGAGCTGAGCCTCTGGCTGGCGCGTCGGCTCCCCGGCGGGGCGGACGCCGTGACCGGGATGAACAAGGGCGGAACGTTCCGCGTCGGCGAGATCGCGGTCACGATGGTCGGCGCCGACCACTCGGCGGGCGACTGGAATGCCGGCGCGGAGACCACCCTCTACCTCGGCGAGCCGGCCGGGTTCGTGGTCCGCCTCGAGAACGGCTATACGATCTACCACGCGGGCGACACGAACGTCACCGCCGAGATGCGCTTCATCGGCGAGCTCTACAAGCCGAATCTCGCGCTCCTGCCCATCGGCGGCCACTACACGATGGGGCCGCGCGAGGCGGCGCTGGCCGTGGAGCTGCTGGGCGTGGACGCCGTGGCGCCCATCCACTGGGGCACGTTCCCGCTCCTCGCCGGGACGCCGGACCAGCTGCGGGCGGAGCTCGATGCCCGCGGGCTGCGCGACGTCACGGTGCACCCCTGGGCGCCGGGGGAGAGCCTGCGCGGCTGATCGCGGGCCGCGGTGCGGTGCCGCGTTGGCCAATCCGATGGAAACCCGACATATGGGATCAACGTCCGTCGCGCCGTCGATGATCTTCGCAGGGACAGCGTGCTCCAGATCCCGATTGGGGCGCCGTGCTCCTACCCACCTCGCCTGGCACCGACGTGCCAACCGGGCGTGATGCACCGCGGCAGGTGGCATGCCCGGCGTGAACGCTCGTCGCCGTCGAGCGACCCGCCGCGTCCCGTTCGGCCATCATGGCGGCGACCGAACCCGCCATGCCCACCGGGAGCCGCCGATGTCCGCGATCCCCGCCACGTTCCGCGCCTTCGTCGCCGAGCAGGACGGCGCCGCCGTCGTCCGCGGCGTCAGGCAGTTCGCGGAGGCGGACCTGCCCGAGGGCGAGGTGGAGATCCGGGTCCTGTGGTCGGGCGTCAACTACAAGGACGGCCTCGCCACGATCGCCGGCGGCAAGGTCGCCCGGATCAGCCCGCTGATCCCGGGGATCGACCTGGCGGGCGAGGTCGCGGCCAGCTCCGACCCGACCATCCCGGCCGGCAGCGCGGTCCTTGCCCACGGCTACGACCTGGGCGTGAGCCGCCACGGCGGGTTCGCGGAGTACGCGCGCGCGCCCGCCGGCTGGGTCGTGCCGCTCCCCCCGACGCTGACGCCGCGGCTCGCGATGGCGCTCGGGACGGCCGGCTTCACGGCGGCGCTCTCCGTGATCCGGCTGGAGGAGCGGGGCCTGCGGCCCGGGACCGGGCCGGTCCTGGTCACGGGCGCGTCCGGTGGGCTGGGCACCACCGCGGTCGGGATCCTGGCCGCGCGCGGCTACGAGGTGGTGGCGGCGACCGGGAAGCCGGATGAGGCGGACCGGCTCCGCGGGCTGGGCGCCGCGGCGGTCATCGACCGGGCCGAGGTCACGGCCGAGAGTGGGCGTCCCCTCGAGTCGGAACGATGGGCCGGCGCGGTGGACTGCGTCGGCGGTGCCGCCCTCCCCTACGTCCTGCGCACGCTCCGGCGCGACGCGACGGTCGCGGCCTCGGGCAACGCGGGTGGCCCGGGCTTCGCGACGACGGTCTTCCCGTTCATCCTGCGCGCGGTTGCGCTGGTCGGGATCGACTCCTCCCAGGTCCCGATCGCCGAGCGACGCGCGCTCTGGCAGCGCCTGGGCGACGACCTGCGCCCGAACGGCCTGGGCGATGGCGTGACCGAGGTCACGCTCGACACGCTGCCCGAGGCCCTGGACGGGATCCTGGCCGGGCGCGCCCGCGGCCGCTGGATCGTCCGGATCGGCGGGTAGGCCGCGGGGACAGTCGGCGGCCGCAGCGCCGAGAGCGCTACGCGACGAGGTCGGCCAGCTGGATGACGTCGAGCTTCGGCATCGAGCGGACCCTCCGGTCGTTCGTGACCAGGACGGAGGCTCCGGCAACTCGGGCCGTCGCGATGTGTACGGCGTCGGGCAGGGTGAGGCCGGTGCGCGCCCGAACGAACCCGGCCTCGGCCGCGATCTCGACCGTCGCCGGCACGACGTGCAGGTTCTCGATCGACTGGATCGCGGTGGCGTATCGCTCGCCCATCGTGTCGTCGCCCATCAAGGCGGGGCCCACGATCACCTCGGCAAGAGCGACGGTCGAGACGATGCCCACGACACGGCGGGCGGAGACCGCGTTCACCACCGCCCTCGCTGCTTCCGCGAGCGGGCCAGTTGTCTCGAAAAGGTAGACGAACACGTTGACGTCGAACGCGACGCGATGATGCTGCTCGCAGAGCTCATCGACTGTCATCAGCGCTCGTCGCGCGCTGCGGAGGCTGCCCTGATGTCGGCGTCGATCTCCGCGCGGTGCTCCACCCAGCGAGCCTCGTCCGCGTCGCGCATCGCCCGGATCCGTTCCGCCGGGTCCGTGCCGTCGGCGAGGTGTGCCCCGATCCCGTAGAGGCGGTCACCGGCGGGCACGTGGCGACGCAGGTGGATGACGTCCCCCTCGACCTCGACGTCCAGGCGATCGCCCGCCTTGAGGCCAAGCTTCCTGCGCGCTTCGCTCGGGACCGCGATCTGGTGCTTGGTGCTGATCTTGACGCTTAGCATGCGAGAGATGCTATGCGGACTCCCGCCTCGGTCAACACCCTGCCGGGCAGCGGCGCGTCCGACCCCGGCTGGGCCACGACGGCCTGTCTCCGCGGCCCGACTGCGGCCCAGCATGCCTACTGGACCACGAGCGCCTTCGTTGCGGTCGCGCTCGCGCCGCCGCTCGCGCAGCGCACGGTCACCGGCCAGCTGCCCGGCGTGGTCCGGGAACCCACTGTCCAACTCCAGGAGACGGCGCCGCTCGCGCTCGCGTTCTTCGGGCCGAGGCCGGACGCGCCCGAGGGCCCCGACTTGTAGAGCACGACGACCGTGCAGGCGGCGCCGGCCGCGGTCCTCGCTCCCACCGTGGCGGTCGACCCTCTCTTGATCGGCGAGGTGAGGCTCGTGATGGCAACCGACATCGACGTGCCGCCGGTCGCCGTGGTCGAACTGGGCGTCGTCACGGGGCTCGAGGTTGCGATCGGAGCAGAGGGTGGGGCCGAGCCGCCGAGAACGTAGGTCCGCCAGGCCGCCATCCAGCCACTCCGGATCAGTGCCTGCGCCTTCGCAAGGGTCATGCTGCCGGCGCAGACGAGGGCATGGAGCCTGTTCTCGAGCTGGTCCTTGACCCGGGCCCCGACCGGGGTGCCGTCGGGAAGGCTGACCGTGTAGGGCTCGGGCCAGAGATTGGCACGGTCCTTCGGCGCCCCGCCGATCTCGAGCGAGATGAGGTGGTCTTCCTCGTAGTCAGCGAGGTTCGTGTCGGTGTATCCGTAGGCGACGATCTGGGTGCGCTTGAGCGCGGTCGTGTACGAGGAAGGCGGTCGGATCGTGGTGGTCCAGCCGGAGACGCAGATCGTGCTCCCGATCGTCGCCTGGGTGACCGCGGGGTTCGTGGTCCCCGGCGTCATTGCCGGGTCGGGCTCGCCCGGCAGGCGGGCCGACGGACCTGGCGCGGCGATCGGGGTCCGCGTCGCCGTTGATCCAGCGATCATCTTCGGCGCTGGCGCGCTCGGTCCGGGTTGCGTCGAGCCAGACTGGGGCGCCAGGGTGCGCGTCACGGCAGGTGTCGGCTTCGCAGTCGCGGTCGATGCGGGAGTCGACGCCGTCGCCACCGTCGCGGGAGTGGAGGTCGCTCCCACGTTGATGGGCGTCGGAGCGGTCCCGGCGCAGCCGGCGACCAGCAACGCGATCAGGACGACAAGGGTGAACCGTTGCTGGCGACCTACCCGTGCCACGGAGGGGCGCTTCACAGCCCGAAGGGTCGCTCGTGGCCCAGAACAAGAGCAAGTGCCGACCAGCCCCCCGGTCGCCCGGGTGCCCGCCGGGCTCCGAAGAGAGCGGCACGGCCGACCGCCGCACGAAGCAGCCGGTCGGGACACCGGCACCCGGGTGCCCGCCGGCCTGGCTACCCGCCGGCGCCCTGCACGTACGAGCCGAGCACGCGAACCAGGGTCGTGACAGCGCCCAGCTCGCGGAGCGCGGCGCTCGTGGACGGCGCGTCGGCGTCGGCGTCGAGGTCGACCCAGAAGACGTAGTCCCACGGACGATCGTGCGCCGGCCGCGATTCCAGGCTCGACAGGTTCAGCCCGTGCGCGGCGAAGACCGCCAGGCAGCGCAGGAGCGTACCCGGCTCGTTGCGAACCCCCAGCACGAGCGTCGTGCGCATCGCGCCGTCCGAGGCGACGGC
>DAITNC010000079.1:0-7640 GCA_036834865.1 Candidatus Limnocylindrales bacterium | reverse complement strand
TGAACTTCAGGGCGTTGCCGGCCAGGTTGAGGAGCACCTGGCGAAGGCGCCCCGGGTCACCGGAAAGATGGGCCGGCACGTCGGGCGCCACCGCGCAGATGAACTCCAGCCCCTTTTCGTGGGCGCGCATGGCCGGCATCGCCGCGAAGTCGTCGAGCAGCGCGCGCATGTCGAAGTCGAGCATCTCCAGCTCGACGCTTCCCGCCTCGATCTTGGAGAAGTCGAGGATGTCGTTCAGGAGCGCCAGCAGCGACTCCCCGCTCGCGCGCACGGTCTCCGCGTAGTGGCGCTGCTCGTCGTCGAGCTCCGTGTCGAGCAGGAGGCCGATCATGCCGATGACCCCGTTCATGGGCGTGCGGATCTCGTGGCTCATGTTGGCCAGGAACTCGCTCTTGGCCTGGTTGGCCGTGTCGGCTTCCGCGGCGAGCTTGACCGCCCGGCCCATGGCCTCTTCGAGCGCTGCGTTGGTCTCCCGAAGCTCCTGGTCCGCACGCTTCCGTTCGGTGATGTCGCGGGAGATCCCGAACGTGCCCACGACGTTCCCTTCGCCATCGGTGCGGACCAGCTTGGTCGTCGAAGCCCAGGTCTCGCGGCCGTCGGGCCATGTCTCCCGTTCCTCGAGGCTCACCACGGGCCTCCCCGATCGCATGATCTCCCGTTCATCCTCGAGAGCGGGACGTGCCTGTTCTTCCAGGAAGAAGTCGAAGTCCGTCTTTCCGACAGACTGCGAGGGATCGCTCAGGCCGAATGACGTGGCCATCGCGCGGCTGATCATGGTGAAGCGGCTGTCGACGTCCTTGAAGTAGATGTGGTCGGGGATGTTGTCCATGAGCGCGATGAGCCTGGCCCGTTGCTCCACCAGCACTCGCTCTGCCCGCTTTCGCTCGGTGACGTCGAAGATCACGCCGTCGATCCAGGTCACCCCGCCGCCCGCGTCACACTCGGGGCGCCCGCGGTCATGAACCCACAGCGTGGTCCCGTCCGCGTGATGGACGCGGTACTCGATGTCATATGGCTGCCCGGTCGACACGGAGCCCCTGACCGCGTCCGTGACGACAGGCAGGTCTTCGGGCATCGGGAGAAGGGCGTCGGGGAGGGCACCGGGCCGGACGAGGTCGCTCGCTCGATAGCCGGCGATCGCCTCGATGCCGTCGCTGACGAGCTCGAAATGCCAGGGCCACTCAGCACCGCGCCGGTACACGGCCCCGGGGATGCTCTCGACGAGCGCGCGGAATCGCGACTCGCGGTCCGGCGGCGTCGTCGGTTCACCGGGAGCAATCAACCTGGCACCTCCAGCCGGCGAGCACGGACTGATCCACGATCACTGTGTCCACGTCCGTCGCGGACGTCATGACGGAACGTCATGACGCGGGGCCCCGCCGCGTGGACACTCCCATCGGCGACCGCCGCTGCGTTGACACGACGGACCGGGCGTCGCGGAGGCATGCCGTGCAAATCAAAGGCACCGACGGCACGGCGTCGGAATGGCTCGAGCGCGCAGCGCACCAGCGGGCCATCGGCGCGGAACGGTCCGCGGCCGACGCCGACCAGGGAGCGGCCGACGCCGACCAGACCGCGGCCGACGCCGACCAGACCGCGTCCGAACGTGACGAAGCCGACGCGATCAGCGATCAGCTCGTCGCCGACCTTGAGCATGCGAGGGCCGACCGCGGCGTGCCGCTCGAGAGCGCCGTGAGCATCCAGGAGCACGATGCCGCCCGCGTCGCGCGCGACGCAACCCGGGTCAGTCGCCTGGCAACCCGCGGCGCCCGAGCGGAGACTGCGCGCGCCCGGCTCCGCGCCGCGGGCGACCGGGACGCCACGGCTGCCGCCCGCGACGAGATGGCGGTGCAGCGGGACTTCCGCGCCGAGGCGCTGGAGCACACCGTTGCCGCCTCGGACGCGCCCGATGCGGAGAAGCTCGAGTGGCTGCGCCTCCAGGCCGCCGGCGACCGCGCCCGGGCCGCGGCCGACCGGGCCCGGGCAGCCCAGGATCGGATTGATGCGGCGCACGAGCGTGCCCGGCTGGAATCCGCGCTCGGCGAGGCGACGGGCGCCTGGTCCGCGTCTTCGTCGACGTCGACCACCTGAAGCTCGTCAACGCCCGGCGGAGATCGTGGGGCGTCAGCCGGCGCGCGCGAGGCTGCGACCCTTCTTGGACCTCGTCCCGAGCGCGACGACGTTCGGCCACGGCCCCGATCCTCGGCCATCCTGCGGCCGCCCGAGGAGGTAGCCCTGTCCGTAGGGGATCGCAAGCGAGCGGAGGGTCCTGAGCTCCTCGCTGGTTTCGATCCCTTCCGCGACGAGGCGGATCCTGCGCTTCACGGCGAAGTAGGCCATGCCGGCAAGAAGCGCCTGGCGAGCGGGATCGGTGTTGATCCCGCGGATGAGGCCGATGTCGAGCTTCACGAAACTGGGTGCGAGCTCGAGGATGTGGCGGAAGCTGGCGTAACCGGCCCCGGCGTCGTCGACCGCGAGGCGAACCGTTGGGCCCAGGACCGCCAGCTCCGACCGGAGCGCCGCGTAGTCGTCGATCCCAATGTGCTCGGTGATCTCGAGGACGAGCGGTCGGGCGACGCCGGCGAAGAGGGCTCGCAGCGCGCCCGAGGTGATGAGCGCCGGCGAGGCGTTGAGGCTCAGGTGTGCATCGGGCGGCAGCACGGCAGCGGCCGCGATCGCTCCGCGGAGCGTGGCCATCTCGAGCTCGATGCCGAGTCCGGCCTTGGCCGCCGCGGCGAACCGGAGATCGGGCGGCACCCCATCGGTGAAGCGGCTGAGCGCCTCGTACCCGACCACGGCTCCGGTGTAGATGTCGACGATCGGCTGGAAGAACGGTGCGAAGGCCGAGGTGTCGAGGACCGCCTGGATGACCGAACGACCTTCAGCCTCGTGGCGCCGCTCTTCGAGCTTTGGGACCAGCAAGGCCCCGAGGATCGAGACGAACGCGGTGAGTGCCGGCATGTGCTCGACCAGCGAGTGCGCGGTCGCCGGGTCGTGGCTCGCGATGCCGACAACGCCGACAACGCCGCGCGGGCTCCGCAGGGGCGCGTACGCGGTAGCCAGGAGCCCGGTTGCCGTGATGGCCTCCGTCCACGCTCCAGTGTCTGGACCGGGCCGCCACTTCTCGTACCACGGGCCGCTGGAGCCCCGCTCCCGCAGATACGCCGCCCGGCTCGCGGCGACTGCTCGCGTTCCAGGAGCAAAGGTAGTCGCAAGCTGTCCGGCCACCGCGAGGACGGCACCCTCGACTTGGTCAAGCGCGACCGCCATGGTGGAATCGACCCCCGGGAGCCCGTTGATGACTACGCAGGCCTCGGCCGCGATCTCTTCGGCCGATGCAGCCGGGTCGATCCGCGCGAGCGCCGTCTCGATCGCGTCCCGCTCGCGCGCATTTCGCACCAGGGTGCGTTCGAGCTCGCGCTCGTGCGTCACGTCGCGGTCGGCCTGGATGTAGCCCGTCAACTGACCATCGGCATCGTGGATCGCCGAGATCACGGATTCCACGTCGATCGGCGTGCCGTCCTTGCGCCGGTTGACGATCGTTCCCGTCCAGGTCTGCCCTGCGCGTACCGAGTCCCAGATCGCGGCGAAGAACGCGGGCTCGTGGCTGCCGCTGTCCAGGATCCCGGCGTGCTGACCGACGGCCTCGCCGGACTCGTAGCCGTAGGCACGTGTGAACGCCGGGTTGACGTAGGTGATCGTTCCGGCCATGTCGTTCATCCAGATCGCGTCGGCGGTCTGCTCGACGGCCGACACGAGACGTGCCCGCTCCGCCTCCGCACCCCGTCGCGCGGTGATGTCCTGGACGGTGCCGACCATGCGTACGGGACTGCCGGACCCGTCCCGGATGACCTCGCCCTCCTCGTGGATGAGCCGCACCTCGCCGTCGGGCCGGATGATCCGGTAGTCGAGGTCGTGCGGGGCGCCCTGGCTGATCGCCGCTCGCTCGGACGCCCGCACGCGAGCGCGGTCTTCGGGGTGAACGACGGCGAGGAATGCCTCGGTGGCCCCGGCGAGCCCGCCGCGCTCGACCCCGAAGATCCGGTTGGTCTCGTCGGATCTGCGCGCCGTGTCGGACGCAAGGTCCCAGTCCCAGCTCCCGACATGGGCGATCCGCTGGGCCTCGGCAAGGGTGCGCTCGCTTTCGCGCAGCGCCACCTCGGCGGCCAGGCGCTCGGTGATGTCCCGGATGTTGCGCTGGAGACGGCCGTCGGGGAGCTGGGAAAAGCTGACCTCCGCCGGCAGGCTCGTCCCGTCCTTGCGCCGGTACCGCCGCTCGACGAGGAGGCCGGCTCCGGCCACGGTCTCGGCGAGCCGCACGTCCATGTCGTCGGGGGTCAGCGGGTCATCGTCTGCGCTCAGGCTCGGCGTGAACGTCGCCAGGAGCTCATCGTGTGAGTAGCCCAGCATCCGGCAGATGGCCGGGTTCGCCTCGACGTAGCGGCCGGTCTGGTCCGAGACGAGGACGCCGTCCGCCGACTGCTCGACGAGTGCGCGGTAGAGGTCATCGCTGGCGCGCAGGGCCTGCTCCGCGGCGACGTCCTGATTCCGCAGGCGTGCGCGGACTCGGGCCGCGATCTCATCGAGCCGGATCGGCTTCGGGAGGTAGTCGTCGGCACCAATCCCGAGACTCGTGACCAGGGGATATTCGTCGCCCATGCCGGTCAACACCATGATCGGCAAGGTTGCCGTCTTCGGTTGCTCCCGGAGCGCGCGGATGACGTCCAAGCCCGACATCCCGGGCATGCCCATGTCGAGGATGACGAGGCCGATCTTCTGGCCGGCCATGAGCTCGAGCGCGGCTTCGCCGCTCGCCGCCTCGCGGACGTCGAAGCCCTCGCGTCGAAGGTGCGTGGCGACGAGCTCGCGCGTCGCGGTGTCGTCATCGACGACGAGGATCGGTGCTTCGCGCCCCGTTGACGGCATGGTCAATGACTCCCGGACCCGACTGCCGGCTCCGTCACGCTGGGGTCGGCCTGCCGCCTCGCCCGCGCCTGCTGGACCGCGAGAACCAGCTGGCTTGACGTGACCGGCTTCGGCACGAACGTCGCGCCGCGACTCGTCACCCGTTCGAGGTTGAGTGTCTGGGCTGTGTACCCGGAAAGCAGCACGACTCCGACGTCCGGATAGCGATCCATCACCAGCTCGGCAAGCTCGATTCCGGACATGTGCGGCATGACGACATCGGTGACCAGCACGTCGATCGGCTCTTCGAGTCGGGCCAGCCGCGCGATCGCCTCGTCGCCATCGGCGACCGCGATCACCCGGTAGCCGGACCGGGTGAGCATCTGCGCGGTCATGTCGCGAACGACGGGCTCATCCTCGACGACGAGGACCGTGCCGGTTCCGACCGCGGGGGTTGCCGCGACCTCCGGCGGTTCGGCCGTTCCGGGAGCGTCGACCCGCGGAAACCAGAGCTTGAACGTGGAGCCCAGCCCGGGTTCGGAGTAGACCCAGATGTGGCCGCCCGCCTGGTGGACGATTCCGTATGCAGTGGCGAGCCCAAGGCCGGTCCCCTTGCCGAGCCCTTTGGTCGTGAAGAAGGGCTCGAAGATGCGCTCCCGCATTGCGCGATCCATCCCGACCCCGGTGTCGCTGACGACGAGCAGCACGTACGGGCCGGGCCGTGCGTCGAAATGCTCGACCGCGTAT
The DNA here is from genome assembly GCA_036834865.1 of Candidatus Limnocylindrales bacterium. Taxonomy (GTDB): domain Bacteria; phylum Chloroflexota; class Limnocylindria; order Limnocylindrales; family CSP1-4; genus CTSoil-043. The sequence continues at coordinate 1,988 of DAITNC010000079.1, read as the reverse complement.
CGCTCCTCGACCACCTCGTTCCCGGTCTCGATCGTGACCGTTCCGCCGTCAGGCATCGCGTCGCGGGCGTTGACGACCAGGTTGACGAGGATCTGGTCGAGCTGCCCTGCATCCGCACGGATGTGACCGGCGTCGTCGCCCAGCTTGATGACGAGCCGCATGTTCTCGCCGATCAGCTTCCGCACCATCGGCTCGAGGCCATCGACGGCAGCGTTGAGGTCCAGCACCGTCGGGCGGATGACCTGCTGGCGGCTGAAGGCAAGGAGCTGCTCCGTCAGGGTCGCCGCTCGTTCCCCAGCTTCCCGGATTGCCCGCACGTTTCGAAGCGTCTCGTCAAGATCGAGCTCTGCCCGTCTCTCCGGGACCAGGTCCTGGTCGAGCATCTCGGCATGCCCGTTGATCACGAAGAGCATGTTGTTGAAGTCGTGGGCGATCCCGCCTGCCAGTCGTCCGATCGACTCGAGCTTCTGGGCCTGGAGCAGCTGGCCCTCGGCCAGCTTGCGCACGCTGATGTTGCGGATCGCCGCGGTGACGAGGATCCCGTCGGCGCTCTCGAGGGGGCTCAGCATGATCTCGATCGGGAACTCGCTGCCATCCTTGCGCCGCCCCGAGAGCTCGATCCCGGTCCCGATCTGCTGCGCCAGCGCCTCGGCCGCGGATCGAAGGTCGTCGGCGATCAAACGCTCTGCGAAGCCCACCGGGATGATGTTCGTGACGGGTTGGCCGACGAGCTCGTCGCGGCGGTAGCCGAACTGCTTCTCCGCCTGGACGTTGAGCAGGACGATCTCTCCATCCTGGTCCACGACCACCATCGCATCCGGAGCCGCCTCCAGCAGCCCGCGGTACTGCGCCTCCATCTGCGCCAGGTGCTTCTCCGATTCCTTGCGCACGCTGATGTTGCGGATCGCCGCGGTGACGAGGATCCCGTCGGCGCTCTCGAGGGGGCTCAGCATGATCTCGATCGGGAACTCGCTGCCATCCTTGCGCCGCCCCGAGAGCTCGATCCCGGTCCCGATCTGCTGCGCCAGCGCCTCGGCCGCGGATCGAAGGTCGTCGGCGATCAAACGCTCTGCGAAGCCCACCGGGATGATGTTCGTGACGGGTTGGCCGACGAGCTCGTCGCGGCGGTAGCCGAACTGCTTCTCCGCCTGGACGTTGAGCAGGACGATCTCTCCATCCTGGTCCACGACCACCATCGCATCCGGAGCCGCCTCCAGCAGCCCGCGGTACTCGACGTCGTCGAGGTCGACGCCACGCGAAACCGGGTGGTCGGCTTCGGGCACGAGCCGCATCTGGTCGGATGCCTCGTCCTCCGGACCGGCGATGTTCACGGCGTCACCCCAAGACCGCTGCGCCGCCCCTCGGACAGCCCCACGTTGAAGCCGAGCGTCGTCGCCGGGTCGCCCGCAGCGGAAGTCTGCCGTGGAAAAACGAGCGTATCATGACGAAGCGTCATGGCCTTCGTCAAGCTGCGCTGGCCGCCTCGTACCGGAGGTAGACCACGCCGGAGCCGAACGTCCGCGTCTCGAGAAGCGTGACCCCGATGCGATCGGGGAGCGCCGGGAAGAACGGCGTGCCGGCTCCCAGGATCACCGGATGGACGAAGAGGCGGACCTCGTCGACCAGCCCGGCCCGCAGCAACGTGGAGGCGAGGGTGGGGCCACCTACATCCATGTCGAACCCGGGCTGTGCCTTGAGCTGGGCAACCTCCTCCGCGGCGTCATCGCGGACCAGCCGGCTGTTCCACTCGACGCGCTCGAGCGTCCTGGAGAACACGATCTTCGGCTTGTCCGTCCAGATGCGGGCGAACTCGCGCATGGCCGGCGTCGCCGCCGGATCGGCCTCCGCCGTGGGCCAGTAGTCGATCATCAGCTCGTAGAGCCGCCGCCCGTACAGGAAGGCGCTCATCTCGCGCGCCTCGTCGTTGAAGACGGAGTGCAGCTCCTCGTCGATCAGGACCCAGTCGAGCGACCGGCTCGGCGTCTCGA
>DAITNC010000078.1:0-8025 GCA_036834865.1 Candidatus Limnocylindrales bacterium | reverse complement strand
GCTCGCGTTTCCGGACTGCGGGGCCCCGTCGAGACCACGCATCCCCACCGATCGACCCGGCTCGCTGCCGGTCCGCGCCGACCCTCGGGCCGGCGACCGCATTGTACGCCGGGTTGGTGGCGACCACGCCCGGCGACGCCCCGCGAGCCGCCTACGAGCGCCCGCGGGCCGTATCCGCCACCGCTCGAGCCAGGTCCCGCTTCGCGTCCCGCTCGGCGATGTCCCGGCGATGGTCGTGGAGCTGCTTCCCGCGTCCCAGCCCGATCTCCAGCTTCGCGTGGCCGCGCCCGTCGATGAACAGGCGCAGCGGGACGATGGTCAGGCCCTTTGACTTCGTCTTGCCCAGCAGCTCGTCGATCTCGTCGCGGTGGAGCAGCAGCTTCCGCGACCGCTTCGCCTCGTGGTTGAGCCGGTTGCCCCCGGCGTACGGGGCGATGTGGGCGCCGACCAGCCAGGCCTCGCCGCGATCGATCCGTGCATAGGCCTCCTGGAGGCTCACGTGACCCGCCCGGATCGACTTGATCTCCGTGCCGGTCAGCACGAGCCCGGCCTCGAACGTGTCCTCGATGGAGTACTCGTGGCGGGCCCTGCGGTTGAGGGCGATGGTCGATTCGCCCATGGCTGTCTGCTCCTCGTCCCGGATCTGCTGGTGGCGGCGCCGGGGCGGGCCCCGGACGCACGAAGGCCGGCTCCGCTGCCGGAACCGGCCCTCGAACGCGTTTCGAGTTGCCCACCCGCTGGGGCGTCCGTCAGGCGGATGCTCCCTGCGAGGTGGTGCAACAACGCGGACTACTGTCTGTCACTGCACATCACCTCCTTTCGGTTGGCGAAACCGTACAGGACGCCCCGGGTTCTGGCAAGGGGCTGTGCTCGTCCAGTACCTCCGATGCGCACTGGTCCCCAGGGCAGGTATTCGGCCGGTGTCACGCTGCCCGGGGCCGTGCCACGATCGCCGACGGCGCGCCGAGCACCTTGAGCGCCGCGTCGATGTACGGGTCGCCGGTCGGGACCGTCGGCCCGCCGTTCGCCGCGACGACGACGTCCGGCGTGAGGCCCTTCTGGTGGATCCAGCGCTTGTCCGGCGTGAGCCACTTCGCGATCGTCAGGCGGAACCCGCCCGAGTTGTCGGTCAGGTCCACCCACTGCTGGATCGTGCCCTTGCCATAGGTGGTCTCGCCGACCAGCGTGCCCCGCTTCGTGTCCTGCAGGGCGCCCGCGACGATCTCGCTGGCCGAGGCGCTTCCCTTGTTGACGAGCACGACGACGCGGATGGAGGGGTCCGTGGCGATGCCGCCAGGCGCGGCATCGGTCGATATCTGGGTGCCGTCGGCGCTCTCTTCCCAGAAGATGGGCCCGCTGGCGATGAACTGGCTGGCGATGGTGCGCGCCGCCGTCACGTAGCCGCCCCCGTTGTCGCGCAGGTCGACGATCACCGACCGCTCGCCCTTCGCCAGGCCGGCCCGGAGCGCGTTGGTGAAGTCCGTGGCCGCCGAGTCGGAGAAGGCCGAGACCCGGATGTACACGACGCTGGAGTTCGCCAGGTCGCGTGCCTCCACCTGGCTCTGGGCGATCATGTCGCGGACGATCCGGAGGTCGAACGGAGCCTGCCCGGAGCGGACGATCGTGAGCACCACCGGCGTGCCCTTGGCCCCGCGTATCTTCGCGACCGCCTGGTCGAGTGTCAGGCCGTCCACGCTGGCCCCGTCGATGTCGCTGACGACGTCGCCGCCGCGCAGGCCCGCCGCCTCCGCCGGCGTCGCCGCGATGACGGAGGCCACCGTCATGGCGCAGGTTGCCCCCAGGGTGGCGCACACGCCACCACCGGCGGCCGTGGAGCGGGCGGACATCACGGCGCCGATCCCCCCGAACTGGCCGCCCAGGTCCTCCCGGGCCTGCTGGAGGTCGGCCGGGCTCATGTACGCGGAAAAGGGGTCGCCCAGCGCCTTGATCATCCCGTCGATCGCGCCCTCGACGAGCTTCTTCTGGTCCACCTGGCCGACGTAGCTCCGGTTGATCGAGTCCCACGTGTCCCAGAACGGCGCGAAGAGCGCCTGCTCGGTGGCCGGCGTTCCCGGCGTCGTCGCGGTCCGCGCCCCCAGGCTGAAGCCGGAGAGGAAGAGCGCGGCCCCGGCCAGCAGCGCCACGACCGCGAGGGCCAGCTGCGCCGGCCCGATCCCGCCGCGGGGAGGGTGGTTCGCCGGGACCGGAGGGACGGTGGGCGCGGCGACCGCTTCGTCGCTCGTGAGCTCGGCGGGCGCGAAGCTCGAGTCTGGCGTGGTCATCGCGGGTTACCTCGTGAGGTAGTTACGAACCGAGAGCCACGATCCCAGGACACCCACCCCGAACCCGGTGCCGACCACCAGCAGGATCACGTCGCGCTGCAGCGAGCCAAGCTCCAGGGGCAGGATCCGGAAGAAGCCGTACATGAAGTCGGTGACGGCCCCGGAGACCAGCGAGAGGAGTCCGAGGGCGATCGCCGCACCGAGGAGCCCCACGAAGGCGCCCTCGAAGATGAACGGCCAGCGGATGAACGCGTCGGACGCGCCGACGAGCCGCATGATCTCGATCTCCTCGCGCCGGGCGACGACTGCCAGCCGGATCGTGTTGACGATGATGAAGAGGACGACGAATCCGACCAGCACTAGGAGCACGATCCCGCCGGTCCGCAGGACGCTGGTCACGGTCGTGAGCTGGGCCACGAGCTGCTGGACCTGGACCACGTCATCCACCACGCGGGTCTGGTTGGAGAGGAGCGCGACGATGGGCTCGTACTGCCGCGGGTCCACCAGCTTCACCTCCAGGCTGGCTGGGAGGGGATTGCGGTCCAGGAAGCCCGTGAGGTCCACCTGCCCACGCTGTCGGAGGCGGTCGCGGAACTGCGCCAGCGCCTCGTCCTTGGAGACGAAGCTGACCGACTGGACGGCCGGCAGCGCCGCCACGTCGGCCGCGAGGGCCACGGCCTGCACGGTGAGCGACCCCTCGGCCCCGGGGACGTCGTGGAGGTCGGCCACGATCTCCACCTTCTGCTCCACGTAGGAGATGCCCGCGGCGAGGCCGGCCTGGACCAGCCAGAAGCCCGAGAGCAGGAGGAGCATCAGGACCATCGTCGAGGTGGCCGCGAGCGTCATGAGGCTGTTGCGGCGGAGCCCCTGCAGGCCGCGGGTGACGCTGAAGGTGACGAAGCGGAGGAAGCCGTACATCGCTCAGTCGTCGCGGTGGTAGCCGCCGACCTCGTCGCGGACCACGCGCCCCTCCTCGAGCGCGACGACCCGGCGGCGGAGGGCCGTCACGACGCCCGCGTTGTGGGTTGCCATCAGGACGGTGACACCCAGCTCGTTGATCCGGAGCAGGAGCTGGATGATCTCCCAGCTGATGAGCGGGTCCAGGTTCCCCGTCGGCTCGTCGGCGATGATGAGGCGCGGCTCGTGGACCAGGGCCCGCGCGATCGCGGTCCGCTGTTGCTCTCCGCCGGAGAGCGTGGTCGGCAGCTGGTCCGCCTGGGCGCCCAGCCCAACGACCGCGAGCGCCTGGTCGACCGCGGGCCGAATCCGCCCACGCGGCGTGCCGGTCACCTCCAGCGCGAACGAGACGTTCTCCCGGACCGAGCGCGTCGGCAGGAGCTTGTAGTCCTGGAAGACGATCCCGATCGTGCGGCGCAGCTCGGGGACCTTCCGGCGAGGCACGCGGGCCAGGTCCCGCCCGTCGAGGATCATCTCGCCGCTGGTCGGCATCTCGTCACGGATCAGGAGCTTGAGGAGCGTGGTCTTGCCGGCGCCGGACGGCCCGACGAGGAAGACGAACTCTCCCTCCTCCAGGCTCAGATCTACGTCGTGAAGCGCAGCTTTGCCGTTCGGGTACACCTTGCCGACGCCGCGCAACTCGAGGACCGGTCGAGCCGCCGCGGAGGCGCCTGCGGCCACATCGTCCGGCGACGGTTCGCGCGCGGAGGCAGGCCGGAGGATCGTCGGGGTTGTCACGTCCGGTCGAGGCTACCACCGGCCCGTCGATCCGTCCGATCCGCTCGCGCCCTCGGGTCGGCCCTCGTCCGGCGGCCCGACCACGTCCGGGAACCGCCAGGTCCCTAGAGCACCGCCAGGGTGATCGGCACGTAGCGCTCGAAATCGGCGAAGGGCCGGTCCCAGCAGACCAGGGCCGGGAAGTCCTCCAGCTGGAGGCCCGCCTCGAGGAGCGCGGCCACCGCCCCGCTCGCCGACCCGGGGACCCACGCGGAGAAGGCCCCGGCCGGTCGGACCGAGCCCAGCAGGTGGCCCACGACAGGCCCCATCAGCACCGCCTCCTCGACGGCGATCGGTCCCAGCCGGCCCACTTGCGAGGCGTACCCGTAGCCCACGACGCTCCCGCCGCCGCCCTCGTACAGGTAGCCGATGCGGCCCTGCGCGGCGAGGTAGGCATGGTCCTGCGGGTGCGCGTACCCCAGGGTCGAGCGGTCGAGTCGTTCGAGCGCATCGGCCAGCCGGTGCGGCCCGGCGCCGTCGGTCGGCCCCGCCCGCAGCAGGTCGAACGGGACCGCGCGGACCCCGTCGGGCAGGCCCGGCACGGGGCGCCCGGGACGGCCGACCAGCTCGAGCACCGGCAGCCGCGGCATCATGCCGAAGCGGCTGTAGAGGGCGTTCGAGATCGGCTGGACGCTGTCGGTGCAGGTCGCGTGCGTGGCGCCCTCGCTGCCGGCCAGGACCCGCGCCAGGAGTCGTCGCCCCAGGCCGCGCTCCTGGTAGCCCGGTTGCACGAAGAGCATCGACAGGAACCAGACGTGCTCGCGGCGGAGCGCCGAGACGAACGCGACGATCGGGCCCTCGGTGTCTGCCGGATCACCGGGCGCCAGCCGCGCGGTCTCGCCGGCGCCTGTTTCCACGGCCACCCAGAAACCAGCCGGGTCGGTCGCGAGCAGGTGGCCCAGCAGGCCCAGCAGCGGCCCGAAGGTCGGCGGCATCGGCGGCCGGCCCACCCGGACCCCGTACTCGGTGAGGCCGGCGTGCCAGACGCCGACGCAGGCGGGGAGGTCGCCCGGACGCGCCGGGCGGAGGCTGATCGCCGCAGCCCCGCCGGGTCCGGCCGTCACGCGCGGACGCTCCGCGCCATCAGTCCGGCTCGACCGAGCCGCTGACCGGGGTGCCGGTCGCCTCGCGCTCCAGCTCCGCCGCCATGAAGACGTCCAGGTCGCCGTCGAGCACCGCGGCCGTGTTGGACGTCTCGATGCCTGTCCGGTGGTCCTTCACCATCTGGTATGGATGGAGGACGTAGCTCCGGATCTGGTTGCCCCAGCCTGCCTCGACATGCTCGCCCTTGAGGCGCCGCATCTCGAGCTCCTTCTCCTCGAGGCGCCGCTCCAGGAGCCGCGCGGCGAGGACCTTCGCCGCGGACTCCCGGTTCTGCGTCGCGGAGCGCTCGTTCTGGCAGGTCACCACGATCCCGGTCGGGACATGTGTCAGCCGCACCGCCGAGTTCGTCTTCTGGACGTGCTGGCCGCCCGCTCCTGACGACCGGTAGTTCTCCACCCGGATCTCGTCCCAGTTGAGCTCGACCTCGGCATCGTCCTCCACCTCGGGCATCACCTCGACGAGCGCGAACGTCGTCTGGCGGCGCTTCTGCGAGTCGTACGGGCTGATCCGGACCAGCCGGTGCACGCCCCGCTCGGGACGCAGCCAGCCGTACGCCCGCCGGCCGTCGACGCCGAAGGTGACGCTCTTGAGGCCGGTCTGCTCGCCCTCGGTCTGGTCCACGACCTCCGTCGAGAAGCGGTGGCGCTCGGACCAGCGCAGGAACATCCGGAGGAGCATCTCCGCCCAGTCGGTCGCCTCGGTCCCGCCGGCGCCCGCGCTGATCGTCACGAGCGCGCCGCGCTGGTCGTACTCCCCCGAGAAAAGGAGGGTGGTTCGCTCGCGCTCGAACGCGACGCGCAGCGTCTCGGCGTCACGCTCGATCTCGGCGAGCATCTCGTCGTCCTCGGCCTCGGCGGCGAGGTCGGCCAGCTCTTCGAGTCCCGTCGCCCGGGAATCCAGGTCCAGCCAGAGGCTCAGCTCCCCCTGGAGCCCGTCGGCCTCCCGCAGGATCTTCTGGGCGCCCCGCTGGTCGTCCCAGAACCCGGGAACGCCGATCAGCGCGTTGAGCTCCGCGACACGGGCTTCCTTCGCGGCGAGGTCAAAGCCTCCCCGAGGTCGCGTGGATCCGCCCGGCAAGTTCGCGCAGGCCGGCCCGGTCCATCCTAGGCCCGGCCTCGCACGTCCTGGAGGAGGATCGGCCGGAGCTCGATGAGCCGCAGGGCGGTCTTGCTCCGGGCGACGACGGGGTTCACACAGGCGCAGTACGCGTTGTGGAGACAGACGCCGCAGTTCCCGTCGCAGTCGAGCGCCGCGGCGTAGCTGCAGTTCCTGCAGTCCCGTTCACAGGCGATGAGATCGACGAACGCGGCGTCGGTGATCTGCTTCACCACACCCTCGTGCACTGCAGTGGCGACATCAGGCCGGTCGAATGCCCGCGGGGCGCGAGCCGGGCATTGCCGGTCCGTGGCAATGGCGAGAGTATACGGGGGCGATGCGAACCGGCCAAGGGGGAGTTTTCGGCCGTCGCTGACGGGCGGGACGCCGGTCGCTGCGCTCAGCGGCCGTGACACTTCTTGAACTTGAGCCCCGATCCGCAGTAGCAGGGGTCGTTGCGGCCGAGCTTGGGGGCCGCGGGGTTCGCGCCCCTCGAGGCGTCGGTCCGGGCCTGGTCGCCCAGGCGTTCCTGCATCGCCCGGAGGGCGGGCGCCGCGGGGAGGTTGCGGGCAACCGCCACGGCCGTTGGCGAGGGTGCAGCGGGCCGGGCGCTCGAGGTGGAGGTCCCGCCGCCCGGGAATGTGGCGCTCGTCGGTGCCGCGCCGCCCATGCCCGCCCGGGCCGTGGAAGCGGCGGCGAGTCCGCCCGAAACCTGCCCGCCGACGCCGGCCGCGCCTCCCGAACGGACCGCAGCGGCGCCGGCAGCCAGGCTCGCCGCCAGCTGTCCCTCGTCGGCCGTCGGGGTCGAGGGCGCGCGGACGACCGAGACCCGGAAGATCGTGATCGCCACCTGGTGGCGGATCAGCTCGCCCAGCTGGTCGTAGAGGCTGAACGCCTCCTTCTTGAACTCGTTGAGGGGGTCCTGCTGGGCGTACCCGCGGAGCCCGATCCCGCGCCGCATGTCGTCGAGCTCCGTCAGGTGCTCGACCCACAGTGAATCGATCGTCCGGAGCAGGACGAGGCGCTCGATCATGGACCAGTCCTCGGCACCGACCTCGGCCGACTTCTCCTCGAGCTTCGCGTCGGCCAGGTCGCGGACGTGAGCGGCCAGCGCCGCGCGGCCCTCGATCTCCCAGAGCTCGTCCTCCGAGGTTCCCGGTCCCTCCAGGCCCATGGCGTGCAGCGCCGCCGAGAGCCCTTCCATGTTCCAGTCGTCGGGGATCTCGGCCGCGCAGTACGTGGCGAGGAGCGCATCCACCTCCTCGTCGAGGAACGCGGCGGTCGTCTCGGTCAGGTCCTCGTTGCGGAGCACCTTGTCGCGTTCGGCGTAGATCGTCTCGCGCTGCTTGTTGATCACGTCGTCGAACTCGACCACGCGCTTCCGGATGTCGAAGTTGTAGCCTTCGACCCGCGTCTGGGCGCTCTCGATGGTCTTGCTGACGATCCGCGATTCGATCGCGACGTCGTCCTCCAGTCCCAGCCGCTCCATGAGGCCCGCCACCCGCTCGGAGGCGAAGCGCTTCATGAGGTCGTCCTCGAGCGAGAGGTAGAAGCGCGACGACCCGGGGTCGCCCTGGCGCCCGGCGCGGCCGCGGAGCTGGTTGTCGATCCGCCGGGAGTCGTGGCGCTCGGTCCCGATGATGTGGAGCCCGCCGGCGGCCACCACTCGCTCGTGGTCGGCGTCGCAGATCGCCTTCGCCTCGGCGAGTGCCTCGTCGGAGGTGGCCTTGTCCACCTCGGCCGGGTTCAGCCCGCGCCGGTGGAGGATCTCCGAGGCCATCCCGGCCGGGTTGCCGCCCAGCTGGATGTC
>DAITNC010000077.1:0-8081 GCA_036834865.1 Candidatus Limnocylindrales bacterium | reverse complement strand
ACCGGTCGAGCGGTCGAGGATGGAGACGCAGGTCCGGGTCTCTGCGTCCGCGCGCGCCATCCGGGCCTCGACCCCGATCTCCGCGAGGCGATCGACGATCCAGTCGCCGGATCGCCCGCCGACGATCCCGGCGGCGGTGACGCGGGCGCCGAGCGCCGCGGCCGCCCGGGCCGCGTTGAGGCCCTTGCCGCCGGGCCGGGCGACCACCACGGTCGGACGGTGGATCGAGCCGTCGACCAGCCGATCGACTTCGTAGAGGCGGTCGATCGACGGGTTCGCGGCGACGAAGACGATCCGCCTCCGACGGTCGGGGCTGGCCACCGTCAGTACCCGGTGTACCAGCCGTCACCCGGACTCGTCGCCGCCGTCAGGCGGCTCGGCCGCTCGTGCCACGGTCGGCCGGCGGCGTCGACGAGGTCGACAAGCCGGCTCAAGCGCGTGCGACCGGCGGTCGCGAGGAACGCATCGCGGGCCGGAGGCTCCATGGTGGCCGCCTCCGCCCAGACCGAGCGGCCGACCAAAACGCCACTCGCCCCCGCGTCGCAGGCGGTCTCGACCTGCGCCTCGAAGGTCGCCTCGTCGACCCCGCCGGACAGGAGGACCCAGGGCAGCGTCGACGCCGCGTCGAGCTCGGCGCAGGCGGCGCGCCAGCGATCCCGGTCGGTCACGGATGGGTCGTACGGGAACTCGGCCTTGAGGACGTCGCCGCCGATCGGGGTGAGCCGGCGAGCGGTCTCGACGACGACCCGCCGGCGCGCCTCGCCGGTGAGCTTCCGGCCCTCGTCGAGCGAGAACGAGATCGGCTCGACGAAGAGGGCCAGGTCGGCGTCTCGACAGGCAGCCGCCACCTCGTCGAGGAGCCGCTCCTGGTCGGCCGCGTTCGCGGCATCCGGGTGGTAGTAGACGAGGAGCTTCGCCGCCGAGGCCCCCATCCGCTTCGCCTGCTCCACGCTCCAGCCGTCGAGGACCCGGCTGACCCGGGCGGTGGACGGTCCGAGGTAGCCCGTGGCCTCGATTGCCACGAGGAGCCCGGCCCGCGCCGGCATCGAGCCATCGGCGACGCATTGCGCCGCGCCGATCTCCGGGTCGAGGAGGGTGCCCGTAGCAACCGGCGCCAGGGCACGCACGACGGCGCGCTTGAACTCGACCATCTCGTCGTAGGTCACGGAGGCCGGATCGTCCGGCCGCAGCTCCTTGCGGAGGTTCTGGCGATGGTCGAGCGCGAGGACGGCGAACGTGCCGCGCTCGGAGGCGCAGGCGGCGAGGCCGCGTCGTGCGCCGAGGACATAGGTCACGGTGGCGGGCTCCGGCAGCTGGCGGTGAAGCGCCCGAGCTCCGTCGTGCGCGCCTCCGAATCTACAGCACGGCTCCGGGGCGCTGGGCGTGCCCGCGGCTCCCGCGACCTCCGCTGCAGGCGGCGGCGCCGGTCAATCGGGAGGACGCTCCGCCGCCCGGTGGGGGCGATGCGTGCCCTTCGGCTCGTGCGACCGGCGCTTCTCGAGGAGCAGCTCCTCCTCGTCCTCGCGGGCGCGCTTCGCAGCGAGGTCGAGGACCTGCTTGAACTGCTTCGCGAGCCCGGTGCGCATCCCCTCGCGTTCGGCCGCGCGGAGGTCGTGGTCCCGGCGCCGGTCGCGTGCGGCTTCCGCGGGAGGGAGCTCGATTTCGTCGTCGCGGTCGGGATCCTTCGCTTTCACACCGCGGAGCGTGCCCTGCCCGGATGCCGGCCGTCAAGCGCGACTCCAGCCACGGCCCTCCGGGCGAGCTCAGGCGCCGGCGGGAGGCCGGAGCGCGATCTCGTGGTTCATGTAGGCGCTCTCGAGGCTGACCTCCCTGACGAGGCGAGCCAGGATCACGGGCGGAAGCGCCGGCACGTCCGACGCGTCCTCCAGCTCCACCTCGAGCAGGACCAGGCCGGGTGGCTCGACGAAGACGTCGAGCTCCAGGACGTGACCGGCGAACGGGAAGACGTGGCGCACCTTGCGGATGGCGCGGCGCGACGGGTCGGCGTGGGCCAGGGCGCGACCGTACCCCGCCGCATCCAGATCCTCCTCGTGCTCTTCCCGGACGATCCCGGAGACCTCGCGCTTGCGGGTCGCCACGTAGCGAACCCGGCCCTCCTCCTCGACCTTCCGGACGCGTCGCACCCAGCCGTCCCGTGACCGCAGGTAGACCTGTTCGATCCGGCGCGGCCGCGCCCCGAGGGTCGCCAGCTCGGCGTCCGAGGGCGCGCTGGCGAGCAGGTATTTCCGCTCGATCTCCATGCCGGTTGGCATCTGTGCTTCGTGCGCCTCCCCTACACTCCCAGCATGGACCGCCGCGCCGCGCTCGTCCTGCTCGCCGTGCTCGGCACCGGCGTCTTCCTTTCCGGGCTGGAGCTGATGATCACGGCGGTCGCGCTGCCGGCGATCGTCGCGGACCTCGGCAGGTGGACCGACCTCCGCCACGCGAGCTGGATCATCAACGCCTACCTGCTCGTGTACGTGGGGACGATGCCCCTTGCCGGCCGCCTGGCGGACCTCTGGGGCGTCCGCCGCCTCTTCCTCGGCGCCCTGGTCTTCTTCACGCTGGGATCGCTGCTCGCGGGGAGCGCCGGGAGCATGGACGGGCTGATCATCGGGCGGGTGGTGCAGGCGCTGGGGGGCGGCTCGCTCGTGCCGGTGGCCACCGCGGCCGCGTCGCACCTGTACGAGGGCCATGCCCGCCCGCGCGCGCTCGGCATCATCGGCGCACTGACGTTCCTGGGCATGGCGGCGGGCCCGTTCCTGGGCGCCGCGATCCTGGGCGCATTCCGCCCCGAGGCGGCGCTGGAACGCCTTGGGATCCTGGGAGGGCCGCTCGCGGCGGTGGCCGCCCCCGCCTGGCGGTGGGTCTTCTACGTGAACGTCCCGATCGGGATCGTGGCGCTCGCGCTCGGATGGGCTGCCACGGCCGGCTGGGACACGCCGCGGAGCAGGGCCCGCCTGGACCTGGCGGGCGCCGCGCTGTTCACGCTCGCGGCCGGGGCGATCCTGCTCGGCGTCACCCTCCTCGGCGAATCCGGCGGCACGGGCGAGACGCTCGGGCTGGACCCGACCCTGCTCTCGGTGGGCCTCGTCGCCGTTGGCTTCGTGCTCGCCATCGCCGCCGTGGTCCACGGGCTGCGCCGACCGGACCCGTTCCTCGACCCGCGGCTCTTCGGGAACCGCGTCTTCGCCTCGGCGGCGATCGTCTCGCTGCTGACCGGCTACGGCTTCGCCACTGCGATCGTGGGCGCGGCCGTCTTCGTGGACCGCGTGCTCTACGGCGGTCCGGACCAGCAGCGCGTGGCGCTCGGCGCGCTTGCCGGGGCGACCGCGGTCGGGGCGCTCGCCTCCGGGTGGCTGGTCCGCCACGTCTCGCTTCGAGCCGTGTCGCTCGTGGGGCTGGCCGCGTCGGCCGCCGGCCTTGCGTGGATGGGGACCTGGACGGCCGGTGTCGGCCTCGCGGAGGTCGCCGGCGGGGGAGGCCTCTTCGGCCTGGGTTTCGGCCTGACGGTGACGCCGCGCTCGACCGCGGCCGTGGAGACTGTCGGGCGCCACCGCTACGGGGCGGCGAGCGCCACCGTCACGGTCGCCCGGATGATCGGCATGGCGGTGGGGCTGGCCGTGCTGACCGCGTACGGCTCCACCGCGATCAGCCGGCTCTCGGCCCAGGTCTACGGCTCGCCTGACGCCTACCGGTCGATCGTCCCGGCGACGCTGGCATCGCGACCGCTCCACGACGCCCTCGTCGTGGACGCGCTGGAGGCATGGGCGGCCCGGAAGGCGGCCGAGACGATGGTCGTGCTCTTCCTGGTCGCCGCGGGCGTGACAGCGGTCGCCATCCCGGCGGCGCTCGCGCTCGGCGACCGGCCGCGTATGCTCTCCGCCGAGACGGGCGCTCCGGCGCCCGCCGGAGCCGGAGGGAGCGGAGATGGAAGCAGCTCGGCCGACGACGCCGACAGGGACGAGCGTGAACGCGGACCCGTCACCATCGCCTGACGACCTCGCCGCGGAGGCCGCGATCGCGCTCCGGATCGAGCACTGGGGCGCGGATGGCACTCGATCGCTGACCGGCCTGGAGGCCCTCCAGCACGCTGTCGGCGAGTCGTCGTCGCGCCACTGGGTGGACCTGGCGGACCCGTCGCCGGCGCTCACCGCCGCCGTCGCGCACGAGCTGGGCCTGCACCCCCTGGTCGCCGAGGACATCGAGGAGCGCAACCAGCGCCCGAAGCTGGAGCTGACCGGCGACCACGTCCACCTGGTCGCGTTCGCCATCGCCTACGACAGCGAGGTCGGGACCGAGGAGATCGACTTCGTCCTGGGCCGCACGTTCCTCCTCACCGTTCACGCTCGCTCCTGGGACCCGTGGACCGCCCCACACCTGCGCGAGGGCGCCGGGCCGCTCCTGGAGCGTGGCCCGGACTTCCTGCTGTGGGCCCTCCTGGACGTCCTGGTTGACGCGTACTTCCCGGTCTTCGATCGGCTGGAGGACGAGATCGACGACCTGGAGGACCGGATCGTGGACGAGCCGGGCAGAGCCACCCTGGAGCGGCTCTTCCGGCTGAAGCGGTCGCTCGTCGAGATCCGCCACGTCATGGCGCCGCAGCGCGAGCTCTTCAACCAGCTCACGAACAGGACCTTGCCGCTCATCGCGCCCGAGAACGTCATCTACTTCCGCGACGTCTACGACCACGCGGTCCACCTGGCCGAGGAGTACGACTCCTACCGGGAGCTGGTGTCGGGCGCGCTCGACGTGTATCTCTCGACCGTCAACAACAACCTGTCGCTGATCATGAAGCGGCTGACCGGCATCACCGTCGTGTTTGCCGGGCTCGGGGCGTTCGCCGGGATCTTCGGGATGAGCGAGGCCGGGGCGGCCTTCGCGCGAACCGAGGCCGTCGGCTTCTGGCTGGTCACCGGGGGAATCGTGGCACTCTCGCTGACGATCTTTGCCATCCTGCGGCGGATCGACTGGATCTGACGTTTCGGTGCGCGGTCGCTACTGGCAGACCACGGGCCGTGGCGTTGGATGGGCCGCGGCGTGGTCGGCGGGACCCGAGCTGAGCGGCTGGGCCACGACGACCATCACGAGGCCCGTGTAGCCGGGATAGCCCTTCCTGGGGCCCTCCGACGTCTGGAGCGCCAGCTGCTCCTGGGGCTGGCTGTAGAGCGCCGACTGGTGCCGCAGCACCCGCGTGATCTCGTAGAGGAAGAGCTGGTCGTCGCTCGTGTAGACCTGCACGAGCATCCCGAGCATGGCGCTCCCGTTGTTGACCCGGGACTGGAGGAGCAGCGGCAGGAACATGCCCTCGCGTGCATGCGCGAAGAGGTAGGTGGTCCCCGGGGAACCGGGCTGGCTCAGCCCCGGGATGTACTCCGCCACGTTGCAGTACGGGAAGGCATTGGGATCGGTCGGCGGGTGCACCACCGGGAGGTCGATGTCCAGCGCCGGCACGACCACGCGCGTGACGACCCGGGCCGCCGCTGGGCCTGCGGAGGCCGGGGTCGATGCGCCGGGGGTGGGGAACGGGAGCAGCGTCGGGGAGGCGCTCGGCGCGAACGAGGCAACCGGTGGCGGGCTGGGCACGACTGCCTGGGCCGGCGCGCCGTACGTGAGCAGGCCTGCGCCGACCAGACTGACGCCCGCGGCCGTGACGGCGGCCGGCAGGAGGCGGCGGCGCACCCAGTCCAGGATCGATTGCATCGGATCGTCATGCTACCAGCGGAATCGGGCGAGCCCGACCGGGGGTTTCGTCCCGGAGGCCCCTGCGCAAAGGTCCGGGCTCGGCGCGCGGCGCCGGGATCCACGCGGTACGCTCGCCGTGCATGCGCACGTTCATCGCAATCGTCCTCGGGCTCGTCGTGGGGATCGGCGCCGCTGTCGGCCTCGGCGCGGCCCTCGTCGCGCTCACCCCAGCGCCGGACGTCCGGGTGACGCCGGCCGCGTCGGCGGTAGTGCCGTCGCCATCGGCAGCCACGTCGCCGACGGTGCCCGCCTCTGCGCCCCTGCCCGGAGGCAACGCCACGCAGGCGCCCGCCCCGAGCGGCAGCGTCTCACCGTTCCCGCTCGTCGGCACTTCCGCTCCGGCGCTCGTCGCGCCGCAGGTCGGCGGCGGCACCATCAACCTCGCCGCGCTCCGCGGCAAGCCCGTCTGGGTGGTCTTCACGGGCACCTACTGCCCGCCGTGTCGCGACGAGTACCCGGTCATGAACGGCTTCGCCGCGCGCTACGCGGATACCGGCCTCGTGGTGATCGCGATCCACGTCCGGGAAGGGGAGCAGACCGTGGCGCCGTTCGTCTCGTCGCTGAACGTCGTCTTCCCCGTGGGCCTCGACGAAGACGGCTCGCGCGCCCGGGCCTGGGACGCCGCCGTGCTCCCGGTCCACTACTTCATCGACGCCCAGGGGGTCGTGCGCGACGCCGCGGTCGGCGGAATCGGCCCCGACGTGATGGCCCGTGGCCTCCAGGCGATCCTGCCCGGCGTGACGGTCACCCCGTGACCGCGGGGGTCGCACGCGGCCGCCGGGTCGACCGGGACGTCGCCGATCCGGAGGCCGCCACGATCGAACGGGCCACGATCGAACGGGCCGAGGCCGGCGTCCGCACGCTCGCAGCGGCGTCCGGGAGGCTCCTGGTCGTCTGCGACTTCGACGGCACGCTGGCACCGATCTCCCCGGACCCGATGGCGCCGACGATCCTGCCGCGTGCCCGCCACGCCCTGCGGCGCCTCGCGCGGATCGCACGGCGCCGGCCCGACCGGCTGGCACTCGCGATCCTCTCCGGCCGCACCGCGCTGGACGTGGCAGGTCGCGTGCGCGTGGGAGGGCTGACCTATCTCGGCGACCACGGGATCCAGGGCGGCGACCTCCCGGTGGGGGTTGCCGCGGAGCGGCTGCGAGTGGTGCACGACCCACGCCTGGCCGGGCATCACGCGGCTGCCCGTCGGCTGGGCGACGAGGTGGAGCGGCTGCTGGGCGACGCCGCGTGGCTCTTCGTGGAGCCGAAGGGGCCCTCGGTCGCGTTCCACTTCCGGGCCGCCGAGGACGTCGCGGCCGCGCGCGCCCGGATCCTCGCCGCGCTCGCCGACGCGGGGGCGGCGCTGCCGCCCGCGCTCCGCGGCCCGCGGTTCCGGCAGGTGGAGGGTCGCCGGATCGTGGAGATGAGGCCGGAGGACGCCGGGGCGAAGGGAGAGGCCGTGGCGCGGCTCATCGAGCGCCACGGGTCCACGGCCGTCCTCGTCATCGGCGACGATCGGTCCGACGCGGAGGCCTTCGCCGTGGTGGCTCGCGAGCGCGCGGCCGGACGCCTATCGGCAGGCCTCCTGCTCGGCGTCCGCGGTGCCCGCGAGACGCCCGCGGAGGTGCGTGCGGCGGCGGACATCATCCTGCCGGACCCGGCCGCCTCGGCAGTCGTGCTTCGGGCCCTGGCGCGCGCGCTCGAGGCCGAGGATCGCGCCGGGCGCTGAGGGCGATCCCTGCGCCGCGCACGGCGCCACAACGGAGCGCCGCCGTCAGTGGATGGCGACGCCGATCGCCTGCGCCGCCGACGAGACGCCCGTGGTGAACAGGCCCGGGAAGAGCCCCAGGATCACCGTCATGACGGCCGTGATGACCAGGCCGAGGCGGAGCAGTGCGCCGTGGGCGACCGGCGCCGGCTCGCCGGCCGGATCGCGCATGTACATGTAGACGATGACGCGGAGGTAGTAGAACGCCGCGACCGCCGCGTTGAGCACCGCGATCACCGCGAGGGCCGTGAGCCACCCCCCCGCCTGGACGGCGGCCAGGATCACGTACGCCTTGGCGAAGAAGCCGGCGGTGGGCGGAATCCCGGTGAGCGACAGCAGGAAGAGCACCATCAGGATCCCGAGCGCCGGCTCGCGCCGGCCAAGCCCGGCGAACGTCTCGAGCCGGCTGCTCACGCCCGGCCGCTTCTGGAGGGCGGCGATCACCGCGAATGCCCCGAGGTTCATGAACGCGTAGGCGGCCCCGTAGAAGAGCAGCCCTTCGAGTCCCTGGATCACGCCCGCCGCGTACGCGGCGAGGCCCACCAGCATGTAGCCGGTGTGGGCGATCGACGAGTAG
>DAITNC010000076.1:1963-8116 GCA_036834865.1 Candidatus Limnocylindrales bacterium | reverse complement strand
CCCCGATCTCGCGGTTGACTATGCTGCGGCCTTCCAACCAAACGTTCGTTTGGGAGGCGGACGGGGACGGGCCCCGCCGCCGTGCAAGCGCCGGAGGAGCCGAAACGATGCGGGATGTTGCACCCGCGCCGTCTTCCGAGTACGCATCCAGCCTGACGCGGTCGCGCGAGGCCGAGCTTCTCGGCGCCGCCACGCGGCTCTTTCGCGAGCGCGGCTTCCACGCGACCTCGATGCAGGACCTCGCCGAGGCGCTCTCGATGAATCGGGGGAGCCTCTACCACTACATCGACTCGAAGGACGACCTGCTTTGGACGATCGTCACGGTCGCCCTCGACCGGCTGCGCGAGCGAGTCGCCCCGGCCCTGACCCAGGATGCGCCCGCCGCCGTTCGCGTACGGGCGGGGATCGCCGCCCACCTCGCGTTCGCGGCCGCGAACGGCGACGAGCTGTCGCTCGTTCAGATCGAGCTCCGTTCGCTTTCGACCGAGCGCCGGCGGGCCGTGATCGATCGAAGGGACGCCTACGAGGCCCTCTGGCGCGGAGCGATCGAGGACGCCATCGCGGAGGGGGCGTTGCGCATGGCCGACGTCCGCCTTGCCGGGATCGCGATCCTGTCCGCCTGCAACTGGTTCACCCAGTGGTATCGCCCGGACGGTCGGCTCACCGTCGAGCAGATCGCGGACGCGTTCGGGAGGCTCTATCTCTGCGATCCGTCGGAGGGGCGGCCGACAGACGCGCGGGCGAATTCGAGCCGGGAGGAACGTGCATGATCCCGCGGATCGGGTCGGCGGTCGTGCTGGGGGCCGGGACGATGGGCGCGCAGCTGGCTTGCGTGCTCGCCGACGCCGGCGCGATGGTCGCCCTCCTCGACCTCGACGAATCCACGGCGGCGAAAGGCCTCGAGCGCGCGACGAAGATGCGGCCTGCCGCGCTCCGTGCGACCGCGAACGCTCGGCGGATCGCCCCCGGCGGGTTCGACAAGCTCGAGACGGCGATCGGCGGGGCCGACTGGATTCTCGAGGCCGTCGTCGAGCAGCTCGAGCCGAAGCGCGCCCTCTTCGCCCGGATCGACGACGCGGTCTTCGGGCGGGACGGCGCCGGCAGCGCCGGCCCTGCCTTCGCGCCGAGCCGGCGCGGCCCGCTCGTCTCCTCGAACACGTCCGGCCTGCCGATCGCGACGCTCGCGGAGGGTCGAAGCGCGGAGTTCCGTCGGGCGTTCATGGGGACCCACTTCTTCAATCCGCCGCGCTACAGCCGCCTGCTCGAGCTCATCCCGACGCCAAACACGGACCCGGCCTGGCTGGACTGGATCGAAGGCGTCGGCACCCGGCAGCTCGGGAAGGGAACCGTTCGAGCCAAGGACCGCCCCGCGTTCATCGGGAACCGGCTGGGCGTCTACGGGCTGCTCGTGGCCCTCGAGCTTGCCCGGGAGCTCGGCCTCGGCGTCGACGAGGTGGACGACCTGACGGGGACGCTCATCGGACGGCCCAAGAGCGCGACGTTCCGAACGCTCGACCTGGTCGGCATCGACGTGGCGGTGGCCGTTGCCGACCATTGCCATGCCGACCTGCCCGACGACCCCGAGCGCGAGCGGTTCGCCGTCCCGGAGGTCCTCCGTCGCCTCCTCGCCGACGGCCGACTCGGCGAGAAGAGCGGCGCCGGGTTCTTCAGGAAGGTCGACGGCGAGATCCTCGCCCTCGACCTCGACACCCTCGACTACCGGCCTCGCCGCCGCCTCGCCTCTCCCGCGGTCGACCTCCTGCGTTCCGAGCCGGATCTCGGCCGTCGCCTCGCCGCGCTCCCGGATGCGGTCGAGCGCAGCCCGGACGATCGCGCGGCCGCCTTCCTCTGGCGGCTGCTGGCGGCCACGACCGCCTACGCCGCCGCAGTGGCGCCGGAGATCGCCGACGACGCCGAGAGCGTCGATCGGGCGATGCGCTGGGGGTTCGGCTGGGGCATCGGGCCGTTCGAGACGTGGGACACGATCGGAATCGACCGGCTCGCCGATCGTCTTCCTGGTGCTGGCCTGGCCGTCCCGGCGCTCGCCGCCCGGGTTGGCGGCCCCGGTGGGCCGGGCCGCTTCCACGACGATGGGCGAACCCTCGACTTCGCGTCCCTCGAGCTCCGCCAGGTCCCCGTGCGCTCGGGCGACCTTGACCTCGACGCCCGCCGCAGGGCGGTTCCCGGGTTAGCGTCGAACTCCGCCGGATCGTTGACGGACCTGGGCGACGGCGTCCTCGGCCTGGAGCTCCACGGGAAGCTGAACGTCATCGGGCTCGACACGCTCAGCCTCATCGGGCGGGGGCTCGACCTCGCCGCTGCCGCCTACGACGGCCTGGTGATCGGCACCCGCGCAGCGGACTTCTCGGCCGGCGCGAACATCGCACTCCTCCTGATGCAGGCCGAGGAGGGCGAGTGGGACGAGCTGAACCGCGTGGTCCGCCTGTTCCAGGGAATCGCGGGGCGGATGCGCTACGCACCGTTCCCCGTCGTCGTCGCGCCGCGCGGCCGGACGCTCGGCGGCGGCGCCGAGTTCTGCCTCGCGGCGGACCGTTCGCAGGCACTCGCGGAAACCTACATCGGGCTCGTCGAGACGGGGATCGGCCTGCTGCCGGCCGGCGGCGGAACGACGGCGATGGCGCGCCGCGCGGCGGAGCACGTTCCCGCCGGCGTCCACGCCGATACGTTCGCGTTCTTCCAGGCGGCGCTCGAGACGATGGCGATGGCGCGCGTCGCGACCTCGGCCGAGGAAGCGATCGCCCTCGGGCTCCTGGTGCCGGGCGACGCGATCACGGCGGACCCGGATCGCCAGTGGGCCGACGCGGCCGCGACCGTTCGCCTCCTCGCCGAGCAGGGCTACCGCCCACCGGTCAACGCGCCAATCCGGGTCGTCGGACGGCGCGGGATCGCCGCCGCCGAGGCGCTCACCTACAACCAGGTCCTCGCCCGCGCGATGAGCGAGCACGACCGGACCGTCGTCCTCACCCTCGCCCGCGTGATGGCGGGCGGCGAGGTCGCCGAAGGGACGGAGGTCGCGGCGAGCCACCTCCTGGACCTCGAGCGTGAGGCGTTCCTGCGCCTGCTCGGAGAGCGCCTCACCCGCGACCGGATCCGCCACACGCTCAAGACCGGCAAGCCGCTGCGCAACTAGAGGGATGGCCGCCATGCGAGATGCCGTGATCGTCAGCGCCGCCCGGACGGCGGTCGCGAAGGCGTCGAAGGGCGCCCTCCGCGAGACGCCGCCGCCGGAGCTCGCCGCGGCCGCGATCCGCGAGGCCATTGCCCGCGCTCCCGGCCTCGATGCAGCCGAGGTCGAGGACCTTGTCCTCGGCTGCGCGATGCCCGAGGGGGCGCAGGGCCTGAACATCGCCCGCCACGTCGCGCTCGGCGCCGGCCTCCCGGTGAGCTCGTCCGCGATGACCGTGAACCGCTTCTGCGCATCGGGACTCCAGGCGCTCGCGATCGCGAGCGGGGCCGTCGCGTCGGGGATCGCGGATGTCGTCGTGGCCGGCGGTCTCGAGTCGATGAGCTTCGTCCCGATGACCGGCTGGCATTTCGACCCGGACGCGGCGCTCGCCGGCGGCTTCCCCGGCGTCTTCGTCAACATGGGCCTCACGGCCGAGGCCGTCGCCGAGCGGTACGGTGTCGAGCGCGAGGCGCAGGACGCGTGGGCGCTCCGAAGCCACCAGCGCGCGGCCGCGGCCCAGGACGCCGGTCGGTTCCGCGACGAGATCGTCCCCGTGATGGCGCATGCGACAGCGCTGATGGCCGGGCGGCCGGCCGTGCAGGATTCGATCTTCGAGGCTGACGAGGGAATCCGCCGTGACACGGACGCCGCGCGACTCGCGGCTCTCCGGCCGGTCTTCCGCGCCGGCGGCACGGTGACCGCGGGGAACAGCTCGCAGACCAGCGATGGCGCCGCCGCCCTCGTCGTCATGACCGGCGAGCGTGCCGCGGCGCTCGGCCTGAAGCCGCTCGGACGCCTCGTCAGCTTCGCGACCGCCGGCGTCGACCCGGAGATCATGGGGATCGGTCCGGTCGAGGCAGTCCCGAAGGCGCTGGCGAAGGCAGGCCTGACCCTCGACGACATCGCGACGATCGAGCTGAACGAGGCCTTCGCGTCGCAGGTGGTGGCCGTCATCCGGCGGCTCGGGCTCGACGAGGAGCGCATCAACCCGAACGGCGGGGCGATCGCCCTCGGACATCCGCTCGGCGCGACCGGGGCGAAGCTCACCGTCCAGGTCCTCTCCGAGCTCGCGCGGCGGGACGCCCGATACGGCCTCGTGACGATGTGCGTCGGCGGTGGCCAGGGGGCTGCCGGAGTGATCGAGTGGCTCGGCGGGCGCCAGCCCACGCGGGCCGACGGAGCTGCAACGGGAGCATCGCGATGACGGCGGACGTTCGAACGGCCGAGACTCGGGTCCATCGCGCCGGCGGCGCCTTCCTCGTGGGCCACGCTGAACCGGGTGACATCTTCACGCCCGAGCGCCTCACGGCGGAGCACCGGGCGATCCGCGAGGCCGTCGCCGAGTTCGTCGCACGGGAGGTCCGGCCTCGCGCCGAGCGGATCGAGGCGAAGGACTGGGCCGCCCATCGCGAGCTCCTCGCGATCCTCGGCAGCGCGGGCTTCGTCGGCATCGACGTGCCCGAGGCCTTCGGCGGCGCGGGCCTGGACAAGACCGCGTCCGTCGTCGTCACCGAGGCCCTGGGCTCGGCCGAATCGTTCTCCGTCACGTTCGCGGCTCACACCGGGATCGGGACACTGCCGCTCGTCTTCTTCGGCACCGACGAGCAGCGCGCCCGCTACCTCCCGGGCCTCGCCGCCGGCACGACGGTCGCGGCGTACGCCCTGACCGAGCCGAGCGCAGGGTCCGACGCCCAGGCGATCCGCACCCGCGCAACCCGCGAGGCCGACGGCTCCTGGCGGCTCGACGGGACGAAGCAGTTCATCACGAACGCTGGGTTCGCCGACCTCTTCACGATCTACGCGAAGGTGGACGGCGAGCAGTTCAGCGCCTTCCTCGTCGAGCGGGGGACGCCGGGGCTCGAGATCGGCCGGGAGGAGCACAAGCTGGGGATCCACGGCACATCCACCTGCGCGCTCGTCCTCGACGGCGCGCGGATCCCGGCCGAGAACCTCCTCGGCGAGATCGGCAAGGGCCAGCGAATCGCGTTCAACGTGCTGAACGTCGGGCGCTTCAAGCTGGCTGCCGCAGTCCTCGGGGCGATGAAGCCGGCCCTCGCGACCGCCGCGGCGTATGCGCGCGACCGCGTCGCGTTCGGCCGGCCGATCGCAGGGTTCCCGCTCGTGGCCGCCAAGCTCGGCCGGATGGCCGCGCGCACCTACGCGGTCGAATCGGTCGTGTATCGCGTCGCGGGGCTGATCGACGACCGGCTCGCCGGGACGGAGTCGGCCGGGCCCGACGAGGTGAAGGCCGCGCTCGAGGAGCTCGCGGTCGAGTGCTCGATCGCCAAGGTGCTCGCGTCCGAGGAGCTGGACGAGGTCGTCGATGAGCTCGTCCAGGTTCACGGCGGGTACGGTTACATCGAGGACTACCCCGCCGCGCGGGCGTACCGCGACAGCCGGATCAACCGCATCTGGGAAGGCACCAACGAGATCAACCGGCTGCTCGTGCCCGGCACGCTCCTGAAGCGCGCGATGTCCGGCCGGCTCGACCTCCTCGGTCCGGCGCGCCGGGCGCAGGAGGCGCTGCTGGCCGGTCCGACGGGCGACGAGGACGGAGGCAGCGGACCGCTCGCGGCCGAGCGGCGCCTCGTCGAGGGCAGCCGCCAGCTGACGCTCCTCCTCGCCGGTGCGGCGGTCCAGCGGTTCGGGACCGGGCTCGAGGAGCAGCAGGAGCTGCTTGCCGGGCTCGCCGACCTCGCGATCGCGACGCTGACGCTGGAGAGTGCGGTCCTGCGGGCCGAGGCAGCCGCGGTGAGCCGCGCCGGAGATCCGGCCGCCCTTGTCGACCTCGCGAAGCTCGTGGTCGCCGATCGCGTCGGTCCCGTCGAGCTGACGGCCCGTGCGGTCGCGGCGCGCGTGGCGGACGGGGACGACGCGCGCCTCCTGCTCTCCGGGGTCCGCCGCTTCCTGCGGAGCGATCCCGTCGACTCGATCGAGCTGGTGCGCCGCGTGGCCGCTCGGGTCAC
>DAITNC010000076.1:0-1863 GCA_036834865.1 Candidatus Limnocylindrales bacterium | reverse complement strand
TAGGCCGGGCTCGGGAGGCCCGGGGTTGGGCGGAATCCTCAGGGACGCAGGGCGCGAAGGAGAACCGTGATCGGAGCACCAGGCGGCGAGATGCCGAGCAGCCCGGATCGCCCGTGGTTACGCCACTACGAGGCAGGGGTTCCGGCGGAGGTCGAGATCCCGGAGTTGACCGTCGACGGGCTCCTTCGTCGGGCGGCCGAGCGATTTCCGGATCGCGACGCGATGATCTTCTACGGCGCTCGCACGTCCTTCCGCTTGCTCGACCAGGCCGTCGACCGGTTCGCCGGCTACCTCGGGGCGATCGGGCTCGTGCCGGGCGACCGCGTGAGCCTGCACCTCCCGACCAGTCCCGCGTTCGTGATCGCGTTCCTCGGCACGCTCCGGGCAGGCTGCATCTCCGTCCCCATGAGCCCGCTCCTCGTGGAGCGCGAGGTCGAGGTTCTCTTCCGGCAGACCCGTCCGCGCCTGTCGGTCGCAATGGACATCCTCGTCCCGCGCGTCGCCGGCGCGCGCACGGCCCTCGGCGATCTCCTCACTCCGCCATCGGGGGGCGAGGCGGCCAGCGGCATCATCGCGACAGGCATCAAGGACTCGCTGCCGATCCCGATCCGCTGGCTCTATCCGTTCAAGATGCGCCGCGAGCACCGCTGGCACCCCGTCGCCCATTCGACGAGCATGCCCAACTTCTTTCGCGCGCTGCGCGCGCAGCCGCCGATCCGGGTCGAGTCCGTCGCCCACCCCACGGACCCGGCCGTCCTCCAGCCGACGGGTGGAACGACCGGAACGCCGAAGGCGGCGACCCTCACCCACCGGAACCTCGTTGCGAACGCCGTCCAGTGCACGAGCACGCTCGTGAAGGACGATGACGGCCAGCCCGCGTCCATCATGTGTGCGCTCCCGTACTTCCACATCTACGGGCTGACCGTGGCCCTCGACTTCGCCCTGCAGCTGGGCTTCACCCAGATCCTGCTGCCCCGCTTCGTGGTCCTCGAGACGCTGGAGGCGATCCGCAGGCACCGGCCCCGCCTGTTCCCGGGCGCGCCGTCCTTCTACGCCAGTCTCCTGAACGACCCGCATCTCGGGCGGTACGACCTGAGCTCGATCGAGGCATGCATCAGCGGGTCGGCACCCTTGCCCTGGGCGGTTCAGGAGGGGTTCGAGGCCCTGTCACACGGCAGCGTGAGCGAGGGGTACGGGCTGACCGAGGCGGCGCCGGTCACGCACGTCAACCCGGTCCACGGCGAGCATCGACCCGGCACGGTCGGGTTGCCGTTGCCCTCGACCGACGCCCAGGTGCGGGACGTGGAGACCGGTCGCCAGACGCTCCTCCCAGGCGAGATCGGCGAGCTCTGGGTCAGCGGCCCGCAGGTGATGGCCGGCTACTGGGAGCGTCCGGCCGAGACCGCGGCCGTCCTGCGCGACGGCTGGCTGCGCACGGGCGACCTCGCCTCGATGGACCAGGACGGCTACTTCCGGATCGTCGATCGCCTGAAGGACCTGATCATCGTCTCGGGGGCCAACGTCTTCCCGAGAGAGGTGGACGAGGTGCTCATTGGTCACCCGGACGTCCTCGAGGCGGCGACGATCGGCGTCCCGGACCCCGTGAAGGGTGAGGTGGTCAAGTCGTACGTGGTCCTGCGGGAGGGAGCCATCACGACGCCGTCCGACCTCATCACCTACTGCCGCGCGAACCTCTCCCGCTACAAGACGCCGACGGTGATCGAGATCAGGGACGGGCTTCCCAGGACCGGCCTCGGGAAGCTCCTGAGACGTAACCTCCGCGAGGAAGACGCGGCCTCGAATCCGGGCGCGGGCGTCGATGTCGGCGCTCGCGGTGGAGGGTCCTGACCCAGGAGCCGCGTT
>DAITNC010000075.1:0-8683 GCA_036834865.1 Candidatus Limnocylindrales bacterium | reverse complement strand
GCGACCCCGAACGGCGTCTCCAGCTCCACCCCGTACTCGCGGCGCCGGAACCGATGGTCGGGCCGGGGCACGAAGAAAGCCCGCCGGGGCACGTTGAAGAGCGAGTCCTTCTGCTCCAGCTCGGTGAAGACCCAGTCGGTGAGCTGCTCCATCGAGATGGGGTGAAACCGGTCGGACATCGTGAAGACCTCAGAGACGCGCGTGGAGGCGGGCAGCCTGCTCCCGGGCCCGCGCGCGGATCTCGTCCGCGTCCACCCGGGTGGGCCGGCCGTCGGCGAAGACCACCTCGCCGTCGATCGTGATCCGGCGCGGCATGATCCCGGGGGTGAAGGCAACGTGCCACGGGTCCATCGGGTCGTACGACCAGGTGACCTCGTCACCGCGTGCCTCGGGCACCAGGTTCCAGCCGGTCTCCAGCCAGGACCAGGCGGTGTCCGGCCCGCAGGTGACGTCGACCGAGCGCTGCATGACGTAGGCCAGCCGGAACGCCTCCAGGACGTTCCCGCCGATCCCGTCGGTGCCGAGGGCAACCGGGTTCGAGAACCGGGCCGGGTTGGCGTACCCGACCGCGTTGTTCAGGTTGGAGGTCGGGTTGTGGAGGATCGTCCCCTTCAGGGTGTGGTCGGTGGGCAGGTGGACGCAGTGGGCAAGGAGCCAGTCATCCCGCGTGAGGCCGGCCAGCCGGCGCGGCGCGTCGGCGTCGCCCGGGCCCTCGCAGACGTGGACGTGGACGCCGACGCCGAGCTCCTCGGCCAGGCCGGCGGCGGCGCGCAGGGATTCGTCCGAGCATGTGAAGGCCGCGTGGATCCCGACCAGGCCCCGGCCCCCGGCCCGGATGAAGCGCTCGTTCTCGGCCAGCCCACGCCGGGCGCCGTCGGGTCCGTGTCGATCGGTGATTCCGTACGCGAGCAGCGCGCGAACCCCGACCTGCGCGCAGGCGTCGGCGATCACGTCGAGGCTGCCCTCGATGGCGTTGGGGGACTCGTGGTGATCGACGATCGCGGTCGTGCCGTTCTCGAGGGCCTCGAGGGCGCCCAGCATCGCCGACCAGCGGATCATCTCCAGGTCGAGCGCCGCGTCGAGGCGCCACCAGACCTGCTCGAGGATCTCCGCGAAGTTCGTGGCGACCTTCGGCGGCGCCGGCATCCCCCGGGCGAGCGTCGAGTACAGGTGGTGGTGGGCACAGACCAGCCCCGGCGTGACCGCCGACATCACGAACTCCCTCCCGGTTCGGCCACGGGGGCCGTCTCCTTCACTTCCCTCGGTCTTCCGGCTCCGGCGATGCCGGCGCGCGGCAGCAGGTCCAGGCGCGGCAGCGCGGCCCGCGCGGCCGCGGAATCCCGCATCGGGAGCGCGGTCCGGCGCACCCCGTCGAACGCGAAGAGCGCGCCCGCGACCGCGGCGGGCGTGGGCACCAGGACGGCTTCGCCGGCCCCCTTGGCGCCGTACGGACCCTCCGGCTGGGCCTCCTCCACCACGATCACCTCGACCGGGGGCATGGCCGCCGCCGGCAGGATCCCGAGCGACTTGAGCGTGCCGTTGAGCGGCACGGAGCCCTCCGTGACGAACGCCTCGCTGAGCGCCATGCCGAGGCCCATGTGGACGCCGCCCTCGATCTGGCCCTCGAGGAGGGTGGGATTCATGGCCCGGCCGACGTCCTGCGCGGCCACGACCCGCGCCAGGCGGCCCTCCTCGTCGAGGATGACGACCTGCGTCGCCCAGCCGTAGGCAAGGTGCGTCACCGGGTCCGCGATCCCCTCCCCGATCGGCGTGGTCCAGTCGACCACGAACTCCCCGCCGAACTCCTTGCCGGCGAGGTCGCGCGGCTGGGCGCCGGGCGAAAGGGCATCCAGCGCCGCGCGCAGCTTGCGCGACGCGATCGCGACCGCCTGCCCGCCGAGCGTGGTTGCCCGGGACGCAGTCGTCTCGCCCGTGTCCAGCTCGCGTTCCGTGTCGACGAGCACGTGGACGCTGGCCGCGTCGACGCCAACCTCCTGGGCCACGATCTGGGCGAAGATCGTGTGGACGCCCTGGCCCATCTCGGTCCACGAGTGCCAGAGCGTCAGCGTCCCATCGGCCTCCGGCCGCAGGATCGCCTTGCCGCCCTCGGCCATCCCGTTGCCGACCCCCACGTTCTTCGCTCCGCACGCGATCCCCGCGAAACGCGCGCCGCGATACACGTCACGGACGGCGAGCAGCGTCTTCTCCAGGCCGACGCCCGGCCCCAGGAGCTGGCCGGTCCCGAAGCGGTCGCCGACGCGGACCGCGTTGCGCCAGCGGATCTCCCAGCCGTCGATGCCGACGCGCTCGGCCAGCCGGTCGAGGAGCCCGTCGATGGCGAAGGTCACCTGGGGGACGCCGAAGCCGCGGAACGCGCCCGCGGGCGGGTTGTTCGTGTAGACGGTGCGGGCCTCGACGTCGACGTTGGGGACCCTGTAGGCGCCGCAGGCGTGGCCTGCCGCGCGCTCCAGGACCTTCGCCCCGACGCTGGCATAGGCGCCCGTGTCGCCCACGATCCGGGCCCGGACGGCCACCAGGCGGCCTTCCTCGTCGCACCCGACCTCATAGTCCATGGTCAGGGCGTGGCGCTTCGGATGGAGGCGGAGGCTCTCGGCTCGCGAGATCGTCAGGAGGACCGGCTGCCTGGAGAGGTGGGCGAGGAGCGCGGCCTGCCCCTGGACCGCGAGATCCTCCTTGCCGCCGAAGCCGCCGCCGGCCGCCACCTGCGTGACGCGGACGGCCGTCTCGGGAAGCGCGAGCAGCTCCGCGACCTGGCGCCGGTCGTCCCAGACGCCCTGCCCCTGGGAGAAGAGGCGCAGCGCCGGCGCGTCCGGCGAGGTCCCCGGCACGGCGAGGCAGGATTCCGGCTCGAGGAACGCGTGCTCGATCGCGCTCGTCGTGAACCGGTCGCGCACGACGTGGGCCGCGGCCGCCAGCGCCGCCCCCGCGTCACCCCGGCGGACCACGGCGGTCTCGAGGAGGTTGCCGCGCGCGTGGATCGCCGGAGCGTCGGGTTCGAGCGCCGCGAACGGGTCGCTGACGGGCGTCAGCACCTCGTACTCCACGTCGATCAGCGCGGCCGCCGCGCGTGCCTCGCGCCTTGTCCGGGCCGCGACCGCGGCCAGGACGTCGCCGACGTACCGGGTCGTCTCGCCCTCGGCGACGAAGACCGGCCAGTCGTTGGCGATCAGCCCGACGATCCGCTCACCGGGGACGTCCGCAGCGGTGACGACCGCCACCACCCCGGGAGCGGCGGCGGCCCGCGACGTGTCGATGCGGATGACGACGGCCCGCGGGTGGTCGGAGAACCGGAGGGCGCCGTGGAGCATCCCGGGCTCGACGAGGTCGTTCACGAACGCCTGCTGGCCGAGGGCGAGCTCCCGCGCCCCGTGGCGCATGGTGCGCGATCCGACGCCGCTGCCGATCTCGACCTCGGGAGACGGATCCCCGCGGCGCGCCGCCGCGACCCGCTCGACAGCGTCGATGACCTTGACGTAGCCGGTGCAGCGGCACAGGTTGCCCGCCAGCGCCCGGGCGACGGCCTCGCGGGATGGCGCCGCCTCGCGCTCGAGCAGCGCGTGGGCCTTCATCACGATCCCGGGCGAGCAGAAGCCGCACTGGGCGGCGCCGGTGACGGCGAACGAATCCCCCCACAGCGTGCGGGCCTCCGCCGACAGCCCCTCGAGCGTGGTCACCTGCCGGCCGGCGACGCGGGATGCCGGCTGGGCGCACGACACGACGGCTCGCCCGTCGACGATCACGGTGCAGGCACCGCAGGAACCTTCCGGGGCACATCCGTCCTTCATGGACCGCAGCCCGCAGCGCTCCCGGAGCACCTCCAGGAGGCTCTCGCCGGGCTCGGGGTCCACCGAGATCTGCTTGCCGTTCAGCACCAGCTGCATCGTCCTGACCCTCGTTATCTCGGGAGCAGCCGGCCCCGCACCCAGGCGGCCGTGATCATCTGCGGGTGGGTTCGGAAAATCAAGCGGCTCACGATGTCGGCCGGATCATCGGCCGCACCGGCGCCGGGGAGGGGTTCGGTGAGCGACGCGTCGACCGCGATCATATCTGCCTCCAGGCCCGGCTCCAGCGAGCCGATGGTGTCGGCGAGGCCGAGCACCTGCGCCCCGCCGATCGTCCCCAGGCGCAGCCAGCCGAGCGGGTCGAGGCTCGGCCGCGAGTCGCCGCCGAGCGCCTGGAGGGCATGCTGAGCATACGCCCCAACGCGCATCACCTCGAAGATCGATGGATCGGGCCCGCCGGAGACGTCGGAGCCCAGCCCGACCGGGATCCCCGCCTCGAGGTACCGGGCCAGGGGCATGATCCCGCTCGGCAGGAAGAGATTCGAAACCGGGCAGTGGGCCACGCCGGCACCGCTGTCCGCGAGCCGCCCGATCTCCCGCTCGGAGAGGTGGATGGCATGGGCGAAGAGTGCCCGCGGCCCGCCGGGGCCCAGCGCCCCCGCGCGGTCGTACACGTCGAGGTAGTCCCGCGCCTCCGGAAAGGCCGCGCGCACCGCGTCCAGCTCGCCGGGATCCTCCGAGAGGTGGGTCTGCCAGAGCGACCCGGTCTCGGCCGCGAGGCGCGCCGAGACGCTGAGGCTCTCCGCCGAGCAGCTCGGGGCGAATCGGGGCGTGAACGCGTAGCGCAGCCTGCCGTCGTCCCGGCCGTTCCAGCGGGCGGCGAGCGCTGCGGACGCGCGCAGGGGGGCGTCCCCGTCCGGGCCCTGGTCGCCACCGCGCCCGACACCGACCGCTCGATCCATGAGCACGAGCCCGATCACCGCCCGGATGCCGTGGGCCTCCGCCGACCTGAACAGCGCCTCGGTGGCATCCGCGTCGTCGGACGCATAGGCGACAACCGTGGTGGTGCCGGCGGCGGCGAACGCGCGAATCGCGAGCGGACCAAGTCGCTCCGCCGCCGCCTCGTCGAACTGGCGCTCGAGCGGGAACGTGTAGCGCTCCAGCCAGGTCAACAGGTCCAGTCCGGCACCGAGCCCGGCGTTCGGGAGCTGGGGAATGTGCGTGTGGAGGTCGACCAGGCCGGGCATGACGAGCCACGGCCGCACGTCGTGGACGGGGATGTGCGCCGACACCGCGGACTCCGTTCCCCCGGCCGCGGCCCAGTCGTCGAGGCGGGAGATCCGGCCAAGCGCATCGACGTCAACGGCGCCGTCCGCGAGGTATCGTGTACCGCCGGCCGCAAGCGGGGTCAGGACCCTCGCGCGGAGCCGGAACGGCGGAGCGACCGGGAGCGACGCCATCGCCACATCGATCCTCATGCTGCGAGCGGACCCAGGTTCCCGCGTCGAAACGCCATCTGGCGCTTCCGGGGATGCTCGCCGATCTCGAATCTAGCGAGCGAAGCGAAACCTGTCCGTGCCCTTCGGCACGTCCATGCGCCGTTTCGGGCCCCGATCGAGCCCGAGCCACGGGCAGCCCGGCTCTGCGCGGACCATACCGGCACCGCCGGCCTGGCGCGATGCAGGAGCCGATCGCCAGGAATCTGTCGCGCCCGGCGAGTCGGCCGGCATCCTGTTCGTCGACCTCCAGCGGGATCCGCGCCCGGCTGGCGCCACCCACAACCCAGGAGACGCTATGGGCAAGATCGCGGTTGTCGCCGTCGGCGGCAACTCTCTCATCAAGGATTCGCAGCACCAGGAGATCACCGACCAGTACGCCGCTGCCGCCGAATCGGCCCGGCACGTGGTCGGGATGATCGAGCAGGGTTGGGACGTGCTCCTGACCCACGGGAACGGCCCGCAGGTCGGGTTCATCCTGCGCCGCTCCGAGCTCTCGCGCGCCGAGCTGCATCCCGTGCCGCTCGACTACTGCGGGGCGGACACGCAGGGCGCGATCGGGTACATGTTCCAGCGCGCGCTGGGCAACGAATTCCGGAAGCGCCGCATGGACAAGCACGCCGCCACGGTCATCACCCAGACCCTGGTGGACAAGGACGACCCCGCCTTCACGCGTCCGAGCAAGCCGATCGGCTCCTTCATGGATCAGCCCACGGCCAGTGCGCACCAGCAGGACGACGGCTGGAGCGTCGTGGAGGACGCCGGACGCGGCTGGCGGCGCGTCGTGCCGTCGCCCCTCCCCGTGAAGATCGTCGAGTTCGACGCGATCGTCGCCCTCATCCACGCCGGCTTCACGGTCGTCGCCTCCGGCGGAGGCGGGATCCCCGTCATCGAGCAGGATGGCGATCTCGTCGGGATCGAGGCCGTGATCGACAAGGACTACGCCGCGTCGACCCTCGCCCGGGACCTGAAGGCCGACCTCTTCGTGATCACGACCCAGGTCGACAAGGTGGCCCTGAACTTCGGCAAGCCGGACCAGCAGCTGCTGGACACGCTGACGCTCGCGGAGGCCAAGGAATATCACGCGCAGGGCCACTTCCTCGCCGGTTCGATGGGGCCCAAGATCCAGGCGATCATCTGGTATCTCGAGGGGGGCGGCAAGGAAGCGCTGATCACGAGCCCGGAGAACATCGAGCGCGGGCTGCGCGGCGAGACCGGCACCAGGTTCGTCCGGTAGGGGCCCGCCCAGGGCGGGCTGGGCCTGGACGCCGTCCAGCCCGGGCCGGGCCAGCTCGGGCATCGACGCGGCACTCCGGGACGCTCGAGCCGGCGACAGGGGCCAGACAACAGCGACCAGCCCGGATGGAGGGTGCGACCGCATGAGCAGGCTCCTCATCTCCGGGTGCGAGGCCGTGGTCACCATGGACGACGCCGGGACGGAGCTGTCCGGGGGATCGATCCTGGTCGAGGATGGCGTGATCGCCTGGGTCGGCACCGGCAGCCCGCCTGCCGGCACGCCCGCGGACGCCGAGGTCCTCAACGCCCGCGGGTGCGTGGCGATCCCGGGCCTGGTCAACACCCACCACCACCTGTACCAGGTCCTGACCCGGGCGCGCGCCCAGCAGCACAACCTGTTCGGCTGGCTCACGGAGCTCTACCCGGTGTGGGCCGGACTCGATGCCGAGTGGGTGCGGGTCGCCGCCGCGACGGGACTCGCCGAGCTGGCCCTGTCGGGCTGTTCGACGTCGACTGACCATCACTACGTCTTTCCGGCCGGAGCGGGCGACCTGCTCGAAGCGGAGATCGCGGCAGCCCGGGCGGTCGGTGTGCGGTTTCATCCGTGCCGGGGCTCGATGGACCTGGGGGCCTCGAAGGGCGGCCTGCCCCCGGACGAGGTCGTGCAGGACACCGACGTCGTCCTGGCCGAGACCGAGCGGGCTGTCCGCAGGTTCCATGACCCGGGGCCGGGCGCGATGGTGCGCATCGCGATCGCGCCATGCTCGCCGTTCTCGGCGAGCGAGCGCCTGGTGCGCGAGTCGGCAGCGCTCGCCCGCCGGCTCGGGGTCCGGCTCCACACGCACATCGCGGAGACCGCGGACGAGGAGACGTTCTGCCGAGAACGCTTCGGCTGCACTCCGGTCGAGCTGCTCGAGCAGCTGGGGTTCCTCGGGGCCGACGCGTGGCTGGCCCATGCGGTGCGCCTGTCGACGGAGGACGTGCGCCTGATCGCCGCGTCCGGCACCGCCATCGCGCACTGCCCCACCTCGAACCTGCGCCTCGGCTCTGGAACCGCCCCGATCCGGGAGCTCGTCGATGCCGGCGTGCCGGTGGGGATCGGCGTGGACGGGTCCGCCTCCAACGACGGTGGCCACATGCTCGGGGAGGTGCGCCAGGCCCTCCTGGTGGCGCGCGGCCGCTCGGGTCCGGGCGCGATGGGGGCGCGCGAGGCACTGCGCCTCGGGACCCAGGGCGGCGCTGCGTGCCTGGGGCGCGACGACCTGGGCTCGATCGAACCTGGCAAGCGGGCGGACCTCGCGCTGTTCGACCTGACGGGACTCGCGACTGCCGGGGTGGATGACGATCCCGTCGCGGGAATCGTCCTTGCCTGGCCGCAGCGCGTGCGCCACCTCCTGGTGGAGGGCAGGTTCGTCGTGCGCGACGGAGCCCTCGCGACCGTCGACGAGACGGCGCTCGCGGCGGAAGCGCACGCGATGGCACGCCGGATCATCGAGCGGAGCGACCGAGCGCGATGAGGCACGCGACGGCCTGCGTGGCGGCCCCGCCGAAGCGACAACAGGCCATATGGCACTGGGGACCGAACGCCGGACTGTGGCAAAGTGCGGGCCAGCCAGATGTCAGACGACTAGCGTCTGGAGCGACGGGGCGGCTCTCGTGCGTGACTCCGACCCGTGGCGCCCCTGCACAGCCGGGGGCACGCAGCGCCGGACTCACGTCCCATCTCATGGCCCTGAGACACGCGTATCGGCCTGTTCCTACCATTGGCTGGCGAACCTGAACCTCTGGAGGCGTCGAAGATGCGACTCGCAAGTCGAATGGAGCGCATCGGGACGGAGACCGCATTCGAGGCGGCCGCACGTGCCCGCGCGCTCGAGGCAACCGGCGTCGACGTGGTCCATCTCGAGGTCGGCGAGCCCGACTTCGACACCCCGGCGAACATCCGGGCGGCGGCCAAGCGGGCGCTCGACGAGGGCAAGACCCACTACGCGCCATACGCGGGCATCCCCGAGCTGCGCGCCGCGATCGCCGACGACGCCACCGCCCGCAAGGGCTTCGCCGTCTCGCCCGAGCATGTCTTCGTCACGGTGGGCGGCAAGGGCGTGATGCTGTACGCGATCGAGGCGCTGGTCGACGACGGCGACGAGG
>DAITNC010000074.1:3150-8741 GCA_036834865.1 Candidatus Limnocylindrales bacterium | reverse complement strand
GAGATAGTACGTCCGAAACCCCACGGACGGTTCCGTGGCCGACTCCGCCGGCGTCCGTCAGCCTCGAAGCAGGGTCCGGCCGCCGGCCCACGCGGTCATCAGGGCACCGAGCCCGGCCATCAGCGCAAGGAAGAGCTCACCCGAGGCGAATGACGCGGCGGCGATCACGCCGAACACGACGACGAGGATGGCCGCGATGAAGGCGAGGCCGATCCGCTCGATCCACGGGCGTGGCTCGAGCGGCGCAATTTCCAGCGCGCCTTCCGGCGCGCGGTCCCGCACCTGCGCCGTCGGGTCGGTCGGGGCGGGATCCGGCCTGCGCGGGCCCGTCACGGCTGCGCCGCGAAGTACGCCCGGAGCAGGTCCCCGGCCAGGGGCGCAGCCCGCATCCCTCCCGAACCGCCCTGCTCGACGATCACGGCCAGCGCGATCGTCGGTGCCTGCGCCGGTGCGAACCCGATGAACCACGAATTCGGCTCGCCGGTCCCGCCCAGCTGGGCCGTGCCCGTCTTGCCGGCGACGGTCACCCCGGCGACCTGGGCGCCGGCGGTGAACTTCTGCCCGTCGACGCCCTCGACGGCGCCGGTCATGGCCGCTGCGATCGTGGCGGCGTCCTGTGCGGAAAGGACGCGACCGAGGGTGCCAGCCGGGACGTCGCTGACCGCGCCGGACGGGCTGACGAGGGCGGTGACCAGGCGCGGTCGGGGCTCCACGCCGCCGTTCGCGACGGTCGCGGCGACGAGCGCCATCTGGAGCGGCGTGACAAGCACCTCGCCCTGCCCGTACGCGGCATTGGCCAGCTCGACGTCGTCGGCAAAGCCGCCGGGCAGCGGGCCACCGCCGTTCGTCAGCTGCGAGGTCGCCGTCGGGAGGTCGAACGGGATGGCCGCGCCGAAGCCGAGCCGGCGCGCCGCCTCGTCCATGGAAGCGCCCCCGGTACGAAGGCCGGCCAGCGCGTACCAGATGTTGCACGAGACCTCGGTCGCGCGCGAGAAGTCCAGGAGCTCCGACCCCGTGAAGAGATGGTGGCCGTCGTGGACCAGGAAGCCATCGACGAGCAGGCCCGTGGTTTCGGCCGCGGGTTGCTGCGGGAACGTGGTCGTCGCGGTGATCGCGCCGGATCCGAGCCCGGCGATGGCGGTCACGATCTTGAAGACCGATCCGGGGACGTAGCGTCCCTGGACGGCGCGATCGAAGAGGGGCTGGCCGGGGTCGTTCCGGGCCGCTGCGAACGCGGCGCTGGAGGTGGCTGGATCCGCGATCCCCGACGCGTCGTACGTCGGCGTGCTGGCCATCGCGAGCACCTCGCCGGTCCGAGGATCGAGTGCCACCACGGCGCCCCGGTCCGCACCCAGCAGGCGGACTGCCAGCCGCTGGAGCGTCAGCGAGAGGCTGGTCCGCAGGTCGTCGCCGCGCTGGGCGGGTGAACGGAACTTCGCGAGGGCGCGCGACGCCGGGTCGGCACCCATCCCGAGCAGCTCCGACGCCCAGGCGGCCTCGAGGCCCGCCGACCCGTAGAGGCGCGAGGCGTAGCCGAGCGGCGCGCTGAGCGAGGCATCGGCATAGACGCGGTACGACTCGCCGGCCGCGTCGCGCCGGTTGGTGGCCAGGGCGTGGCCGTCGCGGTCCAGGATCCGCCCGCGAACCGTGGACAGGGTCGCCGCGATGACGCCGGCATCGCCCGGGTCGCGGGCCAGCTCGTCGGCGCGCAACACCTGCCAGTAGCCCGCGCCCAGCGCCAGGCCGCCGAACGCGAGGGAGAGGGCGAGGCCCAGGCGGACCACGCGTCCGCCCAGTGGGCGCTCGCGGCGGCCGCCCGCGCCCTGCTGCATCATTCGCCGCCCCGGGCAAACCGGCGGGCCCGGCGCGGCTCACGCGGCAGCGCCGGCCCGCGATCCGAGAACGCCAGGAGCAACCCGACGATCAGTCCGTTGACCAGGAGCGACGACCCGCCGTAGCTGATGAACGGGAGGGTGATCCCGGTCAGCGGGATGAGCTTGAGGTTGCCTGCGGCGATGATCGCGGCCTGCACGCCGATCACGAGGGCAAGGCCCGCGGCAAGCAGCGCCCGGACGTCGTCAGCGGCAGCGGCCGCGATGCGGAGCCCCCGCGACACGATGACGAGGTAGCAGCCCAGGATCGCGAGCACGCCGGTCATCCCCAGCTCCTCGCCGAGGGCCGCGAGCGGGAAGTCGGTGTGGACGGCCGGGATCGGCAGCTGCCCGCCGATCAGCGGCAGGCCCGCGCCCAGGCCGGTCCCGAGGAGCCCGCCGCGCGCGAACGCGTGGAGCGCCTGGATCGTCTGGTAGCCCGTCCCCAGCGGGTCGGCCCAGGGGTCCAGCCAGGTCGCCACCCGGTCCCGGACATGCGGGAACACCAGGGCCAGCGCGACGAAGCCGGCCAGGAAGAGGGCGATCCCCAGGACGACGTCGACCCGGCTGCCGGTCGCGAGGTAGAAGAGGCACAGGAAGACCGCGAAGAAGAGGAGTGCCGCTCCCAGGTCTCGCTGGACCACCACGATTCCGAGTGCCAGGGCCAGCATCAGGCCCGCCGGCAGGAGGTACGGCGCCGGCGGGAGCGTCAGTCGTCCAACCACCCGGACCCGCGCGTCGGCCAGGAGGACCCGGTTCTCGGCCAGGTACGTGGCAAAGAAGACCACCAGGATCACCTTGAGCAGCTCCGACGGCTGCCCGCTCACCGGCCCGAGCTCCAGCGTCAACCGGGTCCCGTTCACGTCGCTCCCGAACACGAACGTCAGCAGCAGCAGCGCCAGCCCAAGCGCGGCCCAGGTGTACTTGTAGAGCCGCAGCCAGCGATCGGAGCGGACCGTGATCGCGACGACGGCTGCGATCCCGAGCGCAAGCACGAGCCAGACGAGCTGGAGCGAGGCCAGGCCCAGGGTCGCGGTGCCGACCCGCGCGACGACCAGGCCCTGTGGCAGCCGCGCGGCCAGGAGGAGGCCGATGCCGCCGAGCAGCCCGACCACCGGGAGGAGCACCTCGTCCACTCGGCGCCCCGCCACGACGAGCGCCACGTGGACGGCGGTGAGCGTCACCAGGTAGGTGGCCAGCCCGGCCGGATCGGCCAGCGACGGGACGCCGTTCCGGGTGAACCCGAGGGAGAGGCTCCCGAGGAGGAGCGCGACCCCTACCGCAAGCAGGAGGCCGAGCTCGCGCCGCCGCAGGATCGGGCGGGGAAACCCGGGCAGCGCAGCCGCGGTCACCGGATCCCACGCTCCAGGCGCATCCTCGTGTCGCCGATCTGGAGCTCGTCCCCGAAGCCGAGCGGGAGCGCGCCGGCGATCGGCACGCCGTTGACGAGCGTGCCGTTCGTGCTCCCCAGGTCCTCCACGTACCAGCCGCGGCCGCGGAAGGTGAGGACCGCGTGGCGGGCCGAGGCGAACGGGTCATCGAGGACCACGCTGCTCCCAAGATCGCGCCCGAGCGTCGTGAGGGCGTCAAGGGGAAACACGCTGCCGGCCGCCGGGACGCCCGCGCTCGTGATCACGACGAGACGACCCAGCGCCCCGGCCGGGTCGCGCGCCGCCGCCCGGATGTCCCGGAGCAGCGCCCGGACCACGAGCGCGAGGAACACGTAGAGGGCGGCCAGGAATGCCAGGCGGATTGCCCACAGGGCCAGCGTCACGGGGTCCACGGCCGCTCCGGTGCGAGGACATCGATGACCGTGCCGCCGAGCTCCACGCGGTCGCCCGGACCGAGCACGGCCTCGAGCACGAGTCGCCCGTTGACCCGCGTCCCATTGCGGCTCGCCAGGTCGCCCAGGACCAGGCGGCCATTGCGCGGCACGATCCGGGCGTGGTGCCGCGAGAGGAGCGGGTCCGCCACGACGAGGTCGTTGTCGGCATCGCGGCCGATCCCGAAAGGTCGGTCCCCCACCGCTAGCCGGCGGTCGACCCCGTCGGGACCCACGACGCGAAGGAGCGCGCTGGGCGCAGCGACGCCGGCGATCGGATGCACGATCGTTCGGTCGATGGCGGGGCCGGCCGCGTCCCGGAGCGCTGCAGTGCCGGCGAACGTCGCCCGGACCTCGATCGCGCCTCGCCGGAGGGTCGCCGACGCGACGATCGCGACCGATGGACGCTCGGGGATCCGGTACCCACGCCGCCGTGCGTGCGCGAGGGCGACGGACGCGAGCTCTCGCTCCAGCTCGGGCAGGCGCGCCAGCTCCTCCGCCGCGCGGGCGTCCACGGCGACCTCGAACCGGGTCGGCGCGATCCGCCCCTCGGGGCCGGGTCGGCGCTCCTGGTCGATCGCGCGCTCGATGCGGCGCGCCACGGTGGCCGGCGCGACGCCGGCATTGAAGAGACGAGTTCCAGGCCGCTCGAAGAGTCGCTCGAGGAAGCCCTCGAGCGCAGGGAGAGGTCGCATGTGGTGCGCGCGGAACCTCCGGACGTGTGCGGGTCGCGACCGGGCGGCAATCGAGGGAGAGCGACGCGGTACCCCGCCCGACCTCCGGTCCCGGGGTGTCTCCAAGCCTACGGTATACTCCGGGGGCCGCGGACGGGGCCGGGGGGTCGCGGACGGGCGTGCACACGGGGAGCTGATGGCCGAGGTCCTGACCGAATCCTTCTGCGAGCGCTGCGGCACGCGATATACGTTCGAGGCAACAGGGCGACGGCGGCGCGGCCTGGGGCGGATCCGGACGCTGTCCCGTGGCGTGAAGAACTTCGTCTCGAACGACGACGCCTCGTTCTCGGAGGCGATGGCCGCCGCGCACGCGGACGACGAGCGGAGCCAGTCGTCGCAGCAGCTGGACGCCTTCCACCGAACGTTCAACTTCTGCATGAGCTGTCGCCAGTACACGTGCGGGAACTGCTGGAACGCCACGGCCGGGGAATGCCTCTCGTGCGCGCCCGACATGAGCCTGGAAGTCCTGCCGCCGACCTTCCCCGACCTGGCGATCGGCGGACCCGGAGTGCATCCCTCCGCGGTCGCGGAACCGGCTCATCCGAACGTTGAAGCGTCAGCCTGGCCTACCTCCGACCTCCACGCCGTGCACACGGAGGCGGTCGTTGCGGGCCCGCCGGCGACGGAGCCGATGGACACGTCGGAGATCGAGCTGACCCACGAGGAGCTGTCCGCCATCGAGGGCGCCCTCAGCCGCCACGCCAGCCGGTACGACGCGGGCCCGACGATCGCGGAGGCGAAGGACACGGATCTCGCGGATCGCGCGGGGCCTGCCGATGCAGATGTCGCGACGATCCCGCCGATCGTCGGCGAGGGCCCGGTCGAGGCTCCCTCCGCGGGCAGGCCCGAACCCGCCGCGGGCGCACGCCGCGAGACGCGGCACTTCATGCAGCGGTTCCGCCCGCACCGGGATCGACCCACACCGGTCGCGACGCCGACGGCTCCTGCGGGAGCCCTGGCGGATGCCGCAGCCGCCGAACCGGCGCCCGAGGCGGTCGTTGCCGAGGCGCCCGAGGCGCCCGAGGGGGTCGTCGCGGAACCGGCGCCCGAGGCGGTCCTTGCCGAGGTGCCCGAGGCGGTCCTTGCCGAGGTGCCCGAGGCGGTCCTTGCCGAGGCGGTCGTTGCCGAGGCGCCCGAGGCGGTCGTTGCCGAGGCGCCCGAGGC
>DAITNC010000074.1:0-3050 GCA_036834865.1 Candidatus Limnocylindrales bacterium | reverse complement strand
CCGAGGCGGTCGTTGCCGAACCGGCGCCCGAACCGGCGCCCGAGGCGGTCGTTGCCGAACCGGCGCCCGAGGCGCTGCCCACCGACGTCGTCGTGCAACCCACGTGGAGAATGGTCGCGGAGGATGGCGCCGCTCCAGGCGAGTCGCATCCCGCCCCGCCGGCCTGGGCGTCGCCCGAAAGTGCCACCCGCCGGGCGACCGACGCGATGCCCTCGGCGTCCTGGGCGGCGCGGGTCGCCACGGCGCGGCCGCTCGAGTCGCCGGTCTGGGCCGAATCGAGTCGCGACATCCTCGCCGCCGAACCGCGGCGCGCCGCCGGCCCGGTCGGGATCCAGTCGTGCGTCAGCTGTGGACTATCGCTCTCTGCGAACGCGCGCTTCTGCCGTCGCTGCGGGAGCCGCCAGGGCTGATCGAAGGCGCCCGCGTCGGCCAGGCTGGACTGGCGGTCAGGACGCCATCGACTGCGGCGCGACCACCCTGGCGAGGCGCTCATCTGCCCGCACGGCCACCCACGCCGCGCCCAGCATGAACAGCTGCGTGACGTAGGACAACCAGAGCAGGCCCAGGAACACTCCGGCGAACGCGCCGTACAGATCCGCGGCGCCGAACAGCAGGGGACCGGCGTGGGTGAACGCCACGGTCAGGGCCGACGCGCCCATCCCCACCCACACTCCCGGGACGATCGCATCGCGCCAGCCGGGCCGGGGCCGCGGCATGAATCGGAAAGCCAGGGCAAAGACTGCGGCGACGGGAAGGACGGCCGTGACGCGCAGCCGTGCCAGGCCGAGCAGATCGGAGACCGGCCCCGGGAGGGTCGCGATCACGACGATCAGCCCCAACCCGACCACGGCGACCGCCACCAGGACGACCTCGCCGAGGGTCCGCATCAGCGTCCCGCCGTGCCCGCCCTCGCGAAAGAGGATCCCGAACGCGCCGTCGAGGCTGCGCACGAGCCCGCTCGCGGACCAGGCGAGGACCGCCGCGCCGATCAGCGAGAACGCGGCGGCGTGCGCGAGCGCGGTGTCGAGAGCGTCGCGCAGCAGGCTCGCCAGGGGCGGGAACTGCGCTGCCAGCGATGCCACGATCCGGGTCCGCGTCTCGGGATCTCCGATAATGAGCCCGGCGATCGA
The DNA here is from genome assembly GCA_036834865.1 of Candidatus Limnocylindrales bacterium. Taxonomy (GTDB): domain Bacteria; phylum Chloroflexota; class Limnocylindria; order Limnocylindrales; family CSP1-4; genus CTSoil-043. The sequence continues at coordinate 1,920 of DAITNC010000074.1, read as the reverse complement.
GGCAATCAGCAGGAGCGCAGGGACCAGCGTGAAGAGCGCGGTGAACGCGAGGCCCCGGGCGAGGAGTGGACCGCTCGAGGCGCCGTAACGATTCCAGACCCGCTGCGCCATCGCGATCCGCGGAACGCCCAGGACGGTCGCGACGATTGGCTCGACGCGTAGCCAGACCCGGCGCCCGACGCTCGGCCGCAACGTCGCAGCCGGTCCGCTCAAAGGTCCTCGAAGAGCCGCGGCTGGACATCCTCGGCTGCGACGCGCCGTCGGGGTCGGAGCAGCGCCCGGACCTCGACCCGCCGGACATACCGGCGGCCGCCCAGCTTCAGCGTCTGCAGCCGGCCTTCGCGAGCCCACCTGCCGATCGTCTCGGGACGAAGACGGACGTTCGCGTCGCCGAGGATCTGGCCCGCCTCGGCGAGCGTGATCCAGTCCGAGGGCGGACGACTCATCGCCTCTTCAGCGCTCCGCGTCGGCCGGGGCCGATTTCGTCGGCGGGACCACGGAGGTCGACTGGGTCCCTTCGGAGCCGGCGTTCGTTCCGGGCGATCCCGCTCCCGTGCCGGATCCTCCGCCGGCCGGGGATGCCGGCGACCCGGACGCGGGCGACGAGGTCTCCGAGCGGTGGGCGGGCACCCCGGCCGCCCGGCGGTCCGCTTTGGCCCAGCCGGTGCCCTTGAAATGGATCGTCGGCGGGACAAACGCCCGCGCGACCGGCCCCCCGCACTCCGGGCACTGGTGCGGTCCGGCCTCGTTGATCCCGCGGAGGACCTCGAACCGGTGGCCGCAGGATCCGCAGACGTAGTCGTAGATGGGCACCTGGTCTCCCGTTCCTCGAATCGGCTCAGCCGCGCAAGAGCCGCATGCCGCACTTCGGGCAGTAGAACGCCCGGGTGTGGGCGGACGCAAACCCGCAATGGGCGCAGACGAGTCCGCCCCGGCCCGCCATCGGGACCGGCCGATCCAGCGGCGCTATCCCCATGGCGTACTGACTGGCGAGAACGTTCTGGAAGATTCCGCTCAGCAGCCGGGCAGCAATCCTGTCCGTGTCGCCGCGCACGCCGCGCCCACCCCAGCCGACCACGGCCCGGACGAGCATGTCGCCGGTCGCCTCATCCCAGTGCGACGCGACGCCGCCCACGACCGCGTTGTACTCCGGGTAGCCGGACGTGTCGAGCTCACCGTCGAGGAGCGCACAGGCGACCGTGTCGAAGGCGAGATCGATCGCGTCGATCGATTCCAGGACGAAGATCGCGTGGCGTCCGACCGGCGAGTGGCCGTGATGGGCGTTCACCCACTGCATCGCCTCGGAGGGCCGAATGATCTGGGGGCTGGCCTGGCTGAACTCGATGGGGAGCGGGTCGATCACCTCGATCTCGCTCGCTGCAAGCCCGGCGAGCATCTTCGGGAGCTCGGCCATGGCGCGCGGGCTCGCCTTCAGGCGGACTCCCTCGCTGCTCTTTCCCGCGTAGTAGAGCTTGAGGAGGTACTCCTGGGCGGAGGCCTCCTCGGGGATGGCGGCGGGCGTGGGCACGGATCGGTCGTCGTCCCGTCCCCGACGCTTGAGGAACTCGAGCGGCACGGAACCTCCCTCGGCGTGTGGTGAAGGTAATCCTAGCAGCGCCGGACGCCGGATCGGCGCGGGTCATCTCGGATCGGCGCGGGTCACCCACGTGGGGCTGCGTCTCTTCCGACCAGGATCACGCCCTCAAGCGCGCGAAGGCCGATTCGCCCGGTTCGCGAGATCCCGGGAGGGGACGACCCGTCCGTCCCGAGGGCCGTCTCCCAGGGCCCCGTCGCCGTCCTCGGATCGATCGTCGCGGTCACCTGCCGGCGGCCGAGGTTCAAGACGATGAGTGCCCGGCCGTGGCGGGTCCATCGCCGGAAGGCCAGCACGCCTGGAGTCGACGAAGGCACCCGTGCGAA
>DAITNC010000073.1:0-8796 GCA_036834865.1 Candidatus Limnocylindrales bacterium | reverse complement strand
GCCCCAGGCGAGCCGGCCGGGCCGCTGGGGGCGGGCGATGGGGAGGGGGATGGGGGCGGCGTCAGCTCCTGCTGCAGCCAGGCCGTGTAGTCGGCTTTCGACTCCACCTTCACCTGGAACTCCATGAACTGGTGGTAGAGGCCGCAGAACTGGGTGCACTGGCCGCGATACGTGCCGATCCGGTCGGCGGTGAACTGGATCACCTGGTCCCGGCCCGGCGTGATGTCGCGCTGGTAGAGGAACGCCGGGACGTAGAACGAGTGGATGACGTCGATGGAATGCATCTGGAGCTCCACCGTCTCGTTGACCGGGACGTGCATCGTGGGCGGCGTCCAGTTCGTTCGGTCACCGCCCGCCGGCGGCGTCCCGAAGACGGTCACGCACTTGCCCGCGTTCGCGGGCGCATTGCAGTCCTGCCAGGCCACGCCGTCGGGCGCGTAGACGAACTGCCACTGCCACTGGTAGGCCACCACGCCGATGCGGACCGGCGGCGTCGGCGTGTGCGCGTCGACGGTGTTGAGCGTCTGCCAGGAGAGGACGAACAGGGACAGGACGATCGCGATCGGGATCGCGGTCCAGATGATCTCGAGCCGGTTGTTGCCGTGGATCTGCGGCGGCAGCTCGTCGTCGCCGCTCTTGCGGCGATAGCGCAGGACCGCGAAGAGGATCAGGCCCTCCACGAGCACGAAGATCGCGACGCCGATCACGAAGACGATGTCGTAGAGGTTGCGGGTGGCCTGCCCCTGCACGGAAGCGGCGTCCGGCGGGAGCGCCGTCCGCACGTTGAAGTCGGTGCACGCGGAGAGGAGCATGGCCAGCGCGACGAGAGCCGCGACTGCGCCAGCGCGGCGAGTCCACCCCTTCGCACCCAGACCCATGCGTCGATCGACCTCGTGCAGTTGCAGCGGCGCGCCGCCCGAACGCGTCCGGCGGCCCCCTCCTCGCCTCGCTCCTGCTCCGGGGGACGCCGAAGGTGCGGAGGCGCGCGCATGATACCCGAAGCGGCGGGAAAGATGCGCGCGTGCGCAGGTCTGGTGGGCACGGTTCCCCTCCCCGGGACACCGCCCGGGCTGGAGGCGACCGTCGGAGCCGCTTCGCGCCACAATCGAACCCGTGACCGCCCCGAATTCCCGAGCCGTGCCCGGCCCCGGCGTCCCGCGCCGCTGGCGTCGCCCCCGGGTTCGCCGCTGGCTGCCAGCCGCGCCCGCAATGCTGGCACTGCTGGCCGGAGCCCCTGCCGCCACGGCACACGGCGGCGGCGTGCCGCCCGCCCCGGACCTGGCCGCGTTCGTGCTGGGCTGGTCCTTCGACCTGACGATCTGGCTGCCGCTCTTCGGAGCCGCCGCTGCCTACCTGTGGGCCGTCCGCCGGGTGGACGCGGCCCACCCGGCGAACCCGGTTCCGCGGGACCGACCCGCCTTCTTCCTGCTGGGCCTCGCCGCGATCGCAATCGCGCTGCAATCCGGCATCGAGCGCTACGACACCACGCTCTTCTCCGTCCACATGCTCCAGCACGTGATCCTGATCTTCCTCGCCGCGCCGGCGATCGTGCTGGCCGCACCGATCACCCTGGTCCTGCGGGTTGCCACACCCGGCGCGCGGCGACGCTGGATCCTGCCCGCCCTCCAGTCACACATCGTCCGGGTGGTTGGCAACCCGCTCGTCGGTTGGCTCCTCTTCACCGGGGTCATGTGGGGTACCCACTTCTCGCCGCTCTTCGACGCCGCGCTCGAGAACGTCTGGCTGCACGACCTGGAGCACGCGCTCTACCTGGCCACCTCGATGCTCTTCTGGTGGCCCATGGTGGGCCGCGACCCCAGCCCCTGGCGGATGAGCCACCCGGCGCGGCTCCTCTTCATGTTCCTGGAGATGCCGTTCAACTCGTTCCTGGGGGTCGCGATCATGTTCGCCGGGACGGTCCTCTACCCGCACTACGCGACGACGGGGCGTCTCTGGGGCCCGGCGCCGCTCGAGGATCAGCAGGCGGCCGGCGCGATCATGTGGGGTGTCGGCGATGCGGGGTTCCTGCTGGCCCTCCTCCTCGCGACCGCGGCCTGGATGCGCCACGACGAGGCGGTCACGCGCCGCCGCGAGGCGATGGAGGATGCCCGGGCCGCGGCCGCCGCCGCGTCGGCCGATGCGGCATCCGCGCCGTCAGCCTGACGCTCAGGCCGGGATCGGCGCCTGCAGGTAGGTGCGGTAGCGCTCCGGGTCGACGTTGCCGCCCGACACGACGCCCACGACCGTGCCGCGCACCAGCGCAAGCCCCATCTCGTCCGCGTGAAAGCGAAGCGCCGCGATCGCCAGGGCGCCCGAGGGCTCCACGACCAGGCGGGCCTCTTCGGCCGCCAGGCGCACGGCCGCGGCGATCTCCGCCTCGGAGACCGTCACGATGCCGTCGAGGTACGCGCGCAGGTGGGCGAACGTGCGGATCCCGAGGGCCTGGGTCCGCGTCCCATCGGCGATCGTCCGCGAGACGTCGGCAGCCGACCACTCCACGATCCGGCCCAGCGCCAGTGATTCGCGCGCGTCCGCGGCCAGCTCGGGCTCCACGCCGATGACGCGCGCCGCCGGTCGCAGGGCTTTCACCGCAGCCGCGACGCCGCTCGCCAGCCCGCCGCCGCCGACCGGGACCAGGACGAGGCCGAGGTCCTCCACGTCCTCGGCGATCTCCAGGCCGCAGGTGCCCTGGCCGGCGATGATCCGGTCGTCATCGAAGGGCGGGATGATCGTGAGGCCGCGCTCCGCGGCCAGGCGTTCGGCAACCGCCTGTCGCTCGGAGCTGGCGGTTCCCACGATCACGAGCTCTGCGCCGTCGGCGAGCACCCGCGCCCGCTTGATGGCGGGGGCGTCCTGCGGCATGACCACGACCGCAACGCAGCCCAGGAGCCGTGCGGCGCGAGCCACACCCTGTGCGTGGTTCCCGGACGAATAGGTGATGACGCCGCGGCGCAGGTCGTCCGGCCCAAGCGAGGCGACGGCCGTATACGCGCCGCGCAGCTTGAAGGCGCCGATCGGCTGGAGCGACTCTGCCTTGAGGAGCTGGCCGCGCCCAGGGTCGCCGAACGCGACGAGGGGCGTCCGGACCGTCACGCCGCGGAGCAGGGCCGCTGCTGCCCGGATCCGGTCGAGGCCGACCAGCGGCGCGTCGGCGTTCATCGTCACCATGGCGGAGACACCGGGCACCGCCGGACAGGGCCTGTCACCGGGCGTGGCTGCCGCAGGAGACGCACGTCGTCGCCCAGGGGATCAGCTCCTGGCGCTCGTCCGGGATCTCGGCACCGCACGTCTCGCAGGTCGAGTACGTTCCCGCGGCGAGGCGTGCCAGGGCGTGGTCAACCGCGTGGAACCGGCGCTCGGCCTGCTCTCGCAGCGCCAGGTCGCGCTGCTGGGCGAAGACGTGGGAGGCCGCGGCCGCCTGCGAGCCGTAGGTCATCTGTCCGGGCGCCTCGATCTCCTCGCCCAGCTCCGCGCGCAGGGCCAGGCGGACCTCCTCGAGGCGGGCACGGGCAGTCGCGGTCGGGTCGCTGGAACCGGTCACGCCAACCATCCTACGCTCGCCCAACGCGGGCCGCAGCCCCGCCGCTATACTCCCGGGGAGTACCGGGTTCGTGCCCGGCCGTACCCCAGGAGGCGGCATCATGGCGGTCGCGATAGACCCGGTCTGCGGGATGGAAGTCGACACGGCGACGACGACCCTGACGAGCGAGCACGACGGGACGACGTACTACTTCTGCGGCAAGGGATGCAAGCTCGACTTCGACGACGACCCGGACACCTACCTCGACCCGAGCTACAAGCCCGAGGGCATGTAGGCGTCCCGCGCGTCGGGGCGTGATGGCCGCGTGGCGCGGTCGCCACGTCGCGCGGCCGCCGGCCGGGATCTGCGGCCACTCGAGATAAGCCCGCGATAAGCCGCGTGGGGCAGACTCGTCTGCGTGGGGCACGCCCACCGCCGGCCAGGCGGCCACAGCGTGGAGGCGCGCGATGCGCCGTGCTCCGGGCGTGCTTGCCCTTTTCAGCTCCGTTCTCCTTGGCCTGGTCCTGCTTGCCGCGGCGCAACCGGGGGCAGGAAGCGCGCCCGACGTCAGCGGGCGCCTGGCTGCGGCTGCCCCGGTCGCGACAGGAAGCGCCCCGGCGCCGCTCGTTGCCAAGCGATGGGGCTGATCGCCGCTCGGCCGCGCGGGGCGCTCAGGCGCGCCCGGCGGGCGTGCCGCCATCACGCGTCAGCTTCTGGGCCAGGTAGAGCGGCAGCAGGGAGAGGAGCACGAGGAAGACCGCCACGACATTGACGATGGGGCGTTGGTTCGGCAGGCGGAGGTTGTTGAGGATCCAGATCGGGATCGTCTCCTGCGTGCCGGCGGTGAACGTCGTGACGATGACCTCGTCGAACGAGAGGGCGAAAGCCAGCAGCGCCCCGGCCACCAGGGCGGTCCGCACCACCGGGAAGGTCACGTAGCGGAAGGTCTGCGCCGTCGTCGCGCCCAGGTCCATCGAGGCCTCCTCGATGGAGCGCGAAGAGCGGCGCATGCGCGCGATCACGTTGTTGTAGACGGTCACCACGCAGAACGTCGCGTGGCCGGCCACGATCGTCCACAGGTTGAACGGTACGTGGAGCGTATTGAACGTCGCGTTGAGCGCCATGCCGGTGACGATTCCCGGCAGCGCGATCGGCAGGACGAGGAGCAGGGAGACCGTCTCGCGGCCGAAGAACCGGAACCGGTGCACGACGAGCGCCGCCAGCGTGCCCAGGACAAGCGCCACGATGGTCGCCGCGGTCGCGGCCTCCAGCGACAGGACGAGCGCGCTGCGGAGCTCCGGGTTGTCCAGGGCCATCCCGAACCAGCGCGTGGTCCAGTCGGTGATCGGCCAGGACTGGCCGCGGTCGGCGTTGAACGCGTAGAGCGCGATGATCCCGATCGGGACGTACAGGAAGAGCAGGACCGCCATCGTCGCGATCCGCAGGCCGTAGCGGCCCATCACGCGGTCCTCACAGCGCTTCGAAGGCGCCGAGCCGGCGCATCAGCAGGAGGAAGACGCCCATCACGAGGACGGGCACGGTTGCGAAGGCCGCCGCGAGCGGCACGTTGCCGGCGACGCCCTGGCTCTCATAGACGACGTTGCCGATGAACTGCGAGTTCGACACGAGCTGCGGGGTGATGTAGTCGCCCAGGGTCAGCGAGAAGGTGAAGATCGATCCCGCGGCCACCGAGGGCACGACGAGCGGCAGCACAACCCGCCGGAAGGTCATCCCGGATCGCGCGCCGAGGTCCGCCGAGGCCTCGAGCAGCGAGCTCGGGATCCGCTCCAGGCCCGCGAAGATCGGCAGGATCATGTATGGGAGCCACAGGTAGGTGAAGACGATCACCATCGAGAGGTCGGAGTAGCCCAGCGAGACGTTCGGCAGCCCGATCACGCCGAAGAGCCAGTCGAGCGGCCCTCCCTTGCCCAGGATCACCCGCCAGGCGTAGACGCGAACCAGGTAGCTGGTCCAGAGCGGCAGCAGCACGAGCGCGAAGAGCGCCGCGCGCAGCCGCCCGGTCGCGACCCTGGCCATGAAGAAGGCGATCGGGAATGCCAGCGCGATGTCGAGCAGGGTCACGAGGCCGGCCACGCCGATCGTGCGCATCGCGACGGTCCGGTAGACGGGGCTCCCGAGAAGCAGCTGGAAGTTGGCCAGCGTGAAGGTGTGCCTGATCGCCGATGTGAGCGGGTCGAGGTACCAGAACGCGGACACGAAGAGGATCGCGAGCGAGCCCAGGTAGATCACCCCGAACCAGCCCACGGGCGGGGCCAGCAGGAGCAGGATCTGGGCCGCCCGGTGCGGGTAGAGCGTCGTCTGCAGGCGGCGCGCCAGCCCGGGGCGCCCCGGGAGGGGGGTCGTCGCGGTCGTCATCAGTTCGGCGGTCAGGTTTGGAGCAGTCCGGCTTCGGCGACCCGGCGGCGGATCCTCTCGCGAGGCTCCGCCGCCGGTCTCGTCAGGAGCGGGGCATCAGCCCTTGATCTCGGTCCACTTCTGGGACCAGACGGAGTAGTCCACGCAGGTCTGGCCGCGAGCATCGCCGCAGTCGGCCAGGGGCGTCTTCCAGAACGCGATCTTCGAGTAGTAGTTCGGATCCGTGACGGAGAAGAGTGTGCAGAAGTTCTTGAACTGGTACGGCCCGTAGCCGGCGTCGAGGTACTTGCACGCCTGCGGGTTCGCCGGCGCCTCGCCGAAGTTCTCGGCCACCTGCGCCTGGACTTCCGGCGTGATCATCCAGGCCATCCACTTGAGCATGCAGTTGGGATGCGGGGCGTGAGACGACATCATCCACGTGTCGGCCCAGCCGGTCATGCCCTCACTCGGCACGACGGACGCCACCTTGACGCCCTCGCCCTTGAGGGTGTTGACCTGGTACGGCCAGGTGGTCCCGACCACCGTCGCCCCGTTCTTGAAGTTGTCGATCTCGTCGGAGAACAGGGCCCAGTACTTGGCGACCCACGGGCGCTGCGTCTTCAGGAGCGCGACCGCTGCGTCGAACTGGGGCTGGGTCAGCTCGTACGGGTCCGTGATCCCGAGCTCGGGGCTGTGCGTCTCGAGGTACAGGGCCGCGTCGGCGATGTAGATCGGGCTGTCGTAGGCGGTGATCTTGCCCTGGTAGGGCTTCGAAGCCGTCGGGTCGAACACGACGTTCCAGCTCGTGGGCGCGGGCGTGACGATGTCCGTGCGGTACATGAGGCTGTTGCCGCCCCAACCGTGCGGGACGCCATAGTGGATGCCGTTTACGACGTAGTGCGGGGCGTTCTGGAGGAACGGCGCGATGTCCCCGAAGCCGGGGATCTGGGTCGGGTCGACGGCGGCCACGTCGCCGTTGGCGATCAGCCGGTTCGTCGCGTCGCCCGAGGCCGAGACGCCGTCGTACACGCTGCCGCCGCCCTGGCGAAGGAGCGTCACCATCTCGTCCGAGGTGTTGCCGATCTTGGACTGGACGATGCATCCGGTCTCCGCCTCGAACGGCTTGACCCAGTTGTATTCCTTGTTCGCCGACCCGTCCTCCGCGTAGCCGGCCCAGATGATGATGTTGAGCGCCCCCTCGCCCGGACCGCCGACCTTGCTCAGGTCAACCGCGGGCTTCAACGGGGTCATCGTCCCGTACGAGCCGGTCGAGTAGGACGGCGCCGCGGACGGTGCGCTCGAAGCCGCGGCCGACGGTTGGGTCGATGCCGCCGCCACCGAAGCTGCCGCTGAGGGCGCCGCGACCGATGGCGCGGGAGTCGAACCGCTGCTGCACGCCCCCGCGACGATGGCGACCGCTGCGAGCGCGGCCGCGAACCGACGAGTCTTCATCCTGCTCCTCCTCCTGCCTCTCCACCGCCCTGCACGGGGAGACTGTGCTGCCGTTTCCAGACGAGTCGAACCCGGTCGCCCTGGCGCTCCAGCGCCTCCGTCGATGACGTCACGAGGTTCTGCTGGGTCACCACCAGGGACCCCCCGGTGTCGAGCGCCACGATGTAGCGCGTGTCCGAGCCGAGGTAGATGACCTCGGCGATCCTGCCGAGCGCAGACGTCTCATCCTCCGCGACCGGGTCCTCGGACCCCGCGAGGCGGATCTTCTCGGGACGCACGGTGTACGTCCCGTCCATGCCGAACACCGCACGCGCGGCCGGCCCCGACAGCAGGTTCGACGTGCCGACGAAGCCCGCCACGAACGCCGTCGCGGGCCGTTCGTAGACGTCGGCCGGGCTTCCCACCTGCTCGATCCGGCCGTGGTTGAAGACGGCGATCCGGTCGCTCATCGTGAGCGCCTCTTGCTGGTCGTGCGTCACGTAGATGAACGTGATCGCGACGTCCCGCTGGATCGTCTTCAGCTCGATCTGCATCTCCTCGCGGAGCTTCAGGTCGAGGGCGCCGAGCGGCTCGTCGAGCAGGAGCACGCGCGGCCGGTTGATCAGCGCGCGCGCGAGCGCGACCCGCTGCCGCTGGCCCCCCGAGAGCTGGGACGGCCGCCGCCGCTCGTAGCCGCCCAGCCGGACCATGGCCAGCGCTTCGGTGACGCGGCGGAGCCGCTCGGCCTTCGGGACCTTGCGCACCAGGAGGCCGTAGCCGACGTTGTCACCCACCGTCATGTGCGGGAAGAGCGCGTAGTCCTGGAAGACCGTGTTCACGTTTCGCTCGAACGGCGGCAGGTTCTCGACCTCCTGGCCGTGCAGCTCGATGCGCCCCCCCGACGGACGCTCGAAGCCGGCGATCAGACGTAATGTCGTGGTCTTCCCGGACCCGGACGGCCCGAGCATGGAGAAGAACTCGCCCTCGGCCACGTCAAGGTCGATCCCTGCCACGGCCACCACGTCGCCGAACCGCTTCTCGAGCCCGACGAGCCGGATCGCAGGCGTGCCAGGGTCAGGCGGGGAGCGGTGCGCCTCGGCGTGGGGCGCAGGGTGGGTCGCCACGCGTCTCCTCTTGCGGTCCGATCCGGCGGTCCCCTCCCAACCGTCCGACCGGGCGGTACTGTGCGCTGGGCCGTCGCGGAGTGTCAAGGGTTCCAGCCTCCTCCGACCGAGCGTCCCGGGCACCGGCACGGGCAGCCTCGCCGACGGCCGAATCCCGTCCGTCGCCCCGGGACCCCGCGGCCTCGATCACGGACGGGCCGGTCGCGCGCCGCCGCCGGTGGTACCCTCCGCGTGCACGGGAATCACCGGCACCGGTAGCGACGCGGCCGGCAGGAATGCGGCCCGACAAGCGGAGGAGCACTCTCAGATGACCTACGTGATCGCCGAGCCGTGCGTCGACGTGTTGGACCAGGCGTGCGTGGCAGT
>DAITNC010000072.1:6725-8866 GCA_036834865.1 Candidatus Limnocylindrales bacterium | reverse complement strand
GAGATCGGCCCCGCTCAGATTGCCTAGACGACGACGAGAAACGGCCCGAGGTCGGGGGCGGCGAGCTTCCCGCGAAACGCCGGGCGTCAGTCGCGGAGCCAGAGCGAGACGGAGCTGGGCTCGACCGTCGCCGCGACGGTGGCCAGGATCTCCGCCCGCAGCTGTTCGAGGTCGACCTCGTCGCGTAGCCGGCTGGCAAAGGCGGCGACCGTTTGCTCGGCGTCGTAACGCGAACGGTTGAAGCGCCGGTCGACCAGTCGCTGGACCCGTCGACGGATCGGTTGGAAGAGCGCCGCCGCGAGGAGGGTTGAGCCCGCGACGGCCAGCTCGTTCGAGCCGGTCACCGGAGCGAGGACCGCCTGAAAGACGAGAATGAAGCCGACGAACAGACCAGCCACGATGGCGGTCAGGACGCCATAGCTGATCGTCCGGCTGATCAACCGGTCGATCTCGTACAGCCGGTAGCGCAGGATGGCGATCCCGATCGCGACGGGGAGGAGGGCGAGACCGCCGATCGCGACCACCCAGGCGATGCCATTGAGCACAGCAAGCGGCCCGGAGGTCGCGCCGCCGGTGACGATCGCGAGGAGTAGGGTCGGCAACACGACGAGCCCGACGTAGGCGAACCACTTGAGCTGGGCACGCTCGATGCCCGACGCCCGTCGATAGCGCACGACGAGCGAGGCGATCAAGGGGATGAGCACCACGACACCGAGGGCGTGCGAGACCGTGCTGAGCAGCGCGATCAGCTGGCCGCCCAAGCCACTGAGCGCGAGCGGATTGGTGACTTCCGCTGGATACGTGCCCGCCGAGAACATGCTGCCGACCACCGAGGAGCCAAACGCGTTTGTGATCACTGGCGACAGCGTCGGCACGATCGCGATCAGAACCACGACCCGCCAGCGCGGGGAGAGCAGGCGCCCGGTCGGGAAGTAGAGCGGCACGAAGCCGCCCAGGAGCCCGATGTACGTTCCGCTGGTCGCACCTGAGAGGATCGCGAACCAGACTGCGCCAGGGACGCTCCCCGGATGCAGGTTGAGCCCGTAGTCGGCGAGGGCTGCGGCACCTATAGAGACAGCGATCGAGAGGCCCCCGCCGAGCAGCAGCCAGCCCACGATGTGGCGCGGCAGTCGGTTGACGAGGACGGCGCCGACGGTCACGGTCGAGAGGACGAGTGGGAGGGTCACTCCAACGAATGCGGCGTTGGCGAGACCACCGGGCAACGCCTCCACGAAGCCAAGCAGGACGAGCGCGAGCGCGGCGATCCACAGCGCTACGAGGGCAGGAGCGTGCCAGCGGCTGTGCCGATGCCGGTCGGTTCTAGCCAAGGAGGCTGGCTGACTCCCGATGCTCACGAGGCCTGTGACCTCTTTGACGATGCGATGACAGGGGAGATCCTAGACCGCGGGCCGTTCCGGAACCGTTACGGGACCCCTCGAGGCTTCAGCTTCGCTTCGCTGGCTTCACGAATGAGCTTCAGCGTGCCCGTGGCCTTCGTCTGGTCCGTCATCGAACCTCGTTTCGACAGAGCAGGTGCGGCCACTCGCGGATTACCGTCCGAGAGTAGACGTTGACGATGTCTCGACCCACTCGTAGGGACGGACCACCTCCTCGGCGATCTCCACCACAATCGCGTCACCGGTGGCTCCGCCATCCTGCTCGTCGAGTGGTTCGTCCGACAACCACACACCCGAGTGCTCGAGCTTTGTCATGTAGTGGTCGCGCCCGTCACGAAACCCATCCTGAACGATGAGGTCGGCGGTTTCGCTACTCGTGGTGTGGTCCAGGAGCACGGTTATCCCTCCTTGGCGCGCCGACCGCGCCGAGCGGGTCAGCCCGTCCGCCCTCAGCGACAAGGCCGTCAGCCGGATCGGCAAGGGCGCTGCCGAGCGGATCGGGATCGATCCGGCCCTTGTCTCTGGGCACAGCCTGCGGGCAGGTCTGGCGACGAGCGCCGCAGCGGCCGGCGCGCCGGAGCGGGCGATCATGAACACGACCGGACACCGCTCGACCACGATGGTCCGTCGCTACATCCGCCTGGGCTCGGCGTTCATCGACTCCGCGAGCCGGTACCTGCTAACCCTATAAGGCCTCCTCTCGCAAAGGCACCCTTCGGGTCAAAGCACGGCAGTACGGTAGTT
>DAITNC010000072.1:0-6625 GCA_036834865.1 Candidatus Limnocylindrales bacterium | reverse complement strand
TTAACGGCCTGGACGCTCCCCTCAATCGTTAGCACGTCGCAACCGCAACCGACATTCTGCGCCTATAGCAGATCCTCTCGTGCTGTTACCCCAGCGCGGCAACAGGGTGCGGGTTGCAACCCTAGACCCCCGGGCCGTCAGTCCCTGCTGCCGCTCAACCCCTCGTGCCGAACTCCCTACGAAGCGCAGACCGAGCCGCCCAGACGCCGCACATGCCGTGGACGCCGCCACCCGGCGGCGTCGATGACGAGCACAGGTAGATCCCGCGGGTCGGCGTCGCGTAGGGATCGAGCCGCGCGACCGGCCGGGTGAAGAGCTGGCGCAGGTCCTCGATCCCGGCGTTGATGTCGCCGCCGACGTAGTTCGGGTTATAGGCCTCAAGATCGGCGGGCAGGCGGACCGAGCGGGCGAGGATCGCCTCCCGGAAGCCGGGCGCGAACCGCTCGACCTGCGCCTCGATCCGGTCGGTCATGTCGAACGTGGAGCCGCTCGGGACGTGGCAGTAGGCCCAGCCGGTGTGCCGTCCGTCCGGCGCGCGGCTGGGGTCGAAGCGGCTCTGCTGGACGACGATGACGAACGGTCGCTCCGGGTGACGGCCGGCCGCGACCTCCGCCTCCGCCGCCCGGATCTCGTCAAGCGTGCCCCCGACGTGGACCGTCCCCGCCCGACGGGCCCCCTCTGCCCGCCAGGGGATCGGGGCGCTCAGCGCCCAGTCGACCTTCACGATGCCGGGGCCGTAGCGGAACCCGTCGAGCCGTCGTCGGTAGCTCCCGGGCAGCCGATCCCCCGCGATCGCGGCCAGGGCCCGCGGCGTAGTGTCGAAGAGGACCGCCCGCGCAGCCGGAAGCTCTTCCAACGAGGTGACAGGGTGGCCGGTCACGATCTCCCCGCCGAGCGACCGGAGCTCGGCGGCGAGGGCATCGGCGAGCTGCTGCGTCCCGCCGCGAACCACTGGCCAGCCGTAGGCATGCGCGGTGATCGCGAGGACCAGCCCGAACGACGCGGTCAACGGGCGGTCGAGTTTGAGCATCGAGTGAGCGCTGACGCCGGTCAGGAGCGCCCGGGCCTCGTCCCCGCGGAACCTGCCGCCGGCGAGCCCGACCGCGGAATGCACTGCCGGGATCCCGAACCGTGCCGCTGCGAGCGGGTGACGCGGGACCCGGAAGACCGGACCGAGGACCAGGTCCATGACCGCATCGGCGTCACGGACGAGCGGGCCGATGAGCGCGCGATATGCCGCCCGGTCGACCCCGAGCCCCGCCGCCGTGTCGGCGACCGACCGCTCGAGCACCGCGACTCGCCCGCCGTCGAGCGGATGGGCGAGCGGCGCCGGCGGGTCGATGAGCTCGAGGCCGAACCGCCCCAGGTCGAGGCCGCGGAAGAACGGCGACGCCGTCGACGTCCCCTGGACGGTGGAGCAGATGTCGTGGACGAACCCGGGGAGCGTCAACTCGGCGCTGCGCATCCCCCCGCCGACCGTGTCGTGCGCCTCGTACACGACCACCGACCGCCCGGCCCGGGCGAGGGTGATCGCCGCCGCCAGCCCGTTCGGCCCCGACCCGATGACGATCGCGTCGGGCGCGTCAGCCTTCATCCGCGCATCGTGCGCCACGAACAGGATGCGTGTTGCGGCGTCTGTACCGTCGAACTGCCTGAAGGCAACGGGCGGCGAGGGATCACGCGGCCCCGGTGCGCCGGAACCAGCGGCGGGGGTGGGTGGCCATCCAGAACGTCGAACGGATCGCCGCGTTGTGGCGGATGTTCTTGGCGTTCTTCCACTGGCGCCTCCGGTCGACGCAGGTCTGCTCGAGCGTGGCCGTCGCGTCAACGTTGAAGCGGGCGGCGAGGTTGTGGAGCGTCGCCATCCAGAAGGCGTTCTCCTGGCGGTGCCCGAAGAGCGCCATCGAGACCTCGTAGAGCGGGTCGTTCGCGCGCAGGAGCACCTCAATCTGGACGACGGGCGCGAGGTCGTCGAGGAAGGCGCTGAAGGTGATCCAGGCCGCGAACATGTGCCCCTCGGGGGTCATGAAGGTGAACGACTCATCATCCGCGTAGATGACCAGCACACCGGTCGAGAGCGTTTGGCCCCCGGGCGCCGCAAGGTTGAGCAACGCGACGTCGCCGGGAGCGATGCCCGTGATCGGACCGTAGAAGCTGTTGCCTTTCGGCCAGAACGTCCCGAACTCGCCCTTCCAGGTGGAGATCACCTGCTCGGGCGACGCGTCAGCGCCCTCGAGCCGGACCCGGTACCGCTTCTGCCACAGCTGTCCGAAGCCCTGCACCGGCCCGACCAGGCGGCGTCCCTCGACATTGAGGTTCATGGCGCGCGTCGGGACGGCGCCGACGGCCAGGCGGTCGACCGGCTTCGACCAGTTCGCGGCGCTCGATCGCGGCGGGGCGGCCGGGGCCTCCGGGGGCGCTGCGCCATCGGTCGCCGTCGTGTTCTTGCTCATCGCTCATCCCCTCCGAGCTCTGTACATGGTCCGATCGTCAGACCCCGGCGGCTGCGAGCGCGTCGGCCGCAGTCGCGTGGATCGCGATCGCCTCGTCGAGCCGGGTGAGCGCGAGAATCTGCCGGTAGTGCTCGCTGAGTGCGACGGCCATCAGTCGCTGGCCCTGGCGCTGGACGCGGACCAGCAGGGTGACCAGCAGGCCGATGCCGCCGCTGTTCATGTAGTCGAGCCCGCCGAAGTCGAGGATGATCACCTTCGCCCCGGTCGCGCTCGCGCTCGCATATGCGTCCATCAGCGGACCCTCGCTCGCGGCCGTGACGTCCCCGCTGATCTCGATCGCGGAGGCCCCAGGGCTGAGCTGGCGGACCTCCACCGTTGTGGTCCCCGTCGTCATCGCTCCCCTCCTGCCGTGACGACGACACCGGCGGCCGTCGCGCTCGCCTGGTCGTCGAAGATCCGCATGTAGTCGGACAGCCGGGTGATCTGGAAGATCTCGACGTAGTGCGGGCTGAGCCCGCAGGCTCGCACCTCGCGTCGATCCTTCCTGCCGTCGGCCAGGAGTCGCACGATCAGCGCGATCCCGGTGCTGTTGATGTATGCGGTATCGCTGAAGTCGAGCACGATGGCGCTGGCGCCGAGCGCGGCGACTTCACGGTAGGCTGCGGCGAGCGCGGCTTCGGCAGCCGCATTGACGTCGCCGTGCAGCTCGATCGTGGCGAGCTCTGGGGTCCCGTGAACCTCAGCCTTGAACGGGATGGCTGGCATCGCCGGCTCCTTCCAGGTGGAGCGTCAGGGCCACCGTCTGGCCCGTGCCATGCGATGTGACCTCCATCGCGTCCACCATGTGTTTGATCAGGAAGAGACCCCAACCACGCGGCTTCTGATCGCCGGCGAGCTTCTTCTCCAGGTCCGGCTCCTCTGCGCTGCCGATCGGGCCGCTCAGGCCCCGGTCGGTGATCCGGACCACGAGGTCATCACCGTCCACGTCGACGGCAATGTCGACCGGGATCGTGGGGTCGTTCTGGCTGCCGTATTCGATCGCGTTCATGGCGGCCTCGCTGACGGCGGTCTTCAGCCGCTCGACGCGGTCGGGCGCGATTCCGAGCTCAGCCACCGCTGCCGCGACTTGGTCCATCGCAACACGCTCGTTGCCCTGCTCGCCCGGCAGCGAGGCGCGGAGCAGCACGCGGCCACCGGGACGCGCAGCCGCCGAAGTGGCGACCGACGTCGCCGAGGCCGTTTGCGCAGGAACCTCGCCGACGGTCATGCCGAATCCGCCCGTGCGCTGCAGCGCGACGAGCGTGATGTCGTCTTCCTGGTCCCAGCCCTTGCCGACGAAGCCGTGGAGCTCGTCGAGGAGATGGTCGAGCAGCTCCGTGCTCGGGAGCTCGGTCGCCATGAGCTCTCGGAGCCGCGGGAAGCCGAACATGTCACCCGCGCGGTCGTGTGCCTCGACCAGCCCGTCGCTGTAGAGCAAGACGCTCTCGCCGGGCGCGAGGACCGCCTCGTGCTCCGGGTAGTCCATCCCGGGCAGGAGTCCCAGCGGCATCCCAGTCGCCCGAAGCTCGATCACGCCGCCGGCCGTGCGGACGTAGGGCAGATTGTGCCCGGCGTTGGCGTATACGACCTTGCCGGTCTCGGGCTCCAGGACCATGTACAGGCACGTCACGAACATCCTTGCCGGCATCTCCGGCAGCAGGATCTCGTTCGCCCGCTCGAGAACTGCGGCCGGCGACCCGACCCGGGGCGCCTCACCGCGGAGCACGGACTGGGTGCGGGCCATGATCAGGGCCGCCGGGACGCCCTTGTCCGTCACGTCGCCGACCACGATCCCGATCCGGCCGTCGGGAAGGGCGATGAAGTCGTAGAAGTCGCCGCCGACCGCGCGGGCTGGGCCGTAGTACGCCGCCACCTGCCAGTCGGGTAGCTGGGGCAGCTCGCGTGGCAGGAACTGCTGCTGGATGAGGGTGGCGACCCGCATCTCCTGCTCGAGCCGCTCACGGGCCTGGATCTCCACGGCCTGCTCACGGACAAGTTGTGCGACCCGGATCGCCGGCGCCGCCTGAGCGGCCAGGGTCGTGAGGAGCCTGCGGTCGTCGGTGCTGTAATCCTGGTCAGACAGCCGCGGCCCGAGATAGAGGGCGCCGATGAGCTCCCCCTGGGCGACCAGGGGCACGACGAGCCGGATGCCTGCGGCGCGCAGCTCGCCAAGCGCCGGCGAATCGAGCTCGAGGCGCTCGGCATCGACCACACCACTCGCCGACTGGAGGTAGGCGAAGAGCCGATCATTCGGCGCGATCTCGATCGCGGGACCGGTTGCGGTGGGGATTGCGGCCGGGGCCGGCGCATGCACCGACATGGCCGGGGCGCTCGCACCTCTATCGGGAGCATCGGGCGTGGCCCCCCGCCCAACCGTGCGCTTGATCGCATCGATGAATGCCATGGCGGAGTTCTACACGTCCACCGTCCGGAAACCGTTACGAGTGAAGGCGGGCGACATGGTCTTCATGAGTGGCCCTGAGCCGGCGCAGGCACGTCGAGGTGTCGCCGAGACCGCACGCAGCGAGCCGCGCACATCGGTCGATCGTGGCGCGGGCAGGAGCACCGTAACGGTGACAGCGAGACATCGGGTACCGTGACGGGCGATGGAGCCGCGGATCCGGATACGCCTACTCGGGCCGGTGGCCGTCGAGGTCGACGGATCGCCGCTCGACGTCGACACCCGTAAGGCGGTGGCCCTCCTCTCGTACCTCGCCGTGGGTCGCCGCCCGGCGAGCAGGGAGTCGCTCGCCGCGCTGCTCTGGCCCGAGGCCGACAGCTCGGATGCGCGCGGCGCCCTCCGAAGGACGCTTTCGGTGCTCAGAGCGGGCCTCCGGCAAGCCGGCCTTGTTGTCGATCGTTCGGCGGTCTCGCTAGACGGCGCCGTATTCGAGGTGGACCTCTGGAGCTTCGAGGCGGCCCTCGCGGTCGCCCGCGGTCACGACCATTCGGACGGCGACCTCTGTCCGGCCTGTCTCGACGCGCTCGAGGCGGCCGCCGGCCTCGACCGAGGCGAGTTCATGGCCGGCTTCGGGCTGCGCGACTCGGAGGAGTTCGACGAATGGCAGCTGGCCGAAGCCGCGTCGCACGCGAGACAGCTGGCGGCCGTGCTCGAACGACTCGCGCGAGGCCAGCTGTCCGCTCGAGCCTGGGACCGTGCGGCGTTCGCCGCACGGCGGTGGCTTGGGCTCGATCCGCTCCATGAGCCGGCGCACCGCCTGCTGATGGAGGTGCTAGCCCGCTCCGGTGAGCCCGCCGCGGCGCTGGCACAGTACCGCGACTGCATCCGGACCCTAGACCGGGAGCTGGGAGTCGCGCCCCTGGCCGAGACGACCGATCTCGCTGAGGCCATACGCGCGGGTCAGCTCACGGAGCGTCGGGAAGTCGCCACGCAGGTCACGGAAGCGATGGCCGCAGGCCAGCCGCCGGCGACCCGCCAGATGGAGGACACGCGTCCGCAACGTAAACGGCAGGCACCGCTGATCGGCCGGGGGCGCGAGTTTCAGGCGCTCGTGGAGACGCTCGCCGTGGTCGGTCCGTGGGGCCGTCTCCTCGTCATCGAGGGCGAGCCAGGGATCGGCAAGACCCGCCTCGCAACGGCTTTGGCGGACAGCGCAAGGGCTCGAGGCGGCACTGTCCTCGAGGCCCGGGCCTACGCCGGCGAGGAGGCCATCCCGCTCAGCGTCATCGCGGAGCTGCTCAGGACCGGCATGTCCCGCCCGGACGCGCCGGAGAGACTCGCGATGGTCGAACCCGGAGCCCTCGCGGAGTTGACGCGACTCCTTCCCGTGCCGGGCGTCCGGCCGAGCACGCGCCCGCTGGAGGGAGATCCTTTCGGGCGCGTCCGGCTCTTCGAGGCCGTGGGCTCCGCGTTGGTCGCGCTCGTCCGAGGCACGGAGCCCGGCGTCGTGTGGATCGATGATGTCCACCGGGCCGACTCGTCGACGAAGGAGTTCCTGGGCTACTTCGCGCGGCGCCTGCCCGACCACCCGATCGGGCTCCAGGTGACCTGGCGCACGGAGGAGCTCGACCCGGGGGTTCGCGAGCAGGTTCTCGAGGTTGCATCGGAGGCTGGGCTCGTGACCACGGTCAGCCTGGGTCGACTCGACCGGTCGGACGTCGCGACCCTGGCC
>DAITNC010000071.1:0-9177 GCA_036834865.1 Candidatus Limnocylindrales bacterium | reverse complement strand
TCGCTCGTCAGCCGCGAGGTGATCGCCGACTCGATCGAGCTGGTGGCGCGCGGCCACCTCTTCGACGGGATGGTCTGCCTGGTGGGCTGCGACAAGACGATCCCGGGCGCCGCCATGGCGCTGGTCCGCCTGGACCGACCCGGGCTGGTGCTCTACAACGGCACCATCTACCCGGGCACATACAAGGGGAAGAACGCCGACATCGTGAGCGTGTTCGAGGCGATCGGCGCGTACCGCGCCGGCACGATCACCCTCGACGAGCTGTACGAGATCGAGAGCGCCTCCTGCCCGGGCGCGGGCGCCTGCGGCGGCCAGTACACGGCCAACACCATGAGCATGGTGATGGAGTTCATCGGGCTCTCGCCGGCCGGCCTCAACGGCATCCCGGCCGAGGATCCCGCGAAGGACGCGGCCGCCCGCCGCTGCGGGGAGCTCGTGATGGACCTCGTCCGCCGCGACGTGCGCCCCTCGTCGATCCTGGACCGTCGCGCCCTCGAGAACGGGATCGCGGCCGTCGCGGCCACGGGCGGCTCGACGAACGGCGTCCTGCACCTGCTCGCGATCGCGCGGGAGGCGGGCATCCCGCTGGAGATCGACGACTTCGGGACCATCGCCGACCGGACCCCGATCGTCGCCGACATGAAGCCGGGCGGGCGCTATTCCGCCTCCGAGATGTACGACGCCGGCGGCGTTTCGCTCGTCATGCGCGAGCTGCTCTCCCGCGATCTCCTGCACGGCGACGCGCCAACCGTCGACGGCCGGACCATCGCCGAGATCGCGTCGGCAGCGAAGGAAACCCCCGGGCAGCAGGTGGTGGTGCCGATCGCGACGCCGATCAAGCCGATCGGCGGCCTCACGATCCTCCACGGCTCGCTGGCCCCGGACGGCTGCGTCATCAAGCTCGCCGGCCACGAGCGCCGCTTCCAGCGCGGTCCAGCCCGCGTGTTCGACTCCGAGACGGCCTGCTTCGCCGCGGTCAGGGCCGGCGCCATCGTGCCGGGCGACGTGGTCGTGATCCGCTACGAGGGACCGGTCGGCGGCCCCGGGATGCAGGAGATGCTGAGCGTCACGGCCGCGCTCGTCGGCGAGGGCCTGGGCGACCAGGTCGCGCTCCTGACCGACGGCCGCTTCTCAGGGGGCACGCACGGCCTGATGGTGGGCCACGTCGCGCCAGAGGCTGCGCTCGGCGGGCCGATCGCGCTGGTGCAGGGGGGCGACCTGATCGAGATCGACGTCGATCGCAAGGCGATGGACCTCCTGGTCGACCCGGCAGAGCTGGCCGCCCGGCGCGCCGCGTGGTCGCCGCCTCCCCCGCCGTTCCGCAGCGGCGTCATGGCCAAGTACGCGGCCCTCGTCTCCTCCGCGTCCGAGGGCGCCATCACGACGGGGGCACGGCTGCGGGCCAGCCTGCCGAACGCGTGATGACAACCCCGAACGGCGGGAGACCGACCCGGGCGGCTGCCGGCGAGGCCGGGGTGCCCGCCGAGGCCCCGCTCCCGCTCTACATTGCGCCGGACCGCCCGCGCGGCCTGAACGCGGAGTTCGCCCCGGGCGGGGAGGACGGCGCGACCGACGAGCGGCGCGCCGACGAGCGGCGCAACCTGCGGCTGCTCCTCCTGATGGTCGCTGCGCTCGTGCTGATCCCGACGCTGCTCACCGTTGCCGCGTTCGCCCAGGAGCTGATCTCGCACCGCGGCGGCTGAACGCGGGCCCCTACTCCGGTCGCTGCTTGATGAGCCGTCCGCGGCGCGACACGGCGCGGGTCGCCAGGGCCGCGACGCCCATGGCGACGATCGCCCGCTCGTTGGCCGGCAGGGGCCGCACGACCGCCAGGAACTGGTCGGCCCGCGAGCGATCGATGACCGCGAGGAGCGCACGTCCGCGCTCGGTCAGCCAGACCGAGCGCATCCGCCGGTCGTCGAGCTCCGCGCGTCGTTCCAGCAGGCGACGACGTTCCAGGCCGTCCACCAGCCGCGACGTCGCGGACGGGGACCGGTTCAGGGTGTCCGCCAGGTCGACGATCGTGGTGGTACCGCCGTCCGCGAGCGCGTAGAGCGCCGCGAGCTGGGTGAAGCCAAGGCGGACCTCGCCGAGCTGGGCCGCGAACCCGATCACGAGCTCGCGCCACAGCGCCTTCCCGAATGCCACACGGTCCGACAGCTCGCGCGGGTTCTGGATCCGGTTCCGGGCGGCGGCGACGGGGGCGAGCAGAACGTCGTCGGCCATCGCCTCCAGGCTGGCGGTGGTGACGCGGGCGGGGGCGCCCGGGCGGCGGGGTCGGGTCGGGGTCGGCATGGCAGGGAGCGTAGCCCGCCGGGGTCGGTCGGTGCAAGGTTGCACGCGATTTGCCGGGGTTGCGCGAAACCGGGAGTACGCTCGTGCCCACGCTCGCCCGGCGAGCAGCCCACGCCCGCCAATCCCATCGCGCCGGTGCGTCCCGGCACGTCCAAGGAGGTCGATGTCCACGCTCGCGTTCGTCTTCCCGGGCCAGGGGTCGCAGGCCGTCGGGATGGGCCGCGCCCTCGCCGCGGCATCGCCCGCGGCCGCCGCGGTCTTCGCGGAGGCCGATGCGGCGCTCGGCGAGCCGCTGAGCCGGCTCGCCTGGGATGGGCCGGCCGACGAGCTTGACCTGACCGTGAACGCGCAGCCGGCGTTGCTGGCCGCGTCGGTCGCGTTCCTGCGCGCAGTCGAGGAGCGCCGCACCGCGGACGGTCGGTCCCCGCTCGCTCCGGTGTTCGCCGCCGGGCACTCCATGGGCCAGTACAGCGCGCTGGTCGCGACCGGTGTCGTGTCGCTGGGGGACGGGATGCGCCTCGTGCGCGAGCGCGGACGCCTCATGCAGGCCTCGGGCGAGGGGAGCCCGGGCGCGATGGCCGCGATCATCGGCCTGCCCGACGAACGGCTGCCCGACCTGGTGGCAGCGGGCGCGGCGCACGGGACCTTCGGCATCGCCAACCGGAACTCGCCAGGGCAGGTCGTGGTGTCCGGCGTCCGCCCGGCGGTGGAGGCGGCGGCCGCTGCCGCGAAAGGGCTCGGTGCGAAGCGCGCGCTCGTCCTGCCGGTGAGCGTTGCCGCCCATTCCTCGCTCATGGCGGGCGCGGCTGCGGGGATGCGCGCCGTCCTGGCGGACGTCGCGTTCCGCGACCCGGAGGTCCCGCTCCTGGCCAACGCCGACGCGCGACCGCTCACCACCGGCGAGGCATGCCGCGCCGAGCTGGTCGACCACCTCACGACCGGCGTCGACTGGATCGCCGCGGTCGAGGCGATGCGCGCCGCCGGCGTCACGCGGTTCGTGGAGGTGGGGCCCGGGCGCGTGCTCTGCGGCCTCATCCGGCGGATCGCCCCCGACGCGGAGACCATCCCACTCGACGACCCGGGAGCCCCCGGCGGCCTGGCCGATCCCGATCCCGTCGGGGCCGGCTGGCCGGCGTGACACCCACTCACGAACCTCGACCCTAGACCCCGCACCCACAGACCCGGAGGACCCTCCAGCACCGTGCGCAAGCCCGACTTCACCCGCCGCGTGGCCGTCACCGGCCTAGGCATCGTCAGCCCCATCGGATCCGACGTCGACACCGTCTGGCAGCACCTCGTCGACGGCGTCAGCGGCCTCGGCCACATCACCTACTGGGACCCCGCGCCGTACGACTGCCAGGTCTCGGGTGAGGTCCACGACTTCGACCCGGCCGCCTGGATGAACTTCAAGGAGGTCCGCCGGACCGACAAGAACGTCGTCCTGGGCGTCGCGGCGGCGAAGAAGGCGCTCGCCCACAGCGGCATCGAGATCAGCGCCGCCAATCGCGACGAGATCGGGGTCGTCTTCGGCTCCGGGGGCGGCGGCTCGCGCCTCCTGATGGACAACCGCCACACCTGGGAGACGAAGGGCGCCCGCGCGGTCAGCCCGTTCTTCATCGCGAACATGCTCCCCGACACGGCCTCCGGCCAGATCGCGATCGAGACAGGAATCCGTGGGCCCAACATGTGCATCGTCACGGCGTGCTCCACGGGCACCCACAACATCGGCGAGGCCGCCGAGCTGATCCGGCGCGGCGACGTCGTCGCGGCCGTGGCCGGCTCCACGGAGAGCCCGCTCCACGAGCTGATCCACATCGGCTTCTCGAACATGCGCGGGATGGGGACGCCGCGGCCCGGCGAGCCGGAGCAGACGATCTCACGGCCGTTCGACATCACTCGCAACGGCTTCGTCCTCGGCGAGGGCGCCGGCGCCGTGATCCTCGAGGACCTCGAGCTCGCGAAGGCGCGCGGCGCGACGATCTACGCCGAGGTGACCGGGTTCGGCTCGGCCGCCGACGCGTGGGACCTGATCCAGCCGGTGGAGAAGGGCGACGGCGTCCGGCGGGCGCTGCTGCAGGCGCTCGAGCGCTACGACGTGAAGCCCGAGTGGATCGACATGATCAACCCGCACGGGACCTCGACGCCGCTGGGCGACCTGCGCGAGGCCGAGGCGTTCTGGGCCGTCTTCGGCGACCGGACGCCGGAGATCCCCATCAGCGCCACGAAGTCGCTGACCGGCCACCTGATGGGCGCGGCGGGCGCGGTCGAGGCGATCTTCACGGTGCTCTCGGTCCACAACCAGGCGGTGCCCGGCGTGCCCACCTTCCGCGATCCCGACCCGGAGATCAACCTGAACATCCCGCGCGAGACGGTCCGCCGCGAGATCCGCTACGCCATCTCCGACAACGTGGGCCTGGGCGGGCACAACGGCGCGGTGATCTTCAAGCACTACGAAGGCGACTGACGGCGCGAACGGCCGGGCGCACGGCATGACCGCCGGCCTCCGGTCCGTACAATCTCCTCACCAGCCCAGCGCCCGGAGGATCTCGCCCGTGCCACCTTCCGCAGATCCCGCCCGCCGTGCCGTCGTGACCGGCCTTGGAGCCGTCATGCCGATCGGCAACGACTTCGAGACGTACTGGCGGAACCTGCGCGACGGGGTCTCCGGCGTGGCCCGGATCACCGCGTTCGACCCGACCGACTTCGAGGTCAAGATCGCGGCCGAGGTGAAGGGCTTCCGCGCGGCGGACCACATGGACGCCAAGATGGCCCGCCGGATGAGCCGCTTCATCCACTTCGCGATCGCGACAGCGCACGAGGCGCTCGCCTCGGCCGGCCTGGATCCCGCGACCCTCGACCAGGACGCCCGCGACCGCTGGGGCGTGGTCATGAACACCGGCGGCGGCGGGATCGAGCAGATCGTGGAGGGGACCCACGTCCGGCGCGACCGCGGCCCGCGGTTCGTCTCGCCCTTCGCGATCCCGGCCCTGTCCGGCTCGATGGCCGCCTGCATGCTGAGCATGGAGCACGGGATCACGGGGCCGGTGATCACCCAGGTCGCCGCGTGCGCGTCGTCCGTCATCGCCTTCAACGACGCGCTGCGCCTCATCGCCACGGGCGAGTGCGACGTCGTCCTGACCGGCGGCACGGAGGCCCCGATCCTCGAGGTCGGCGTCGCCGCCCTCGGAAACATGGGCGCGCTCAGCAAGCGGAACGAGGACCCCACGCACGCGTCGCGGCCGTTCGACCGGGACCGCGACGGCTTCGTCCTCGGCGAGGGCGCCGGCGTCGTGGTGGTGGAGTCGCTCGCGCACGCACTGGCCCGCGGGGCGACGCCGATCGCGGAGGTGCTGGGCGGGTCGCTCACCGCGGATGCCTTCCACATCTCCGCGCCGGAACCCACTGGCCGCGGTGCCTCGCGCGCCATGACGCTGGCCCGCGAGCATGCCGGCGTGGCCGCCGACGAGATCGACTGGATCGTGGCCCACGGGACATCCACCCCGCTCAACGATTCCACGGAGTCCCGCGCGATCAAGGCCTCCTTCGGGCCGGCCGCGTATGGTCGGGCGATCTCGTCGCCGAAGTCGATGATCGGGCACCTCGTCGGCGCCGCCGGGATCGCGAGCGCGCTCGCCGCGCTCGGCGGCCTGCGCGACCAGGTCATGTCGCCCACGGCGAACCTGGAGAACCCCGACCTGCCCGACTGCGACCTCGACTACGTCCCCAGCGTGGCGCGCCCGGCGAAGCTCGAAACGGTGATGGTCAACGGCTTCGGGTTCGGCGGCCAGAACGCGGTCACGATCTTCCGGAAGTACCGCGTCGCGTAGTCCGGGCAGCCTTCCCGATCTGCGGGCTCCCGGCGCGCCGGGAGCCCCGACGCAACCACCCGGCGAGTAGGATCGGCGGCGATGTCCTCCATTCGCCTTCCCGCGTGGGTGCGGCGCGGCCTCGAGGCGGGCGTGTTCGCCGGCCTCATCTCGCCGCTCACGGCCGTCGCGTATCACTGGCATCCGAGCGCGGCTGTCGGCGTGGCCACGCTGCCGGTCGGGCTGACCGGGTCGGTCGTGCTGGCACTGCCGGTCCTCGCGGTGGGCGTCTTCGCGATCGCCTACCCGATCGGGCTGACCGCGACGCGCCTCGACGCGATCCTGGGCGCCGCGACCGGCGCGATCGTGGCGGCCGATCTGCTCGCCCTGATCACGGTGGTGGCCGGTGAGCGCGTCGCCATTCGGGGCGGCGCCAACGTCCTCCCGATCGGGTTCCTGGCCGCGCTCCTTGCGCTCCCCCCCGTCGTGGGCGGGATCGCCGCGAGCCAGCTGTTCTCGCCGCACGGCTTCGGCCGGCGAGCGGGGAGGATCGGCGCCGTCGCGGCCGTCATCATCGCGCTGCCGATCCTGCTGGTCGGGGTGCCGCTGCTCGCGTAGCTCAGGGTCAGGGGGCCACCACGAAGGTGGCGCCCACCCGCTCGCCGCCGGCCGGGGTTGCCCCTGCCATCGCCGACGTTGCTGCGCCGGCCGCGGGCGCGCAGGTCAGCTCGTACGTGCCGGGGGTCGCGATCGCGAAGCGGGCCGCCTGGGTGGCGCCCGGACGGGGGTTCAGCTCGACGCGGGGAACCCCGGGGAGCGTGCAGACCGAGACGCTCACGTCGTCGTTGCGGAGAGTGACGAGCACGTCCTGGCCGGCGGCGACGTGGACGATCGGGGCCTCTCCCGCGAGGCCGGTCGCCACCAGGCTCACCGGGCGCGCGCTCGCGTCGAGCCAGCGGCCGTAGCCGATCACGCCGGCGGCGACGCCGAGCGCGGCGAGCGCCACGAGCCCCAGGTACCCTGCGTCGCGGACCCTGGTCCAGGTGGCGTGGCGGCTCGCGGCGAGCACGGCCGCGGGGCGCGGATCGTAGGCCCGGAGTCGCAGTGAGTTCGAGATGACGCTCACCGACGAGAGCGCCATCGCGCCGGCGGCCATCGCGGGGTTCAGGGTGATCCCGAAGGCGGGGTAGAGGATGCCCATGGCGACCGGGATGAGGAGCACGTTGTAGGCGAAGGCCCAGAAGAGGTTCTGGCGGATGACCGCCATGGTGCGGCGCGAGAGCGCCAGCGCCGCCACCACGCCCCGCGGGTCGCCACCGACCAGCGTCACGTCCGAAGCCTCGATGGCTACGTCGGCGCCGGTCCCGATCGCGATGCCGAGGTCGGCCGCCGCGAGCGCCGGCGCGTCGTTGATCCCGTCTCCGACCATCGCCACGACCTCGCCGGCGGCCTGCAGCTCGGCGACGAGCGCGGCCTTGTCCCCCGGCAGGACCTGGGAGCGCACCCGCTCGGCCGGGATCCCGGCGGCGAGCGCGACGGTGAGAGCCGTCGCCCGGTGATCGCCGGTGACCAGCCACGCGGCGACGCCCTGGGCGGCGAGCGCGCGAACGGCCTCGGCCGCCTCCGGCTTGACCGGGTCCGCGATCGAGATCAGCCCGACGACGACGCCGTCCCGGGCGAGGAAGACGGGCGTCTGGCCCTGCCCCGCCTGGGCATCGCCGCGCGCGCCGAGCGGGCCGAGATCGATCCCGCGCTCGCCGAGCAGCCGCGCGCTCCCGACAAGGACCGGAACGCCCTCGACGGTCGCCTCGGCGCCGCCGCCCACGATCGCCGCGAACTCTTCCGCGACGGGGAATGCGAGGCCGCGCTCGCGCGCTGCGAGGAGGATGGCGCTTGCCAGCGGGTGCTCGGAGCCGGCCTCCACGGCGGCTGCCATCCGCAGGAGCGCGATCGGATCACCCCCCGGCGTCGGGATGATCTCCGCCACCGCCGGGGTGCCGCGGGTGAGCGTGCCGGTCTTGTCGAAGAGGACGGTGGTCACCCGCTGCGCGGTCTCGAGTGCCTCGCCGCCGCGGACCAGGATCCCGGCCTCGGCGCCGCGCCCGGTGCCCACCATGATCGCCGTCGGCGTGGCGAGCCCCATCGCACACGGGCAGGCGACGATCACCACCGTGATGAACGCGGCGAGCGCCAGGGTCACCTTCGGCTCCGGGCCCAGCAGCCACCACAGCGCGAACGTGAGCGCGCCGATCCCGAGCACGGTCGGGACGAAGATCCCGCTGATCCGGTCGGCCAGGCGCTGGATCGGCGCCTTGGAGCCCTGCGCCCGGCGAACAAGCTCGACGATCTGGGCCAGCGCGGTCTCGCTGCCCACGCGCGTGGCGCGCATCACGAAGCTTCCGGTGGTGTTGAGGGTCGCCCCGATCACCTCGTCGCCGGGCCGCTTCGTGACCGGCATCGCCTCCCCGGTCAGGAGCGCCTCGTCCAGGGCGCTGCTCCCCTCGGTGAGCACGCCGTCGGTCGGGACCTTCTCGCCGGGTCGCACCCGGAGAAGATCGCCGGGCTGGACACGGTCGATCGGGACGTCCTCGTCACCGGTCGCGGTCACGAGGCGGGCGGTCTTCGCCTGGAGCCCAATCAGGCGCTTGATCGCGCCGGTCGTGCGACCCTTCGCCCGGGCCTCCAGCCACTTCCCAAGGAGGATCAGCCCGATGATGATCGCCGACGAGTCGAAGTAGGTCTCGCCGGAGAGGCCGGCTCGCATGATGACCTCGGGGTACATCGTCACGAAGACGCTGTACGCCCAGGCTGCGCTCGTGCCCACCGCGACGAGGGTGCTCATGTTCGTACCGAAGCCGTGGCGGAACGCACGCCAGGCAGCCTCGTAGAAACGTCGGCCGGCCCAGAGCTGGATGAACGTGGCCGGCCAGAGGACCAGGCGGTTGATGTCGTTCATGGCGAGCGGGATCGCCGGCCAGAACATCAGGATCATGATCCCGACGGAGACCGCGATGGAGACCCCGGACTGGATCCCGAGCTGGCGCGTCTCGGCGGCGCGGGCACGGTCGGTCTCGTC
>DAITNC010000070.1:0-9188 GCA_036834865.1 Candidatus Limnocylindrales bacterium | reverse complement strand
TCCCGGCTCAGGCCCTCGGCGCGCTGGCCGGCGAGGAGGTCCATGTACTCGTAGCGCGCGGCGGTCTCCGCGTACTCGATGCGGTCGGCGGCCCGGGTGACCGAGATGTCGGACCGGGCCATGACGCCGTGCTTCGCCCACAGGACGACCCGGTGCGTGCGCAGGCCGGCGATGTTCGCCGCCATGAGCTGGCTGGAGCCGGGCACCATGAAGGGGAGCACGCCCACGCCCTGCGGCAGGTTGACGATCGTCTCCGGCTCCCAGCGCAGCAGGCGCAGGTTGAAGTAGGCCTCGTCGAGGTACTCGGGCACGTGGCTCAGGTAGACGAGGTGCGGGGGCTGGGCGTGCATCACGGCGTGGAAGTTCGTGCCGGCCCGGGCGATGGTGTCGTCGTGAACGCCGAGGTGGGAGTTCCACTCGCTTGTCAGCGCGTCGAACAGCCGGCGCGGTGACGTGTGGAGCGTCCCCGTCTCGCCGCCCGGGTGGACCACGACCACGCCGAGGTTCGCCGCCGGGTCGGTCCCGATGTCGCGGAGGCGCCGGCCTGATCCGGTGACGATGATCCGCCATCCCGCGAGGTGGGGTGCCGGGAGGGGGAGCTGGATCTCCTCGGTGGCGGGGAACTGGCGCCGGACTTCGAGGGGCCACCCGATGCATGCCGAGATGTTGCCGGCGCCACCCTCGCTTGCGCCGATCCCTGCGATCCGGCTCCCGGCCTCCCCGATCGACGCCAGGATCTCATCGAGGTCGGGGAACGGCTCCCGGATCGGCATGCTGCACCTCGGTTCTCGGTTGGTGCTTGAGGCTTCGTCTTTGCTGGCGTATTCTATGCTCAGTCGAAACGAATCGTAAACACCCGCATGGATTCGTTCGGCTGCTCCATGACCCGTTCTCACGCCAGCGACTGGTGACGGCGCCGGATGACTCAAACGCATGAGCAGGAAACGGAACGGCCGATGAGCGACGATTCGAGCAGGGGCGCTGGCCGGCGGGGCGAGGCGGGGCGGGCCATCGTGAACACGCACGTCCACCTGCCGCCGAACTTCTCGGCCTTCCAGACCGCCGAGGACGCCGTCGAGACCGCGGCCGCGGAGGGCGTCCGGGTCCTGGGCGCGTCGAACTTCCACGACCCGCGGATCTACGCGCGGTTCGCCGATGCCGCCCGGGCCGCCGGCATCGTGCCGCTGTTCGGCCTCGAGTTCATCAGCGTCGTCGACACCCTGCGCGACGCGGGCACGAGGGTCAACGATCCGGGGAACCCCGGGCGGACGTACCTCTGCGCCAAGGGCGTCGACCCGTTCACTGCGCCGACGGCGGCCGCGGCGGGCCTCGTGGCACAGGCGCGTGCGGCGGACGCCGACCGGATGCGCGCCATGGCGCCGCTGCTCCGGACCTGCCTCGAGAAGGCCGGCCTTCATACCGCGCTGACCGCGGAGAACATCGCCGCGGAGGTCGCGGAGCGGTCCGAGGTCCCGACCGAGTGGGTCGTGCTCCAGGAGCGCCACCTGGCGATGGCGTTCCAGGAGGCCGTCTTCCTGGCGGTGGCACCCGAGCGGCGGCACGAACGGCTCTCCCGGGCGTTCGGCGGACCCTTCGACGGCCCCGTGGACGATCCGATCGCGGTCCAGGACGCGATCCGCTCGCGGCTCATGAAGGCAGGCCGGCCGGCGTTCGTGCCGGAGTCGCCGGTCTCGTTCGACGACGCCTACCGCGTGATCCTCGGGTTTGGGGGCATTCCCTGCTACCCGACGCTGGCGGACGGGGCATCGCCGGTCTGCCCGTGGGAGGAACCGCCGGCACGGCTGGCCGAGCGGCTGCTGGCGAATGGGATCCACGCCGCTGAGCTGATCCCGGGGCGCAACCGACCGGAGGTCGTGGACGCCTACGTTGCGGCGTTCCGTGATGCCGGCATCATCGTGATGGCAGGGACCGAGCACAACACCCGGCGGCGGATCCCCCTGGAGCCTCGCTGCATCGACGGGTCGCTGCCCTCGCCCGCCGCCCGTGAAGCCTTCTGGCAGGCAACCTGCGTGGTGGCTGCCCACCAGCACCTCCGGACGGCCGGCCGGCAGGGCTACATCGACGTCGAAGGTCGGCTCAACCCGGGCTTCCCGGACGGCGCCGCGCGCATCCGCTGGTTCGCCGAGCTGGGCGCCGAGCTCATCGACGCGACATCCGTGGCGACGGCCCGATGAACGGCCGGCAGCCTGGCCGGCGGGAGCTGCCCGCGATGCCGGTCGCCACTCTCGACGAGCTCGTCGAGGTTGCCCGGCGGTACGGCCGCGACCCCGAGTTCTCGAGGGGCGGGGGCGGCAACGCCTCGGCGAAGATCGACGGCATCCTCTATATCAAGCCGAGCGGGGTTGCGCTCGCGACGCTCACCGCGGGGGACCTCGTGCCCCTCGAGATGGAGCCGCTGCTCGCGCTGCTCCACGCCGGCGATGCGGCGACCGGGGCGAGGGAGGAAGCAGGAGGTCCAGGGGAAGATCCGGTCATGCGCACGGCGATGGCGGCTCGCCTGGGCGACCCCGGCGGACGGCGGCCCTCGGTGGAGCTCCTGTTCCACGCCTTCCTGCCCGAGCGATTCGTCCTGCACACGCACCCGGTGGACATCAACGCGGTCACCTGCAACAGCGACGGCGCCGGCCTCGCCGGGCGGCTGTTCGGGGACCAGGCAGTCTGGGTGCCCTACACGAACCCCGGCCTGCCGCTCGCGCGGGCCATCGTCGAAGCCCGACGCGCCTATGTGGCACGCCTCGGCCGGCCGGCGCCGGCCGTCACGCTGATGCAGAACCATGGTGTCATCGTGAGCGGGGACTCGACGGCCGAGATCGACGCGCGATCGGCCTGGCTCCTCGAGACGGTCCGGGCGGAGATGCGCCGCGCCGCGGCAGCGCCAACCGGCCCGGGTCCTGCGGAGCCGGCTCCGGCCGGCACGGACCCGGCTCGCACCCGGGCGCTCGTGGACGTGATCTCGCCCACGCTCCGCGGGCTGCTCGCAGGCAGCGGAGCGCTCAGGGTGATCACCTATGACGATGGTCCCCTCGCGGCAGGGTTCACCGCGACCCCGGCCGGGCGGGCGATCGTGCTGGGCGGGCCCATGACCCCCGACCAGATCGTCTACACGGGGTCGTGGCCGCTCCTGGTGGACGTTCCCGACAGCGTCGCGCCGGACGACGTTCCGCCCCTGCTCGGCGAACGCCTGGAGGCGCATGTCGCTTCCCATGGCGCCCCGCCCATCATCGTGATCGTGCCGGGCCTCGGCCTCTTCGCGGCCGGTGACACGTGGGGCGAGGCGGACACCGCGCGCCACGTCTGCCTCGACGCGCTGCGTGTCGCCCGGAGCGCGCTGTCGCTCGGCGGCGTGCGGGCCTTGTCCGATGCCGAGCGGACGTTCATCGAGGTCTGGGAGGCGGAGGCCTACCGCCGCGGCGTGGCCGCCGGCACGGCCGTGACCGGTCGTCTCGCCGGCAGGGTGGCGCTCGTCACCGGGGCCGCCCAGGGCTTCGGGCTCGCCATCGCGGCCGACCTTGTCGAGCAGGGTGGCCACGTCGTGTTCGCCGACCTCAACGCGGCGCTCGCCGAATCGAACGCCCGAGACCTGGAGGCCCGCTGGGGGCCGGGCCGGGCGAGCGCGGTCGCCATGAACGTCATGGACGAGGAGTCCGTCGCCGACGGCCTCCACTCGGCGGTCGTGCGCTACGGCGGCCTCGATCTCCTCGTCTCGAACGCGGGCGTGTTGCGTGCCGGCGGCGTGACGAGCCAGCCATTGGCCGAGTTCGACCTGGTCACGAGGGTCAACTACCGCGGCTACTTCCTGTGCGTCCGGTTCGCCGCGCCGATCATGGCCCGCCAGCACCGCGCGAAGCCCGATCGATGGAGCGACATCATCGAGATCAACTCCAAGTCGGGGCTCGTCGGCTCCAGCCGCAACAGCGCCTACGCGGGATCCAAGTTCGGCGGGATCGGGCTCACCCAGTCGTTCGCGCTCGAGCTGGTCGGCGACGGAATCAAGGTCAACGCGATCTGCCCGGGCAACTTCCTCGAGGGGCCGCTGTGGGCCGACCCGGACAACGGCCTCTTCGTCCAGTACCTGCGCGAGGGCAAGGTGCCCGGCGCGAAGACGATCGACGATGTCCGCCGCTTCTACGAGGCCAGGGTTCCGATGGGCCGTGGCTGCACGCCGGCCGACGTGCTGGAGGCGCTCTACTACCTGGTGGCCCAGCAGTACGAGACGGGCCAGGCCCTGCCCGTCACCGGCGGCCAGGTGATGTTGAGCTGACCCGCCACCCCGGAGGCGCGGCCGCGAGGGCCGCCAGCCGGGCCCGTTCCCTGCCCGCCGCCACGAGGATCCGCCAGGTGAAGACCCCGCCGCAACCCGCTCCAGCCGTGCCGGCGACGCAGCACGCGATCCAGATCGTCGGTCCAGGGCAGCTGGTCCACAACCGGGCCAAGCCCGTGCCGGCGCCCGGTCCGACCCAGCTCCTCGTGAGGGTCGAGGCGGTCGGGATCTGCTTCTCCGATACCAAGCTCCTGAAGGCGTTCTCGACGCACCTCCGGAAGGCCGATGTCTCGGGTGGCATCGACGCGGCGGTGCTCTCGGAGATCCCGAGCTACGTGCCGGGCGAGCTGCCGACAGTCCCGGGCCACGAGGTCGCCGGACGGATCGTGGCGATCGGGGCGGCCGTCGAGCGGCACGCGGTCGGCGAGCGCGTCCTCGTCCAGACCGACTACCGCCACCTCCTGACGCCCGGCTCGAACGCCGCGTTCGGGTACAACTTCGAGGGCGGGCTCCAGGAGTACGTCCTCCTCGACGAGCGGATGATCGTCGAGCCCGGGACCGGCGAGCGGTTCCTCATCTCGGTCGACGAGGCGCCGAGCGGCTCGGCGATCGCGCTCCTGGAGCCGTGGGCCTGCGTCGAGGCGTCGTACGCGTGCCGCGAGCGGGGAGGCCTGGCGCCTGACAGCCGGCTGCTCGTCGTGGCGGACCGGGGGCATCGGATCGAGGGCCTGGCGCCGCTCCTCGCTGCCGCGACGCCGGCCGCGATCACGGTCGTCGTGGCCGACGCTGCCCAGCGCAAGGCGATCGACGAGGCGGCAGGACCTGCCGAGCCGGCGATCGCCGTGGCGGCCGACGTCGCCACGCTGCCTGCCCAGGCCTTCGACGACATCGTCTACTTCGGCGCCGACGCCGACCGCGTCGAGCAGCTCCAGGCGCTGCTCGCCACGGGGGGCGTGATCGACATCGTCCTGGGCGGCCACCGGATCGGGCGAGCCGTCGCCGTGGACGTCGGCCGGATCCACTACGACCTCACGCGGTGGGTCGGCACGTCGGGCGCGAGCGCCGCGGATGGCTACTCGATCGCGCCGGTGGACGGCGAGCTGCGGGCCGGCGACCGGGTCGCCGTGATCGGCGCCGCGGGCCCGATGGGCTTCATGCACGTGGTCCGGACCGCCTCGTCGCCGATCCGCGGGCTCACGCTGACCGCGGTCGACATCGACGAGGCTCGGCTCGCGCACCTCGCCCGGGTCGCCGGGCCGCTTGCGGCCTCGAACGGGATCCCGGCGGCCTTCCTCGACAGCCGCACGACCCGGCTCGAGCCGGGGTTCAGCTACGTCGCCGTCATGGTCCCCGCGCCGCCGCTCGTCGTCCAGGCAGTTGACCTGGCCGGGGATGGCGGCCGGGTCAACATCTTCGCGGGGTTCGCGGCGGGGACGCGGGCGGCCATCGACCTCGACGCGGTGCTCGCCAAGGGCATCTACCTCTTCGGCACGAGCGGCTCCCGGATCCCGGACATGCAGGCCGTCCTCCACAAGCTCGAGCGCGGCGAGCTCGACACGAACATCTCGGTCGACGCGATCACCGGCATGGAGGGCGTCACCGACGCGCTCGCCGCCGTCGAGGGCCGCACGTCGGGCGGCAAGATCGTGGTCTACCCGGCGCTCCACGAGCTGGGCATGGTCCGGCTCTCGGACCTCGCCGGACGCTTCCCGACCGTCGCAGCGGGCCTCCGGGGCGGTCGCTGGACCCGCGCCGCGGAAGAGGCGCTCCTGGCGGCAGCCGCGGACGACGGCGCCGCATGAAGGCGCTCCGCCTGCACGGGAGCGGCGACCTTCGCCTCGCCGACGAGCCGGCGCCGGTCCCGGGACCGGCCGAGGCGCTCGTCCGGGTGACGGCGGTCGGCATCTGTGGCTCCGACCTGCACTGGTACGACGAGTCGGGGATCGGCGAGGCCGTGCTCACCCGCCCGTTGGTCCTGGGCCACGAGGCGGCCGGCGTGATCGTGGACGGACCGCGTACGGGCCAGCGGGTGGCGCTCGACCCGCAGGTCCCGTGCGGCACGTGCGAGACGTGCGTCGCCGGCCGCGGCCACCTGTGCCCGCAGGTGCGGTTCCTGGGCCACTCCACGACCGATGGGGCGATGCGCGAGCTGATCGCCTGGCCGGCGGCGAACCTGGTTCCGCTCCCGGACGCGATCGACGACGCGGCGGGGGCCATGCTGGAGCCGCTCGGCGTGGCCATCCACGCGCTTCGCCTCGGGCGGGTCCGGCCCGGCGACACGGTCGGCGTGCTCGGCTGCGGGCCGATCGGGCTCCTGTTGATCCAGCTGGCGCGCGCCTCGGGCGCGACGACGATCGTGGCCACGGATCGGCTGCCACACCGCGTGGACGCGGCCCGCCGACTGGGCGCGGTGGCAGCGCTCGTCGACGGCGGCGCCGAGCGCCACGTCCTGCTCGCTGCGACGGGCGGCCGCGGGGTCGACGTCGCGATCGAGATTGCCGGGCAGGACGACGCGATCGAGACGGCCGCCATTCTCGCCCGGCCCGCCGGCACGGTGGTCGTGGCCGGGATCCCGGCCGGGGATCACTCGACGATCGCGGCCTCGATCGCCCGGCGCAAGGGTCTCGACCTTCGCTTCTCGCGGCGGATGAACCGGACGTATCCCCGGGCGATCGCCCTGGTGGAAGCAGGCCTGGTCGACGTCTCATCCGTGGTGACGCACCGGTACGGCCTTGTCGAGTTCGTGGAGGGGTTCCGCACCGCGGCTCGGCGCGACGGCCTGAAGGTCGTCATCTGTCCGTGAGCCGCTGCGCCAGCCGGCTGAGGCAATGTGCGGGGCGCCGCCACTATCCGGACGACGGGGTCGCGCGCCGGCCGTCGTCGCGATCCGGTCCCGGCGGGAAAGCGTGGCATCCTTTGGCCCTGGGGCGCTCGACGCCGGAAACGCACGATTCCGCGGCCGGAGCGCACGATTCGCACGTGGAGGCACGATGAACCCGACCGGACTTCTCCATCGGGCGGGCCAGAGCCTCTGGCTCGACAACATCACCCGCGACCTGCTGACGAGCGGGACGCTGGAGCGGTACGCCCGCGAGCTGGCGGTCACCGGCCTGACCTCCAACCCGACCATCTACGACCGGGCGATCGGCGGGACCTCGGCGTACGACAAGGCGATCGGTGCGGCCGCCTCACGCGGAACCGTCGCCGAGGAGATCTTCTTCGGCCTCGCCCTGGACGACCTGCGGGAGGCCGCGGACATCTTCCGGCCCGTCTTCGACCGGACCGGCGGCGTGGACGGCTACGTCTCCCTGGAAGTCTCGCCGGTCCTTGCCTACGACGCGACCGCGACGACGCTGGAGGCTGCCAGGCTCCACGGCCTCGGCATGCGGCCCAACCTCTTCATCAAGATCCCCGGCACCACCGAGGGGCTCCGGGCGATCGAGGACACGATCTTCGCGGGCGTGCCGGTGAACGTGACGCTCCTCTTCTCCGCGCCGCAGTACCTCGCCTGCGCGGAGGCGTACACGCGGGGCATCGAGCGTCGCGTGGAAGCCGGCCTGCCGGCCGGCGTCGGCTCGGTCGCCTCGATCTTCATCAGCCGCTGGGACGCCGCGGTTGCCGGGTCGGTGCCCGAAGACCTCCGGAACCGGCTGGGGATCGCGATCGGGCAGAC
This sequence comes from Candidatus Limnocylindrales bacterium, assembly GCA_036834865.1. Classification (GTDB taxonomy): domain Bacteria; phylum Chloroflexota; class Limnocylindria; order Limnocylindrales; family CSP1-4; genus CTSoil-043. The sequence goes on along the minus strand of DAITNC010000070.1, from coordinate 1,233 downwards.
GACGTACGCGGAGTACTGCCGCTTCTTCTCGTCCGACCGCTGGCGGCGGCTCCTCAACGAGGGGGCTCGCCCCCAGCGGCTCCTCTTCGCGAGCACCGGGACGAAGGACCCGGCAGCGTCCGACGTCCTCTACGTGGAAGGGCTGGCCGCGCCGTACACCGTCAACACGATGCCGGAGGAGGCGCTCCTCGCCTTCGCCGACCACGGCAGGGTCGGGCAGCTGCTGACCGCGGATCCGGCTCCCGCGGAGGCGCTCATGGCGCGCCTCGCGGCGGCCGGCGTGGACGTGGGGGCCGTGGGACACGACCTCCAGGTGAAGGGCGCCGAGTCCTTCGTGAAGTCCTGGGGCTCGCTCATCGGGCGGATCGAGTCGCGGGTCGCGCAGGTGGCGGCCGCCGGCTGACGGGCCGGATCAGCCCCAGCCTGCGGCCTTGCCGCCGGCGCGGGCAGCCGCCCGCGCCTCGGCCTCGCCGCTCTCGAGATAGGCCCGGTACGGGTCGGCGGGCAGGCCGCGCGCGGTGCGCAGCTCCGCGAGGAGGGGCCGGACGTCCGTCGCGTAGGCGTCCGCCACCAGCCGGTTCGCCTCCAGGACGTCGCCCGTCGCCTGCGCGGCCAGGAGCGCCTCGCGATCGACGAGGAGCGCCTTCGCCATCGCCTCCTGGAGGTTCATGACCGAGCGGATCAGGGCCGGGATCTTCGGCTCGATGTTGTGGCACTGGTCCAGCATGTAGACGACGTCATTCGCGCAGCGCTGGGCGACCGCGTCGGCGTCGTCGCGCATCGCGCTGACGAGCTCGTGCGCGATCCGGAAGAGCTGGTACGGGTCGATCGAGCCGACCATCAGGTCGTCGTCGCCGTACTTCTTGTCGTTGAGGTCGAACCCGCCGAGACGCCCCTCCGCCAGGAGGATCGCCACGATCTGCTCGATGTTGACGCCCATCGCATGGTGGCCCGTGTCCACGCAGACGGTGGCCTGCTCGCCGACCGCGCGGCAGACCGAGAACGCCTGGCCCCAGTCCTGGACGTCGGTGGAGTACAGGCCCGGCTCGTACAGCTTGTATTCGAGGAACATGCGCACGTCCGCCGGCAGGTGCGGGTAGATCTCGCGCAGGCCCTCCACCAGGTGGTGGCGCCGCCAGCGCATATCGTCCTGGCCCGGATAGTTCGTCCCGTCGCCGAGCCAGACCTTGACCACCTTCGACCCGGTCGCGGCCGCGATCTCGCAGCACTCGA
>DAITNC010000069.1:0-9325 GCA_036834865.1 Candidatus Limnocylindrales bacterium | reverse complement strand
ATCGGTTCCGGCGCCGCGAGTACGGGGTGGAGCTGGAGACGCCGTTCGGGGTCGCGGCCGGACCGCACACCCAGATGGCCCAGAACATCATCACCGCCTGGCTGGTGGGTGCCCGGCTGATCGAGCTCAAGACCGTCCAGACCCTCGACGAGCTCGACGTCAACAAGCCCTGCATCGACGTCACCGACGAGGGCTACAACGTCGAGTGGTCGCAGGAGCTCAAGGTCCACGAGTCCTTCGACGAGTATCTCCGGGCCTGGGTCCTGGTCCACGCCCTGCACCACAAGCTGGGCTGGCCCGGCGCGCGCCCCGGCATGATCTTCAACATGAGCGTCGGCTACAACCTCGAGGGCATCCGCAAGCCCAACGTCCAGTGGTATCTCGACGCCATGGCGGATGCCTCGGCGTACCTTCCGGCTGTCGTGGACGTCGTCGCCCGGCGCTACCCGGCAGTACGGGAGCTGGACATCCCGGCCCGCCTGTCCGACTCGATCACGCTCTCGACGATGCACGGCTGCCCGCCCGACGAGATCGAGCGGATCTCGCTCTACCTGCTCGAGGAGCGCGGACTCCACACCCTGGTCAAGTGCAACCCCACCCTGCTCGGCGCCGAGCGCGTGCGCGGCATCGTGAACCACGACCTGGGGTTCGGCGACGTGCCGATCCCCGACGAGGCGTTCGCGCACGACCTGAAATGGGCCGACGCGGTCCCCATGTTCAACAACCTCAAGCTGGCCGCCGCCTCCCGCGGCCTCACCTTCGGCCTGAAGCTGACGAACACGCTCGAGGTCGACAACTGGCGCACGGTCTTCGATCGGGACGCGCGCATGTACCTGTCCGGGCGGGCGCTCCACGCGGTCACGACCAACCTCGCCTCGAGGATCGCCGAGGAGTTCCGCGGCGACCTGCCGCTCTCGTTTGCGGGCGGCGCCGACTGCTTCAACGTGGCAGACCTGCTCGCATCGGGCATGCGCACGGTCACCGTGAGCTCCGACCTTCTGAAGTCGGGCGGCTACCTCCGGATGCTCCAGTACCCCGAGAAGGTGGACGCCGCCTACGACGAGCTCGGTGCGACCGACACGTCGGATTTCGTCCGCCGAAAGGCGCTGGCGGCCGGGTTCACCGGCGACGGCGCCGACGTTCCGGCCTGCGCGCTCTTCAACCTCCGCAGGTATGCGGACGGGGTCCGCCGGGACTGGCGCTACCGGAAGGACTCGTTCCGCATGGACCGGTCCAAGACGCCCCGCATGCTGGACGTCTTCGACTGCATCGCCGCGCCCTGCCTGGACGAGTGTCCTGTCGACCAGCAGGTGCCCCGGTACATGGCCGCGGTACGCTCCGGGGACGTCCGCGAGGCCGTCCGCATCACCCGCCTCGACAACCCGCTGCCGGCGGTGCTGGGCCGCGTGTGCGACCACCTGTGCGAGAACACCTGCATCCGCACCCACATGGACCAGCCGCTGGCGATCCGGCAGATCAAGCGCTTCATCATGGAGCAGGAGCAGGGAGGTCTCGCGACCCCGCCCCCGGTCGATCCCGGGAAGGATGGCCGGGTGGCGATCATCGGGGCCGGGCCGGCCGGCCTGGCGGCCGCCGAGTGGCTGGCCCGGGCGGGCGTCCGTGTCACGATCTTCGAAGCACATCCGTATGCCGGCGGCATGGTGGCCGGGGCGATCCCCGCCTACCGCCTGCCGCAGGCGCAGATCGACCAGGACGTCGCCGTGCTCGAGCGCCTGGGCGTGGAGATCCGCTACGGCCAGCGCGCCGGCGTCGACGTGATGCTCGACGACCTGCGCGGAGACGGATTCGCGACGGTCTTCATCGCGGTCGGAGCCCAGAAGGCGAAGACGCTCGGGCTCCCGGGCGACGATTCCCCGGACGTGATCGACGGCGTGACCTTCCTGCGCAGCGTCCGCGAGGGCCACCCCATGGCGATCGGGGCACGCGTGGGCGTGGTGGGAGCCGGCGACACCGCCATGGACTGCGTTCGCTCCGCGCGCCGCGTCGGCGGAGCGTCCGTCTCGCTCATCTACCGGCGCACGGTGGACCAGATGCCGGCCGATCCCGAGGAGATCCACGCGATCCGGGAGGAGGGGATCTCGATCGTCGAGCTGGCGCGGCCCGTCGGCCTCCGGGTGGAGGACGGCCGGCTTGCCGGGCTCGAGTGCATCCGGACCGAGTACGGCGGGAAGCGGGATGCCGGGGGGCGCAAGGTCCCCGAGGATGTCGCGGGCTCGGAGTTCGAGATCGGCCTGGACACGCTCATCCTCGCCATCAGCCAGCATGCGGTCCTCGACTTCTTCGGCGAGCGGGCCCCGGCTCTGACGCCGGCCGGCTACATCGCCGTGGACCCGGCGACGTTCGAGACGTCCGTTCCGGGCGTGTACGCCGGTGGTGACGTGGCCGATCGCGGCCCGGCATCGATCGTGAAGGCCGCCGCGGACGGGAAGCGCGTCGCCGCGGCCATCGCCGCCGCGCTCGGTCGCGAGACGTCCCGGCCGGCCGAGGCGAGCGCGGCGCCGGACGTGCAGGCGCTCGTGGTCCGTCGCGCCCGCCGCGAGTACCGGGTGCCGATCCAGGTCAGCCCCCTCGATCGCCGCGAGGGCTTCGAGGAGACGGTGCTGGGCTACTCGGCCGAGGAGGCGGTGCGCGAGGCGAGCCGCTGCCTCGACTGCGACCAGATCTGCAGCCTGTGCGTCGGGGTCTGCCCCAACATGGCCCTCATGACGTACGAGATGGCGCCGGTACACGCCAACCTGCCGGCCCTGTCCGTCGCGAACGGAGCCGTGGTGGCGAACGGCGCGACCCCCTTCGACGTGGCCCAGCGTCTCCAGATCGCGGTCCTGACCGACTTCTGCAACGAGTGCGGCAACTGCGTGACTGCCTGCCCGACCTCCGGCACGCCGTATCTCGACAAGCCGCGACTCTACCTCGACCGGGCGGACTTCGAGGCGCAGGCATCGAACGCCTTCATGCTCCTCGGCGACGGGGTGATGGAGGCCCGGTTCGGCGGCCTGACCCACCGGATCTCGGTGAACGGAAGGATCGAGTACACCGCACCCGGCTTCCGGGCGGTGCTGGACCGGGAGTCGTTCGCCCTCATCGAGGCCGTGCCCACCGGGGCCGTGGACGGGGAGCGCCTGTCACTCCAGCCGGCCGCCGTGATGGCGACCGTGCTCGCGGGCGTGACCGTCTCCCTGCCGCACGTGCCAACGGCCGCCGCGGGCGGCACGCGGATGGCGCAGCCCGGCTACGCCAAGTAGCTCTCGATCGAGCGCCGCCGGCCCCGCTAGTAGACGATCTCGTCCGACTCCGGCACGGCCATGAGGAAGACCTGGTACGTCCCGGCCCCGAGCTGGGCGGTGACGGCGCGGTGGCCTTTGCCGACGGCATCGGAGAAGGATTGAACCGGGGGCGCGACGGTCAGGCGAGCCAGTACCTCACCACCCCGCTCGTAGCGGACCTGGGTCTCCGTCCCGTAGACGTCGGTGCTCCTGATGCTGAGCTCGCCTGGATCGCATCCGATCAGGCCCGCTACCCAGGCGCGCGCATCCCACCTCGCCACTTCAGGGCTCCCTGCGACGGTGCCGAAGCGTAGGGTCGGGCAGGATCTGCAGCGCGTTTGTCGTCCCGGCTGCGCCCGCCCACGTCGCGTGGACGGTCGCGGGCACGCGACGTCTCTCGATTTCAGCTGCGTTCACGCCATCCCACTGACACCCCGCTCATCCTCGCTGCGCCCGGATTGCCGACATTGTCTCACCGCGGAAGCGCTCGGCTTCGGACGGCCCGCTGCCTACCAGCCGGCCGCGTCGCGGACGATGCGGTGGAGGACGCGGCCCGCGACCATGCGGCGGTAGTCCGCGCTGGAGCGGACGTCGTCGATCGGCGCGATCTCCGCGGTGAGGGTTGAAGCGGCCAGGGCCGCGATCTCCGCGACCGGCGAAGCGCCCTCGAGCGTCGCCTCGGTGGCTCGCGCGCGGATCGGCGTCGGCGCCACCGAGCCGAGGGCGACCCGGACGTCGCGCCAGTGGCCGTCCTCCACGCGCCAGGCGACGGCCATGACCACGACGCTGATCGCCTGGGCGCGCCGCGTGCCCACCTTCCGGAACACGACCGTCCGGTCGGGCCGGATCGGGACGACGATCCGCAGGATCAGCTCGTCGGCGGCCAGCGCGGTTCGCCGATAGGCCGGGAAGAACGCGGCCGCCGTGACGGTCCGTTCGCCCCGGGCGCCCCCGACGACGATCTCCGCGTCGAGCGCCAGCAGGACCGGCAGGCTGTCTCCCGCGGGCGAGGCGGTCGCGATGTTGCCGCCAAGCGTGCCCCGGTTCTGGATCTGCGCGGCCCCGACCTCCGCGGCCAGCGCGGAGAGGACGGGCGCGTGCTCGGCGACCAGCGGGTCGCGGCGCAGCTCGGCGTAGGTGGTTGCTGCCCCCAGGACCAGCGTGCCGTCCGCGGACCGGATCCCGCGCAGCTCCGCGAGTCCCGCCAGGTCGAGATAGCGGCCGGTGGTGCCGACGCCCGCTGCACGCTCGACGAGCGCATCCGTCCCGCCCGCGAGAGGCCGCCGGCCGCCCTCGGCCAGGAGGGCATACGCGTCGGCGAGGGTCCGCGGGGAGTCGGCCTCGGGATCGTCGAGGTCGAGAAGCGCCCGGTCGAGCTCGGCGACGGGCGCGGCGCTCGCTTCCCCCGCGACGTGTGCTGCCGGGGCGGGGATCGTGGGGACCTGACCGTTCGCCGCGAGCCGGATCGCCTCGACGATCCGCCCGTAGCCCGTGCAGCGGCAGAGGTTCCCGGCGATCGCCTCGCGGATCGCGACGTCGGTGGGTGCGGCGCCCGCGGTCCCGGAATCCAGGAAAGCCCGTCCGGCCATGAGCATCCCGGGCGTGCAGATCCCGCACTGGACGCCGCCGGTCTCGACGAAGGCCGCCTGCAGCGGGTCCAGCCGGCCGTCGGCGGCCAGGCCCTCCACCGTGCGCACATCCCGGCCCTCGACCTGGCAGACGGGCACGAGGCAGCTGTCCACGACCTCGCCGTCGAGCAGGACCGAGCAGGCCCCGCACTCGCCCTCGCCGCACCCCTCCTTGGACCCGGTCAGGCCGAGGTCCAGGCGCAGGACGTCCAGGAGGCGGCGCCCGCCCGGGACGGCGACCTCCACGGGCCAGCCGTTCACGCTGAAACGGCGCACCGGGGGCGCCGCCCGCTCGCCGCGCGCCGAGCTGGGCGCGGTCATCGGACGACCTCCCCTGCGGACGGGCGCGCCGGCTCCTCGACCTGCGCACGGATCGCGGCCAGGACTCGCGCCGGCGTCGCCGGCAGCTCGGTGATCCAGGCGCCGGTCGCGTCGTGGATCGCGTCGATCACGGCCGGGGCGCCCGCGTCCATCGGCAGCTCGCCGAGCCCTTTCGCGCCGTGCGGTGCGTCGGGGAAGGGGAATTCCAGGAAATGCACCTCGATCACCGGGGCGTCCAGCGCCGTCGGGATGAGGTAGGTGGCCAGCCGATCGTTGCGGTAGCGCCCGTCGACGACCTGCATCTCCTCGATCGTGGCGTAGCCCATCGCCTGGAGCGTCCCGCCCTCCACCTGGCCCGCAGCCAGGACCGGGTTCACGATCCGCCCCGCCTCGTCGACCGCCACGACGCGCCGGACGGCCACCTGGCCCGTGTCGAGATCCACGTCAACGAATGCCACGACGGCCGCCCAGCTGTAGGCCGGATACGCGTCGCCCCGGTACCGCTCCTGGTCCCATTCGATGCCGGGGTAGCCCTCGAAGCGGACGTCGATCCGGGTGGGGCCATGGGCGGCCAGGTCGTCCCGCCAGCTCTCGGCAAACGGACGGCCGGTGCGCTCCTCTACCTGCGCGCGGAGCTTCCCGGCCGCCTCCGCCACGAGGCCGCCGACCACCATCGTCGTGCGCGAGGCAACCGTCGGCCCGCTGTTCGGGACGAGCGCGGTGTCCAGCGGGCCCGGCTCGACCGCGTCGGCCGCGACCCCCAGCGACTCCGCGGCGATCTGGGGGAGCACGGTCGCGGAGCCCTGACCGATCTCCGTCTGGGCGGTGAGGATCCTGATCCGCGCATCGGCCGTGATCTCGATCCCGGCGACGCTCGCGAGCGCCTTCTCGCCGCTCCCGGTGAACCCGGCGCCGTGCCAGCCGAGCGCCAGCCCGACGCCCGACGCGGTCCGGTCGCCCTCCCGCGCCCGCCGGGCCGTGTGCGCCCGTTCCTTCTCGAACTGCGATGCTTCCTCGGCGCGTTCGAGGACGTCGACCGCCGCCACGCTGTGCTTCAGCACCTGGCCCGTCGCGGTGACGTCTCCCGCGCGGTACGCGATGCGCCGGCGCAGCTCGGCGGGCGAGATCGCCAGCTCCTCGGCGATCCGCGAGAGATGGACCTCGGCCGCGAACTCCGTCTGCGGCGCGCCGAAGCCGCGGAAGGCGCCGGCGGGGACCGTGTTCGTCATGACGGCCCGGGCCCGGACCCGGACGTTGGGGCAGCGATACGGGCCGGTCGCGTGGAGCGCGCCGCGCGAGAGGACCACCGGCGAGAGCGTCACGTACGCGCCCGCGTCCATGATCACGTCGATGTCCTGGGCCACCAGGCGGCCATCCGCCGCGACCCCCGTCCGGTGGCGGACCACGGCGGAGTGGCGCTTCGTGGTCGCGGCGATGTCCTCGTGGCGATCGTAGGTCATCCGCACCGGCCGGCCGGCTGCGCGCGCCAGGAGCGACGCGTGGATCGCCAGCATCGAGGGGTACTCCTCCTTGCCGCCGAAGCCGCCGCCCGTCTCCGCCTGGATGACGCGCACCTTCTCGACGGGGAGCGCGAGGGCGCGGGCAAGTGCCGCGTGGATGTAGTACGGGCACTGCAGCGAGCCGGTGACCGAGATCCCGCCGTCCGCCGTGGGAGCCGCGATCATCGCCTGCGGCTCGATGTAGATGTGCTCCTGCGGGCCGACGCGATAGGTTCCCTCCACGACCAGGTCCGCCTCGGCGAAGCCGGCCTCCAGGTCGCCCTTCGCGATCTCGTAGCGGGCGAACGCCGTCTCGGCCGCGAGGAGGTCGAGGATCGCAGGGAGTGGTTCCGTCCGAAGGGAGATGGCGGCGCGGGCGGCGCGCGCGGTGGCCGGGTCCGGGGCCGCCACCAGCGCGACCGCCTCCGAGTGGTGGCGGATCTCGTCGCTGGCCAGGGCCGGCTGGTCGTCGTGGTCCAGGTGGACCACGTTCTCGCCGGGGATGTCGGCCGCCGTCACCACCACGACCTGCGACCAGTCGAACGCGGGGTCGCGGTCGATGCCGACGATGCGCGCATGGGGCTCGGCCGACCGGATCGTCAGGCCGAACCAGGCTCCTGCCACGACGAGGTCGTCGGTGTAGCGCGCGGCGCCGGTCACCTTCGAGGGGGCGTCGCGACGGCGCACGGGGCGACCGATCACGGATCCAGGGTTGGCCACGTCCCGACGATGATCACGCGACCCGCCCGTGTCAAGCGATGGTGGTCGGGTCCCGCCTGCCATGCGATCAGCCGCCGAACGCCACGGCGAGGTAGCCCACCGTGCGGCGGGGATCCGCGCCGGCGTCGGCGGACGTCGCGGAGGCAAGCGCCACGCCGGGCGTCGCACCCATCGCGCGCAGCGCCGCGAGTCCCATGACCGCGGGCTCGATCCCGCACATCCCGCAGGCCATCCCGGTGCCCGCCTCCGCGCCCCGGCCGACGGCCGCCTCGACCTGCGCCAGCTCCTCGGGGAGCAGCCCGATAATCGCGGGCAGGAGCGCCTGCGTCACGCGGGCGCACGCGTCGGCGGGCGGGTAGTGCGCCATGTCGGTGCTGATCGCCAGCACGATCGATGTCCCGGCCGCCCGGTGAACGGCGAGCAGGGCGCCGAGGCGTTCGCCCGCGGCGACCGCGCCGCTCCCGGTCCCGGATCCCACGGCCAGCGGGACGATCCGGGCGGCCGGGGCCGCGGTGTGGAGGAGCGGCAGCTGGACCTCGATGGAATGCTCGTCGCGGTGCGCGGCGCGATCGGGTGCGAACGGAAGGCCGAGGGCCAGGATCTCCGACGCCAGGTCGGCGTCGACGGCCACGTCGCCCAGCGGGGTCTGCCAGCGACCCTCCTCCCACGCGCCGACGCCGTGGAGCCAGGCCGCGGTGTGGTTCGTGCCCAGCACCACGACGGTTGCGCCGTCGGGAACGAGGCGCAAGCAGGCGGCCGCCACGAGCCCGCTGTAGGCCAGGCCTGCGTGGGGCACGAGGATGCCGAGCGGGACGCCGGTGAGCGCAGACGGGCCCGGCGCACCCAGAAGCGCGGTTTCGCTCTCGGCCTTCGCCGCACCCGCGAGCATCGCCGAGGTCATCTTCGCGAGCCGCACCGGGTCGCCCGGGTAGAACGTCCCCGCGACCGCGGGTGGGCGGACCGTCGCGTCCCTGTCCCGTCTCGGCGTCGTCATCGAGTCACCCGCACGGGACGCCGCGCGGCGCGCCGGGACGTCCGGGGCTCCGGGCAAGGTTGCGTCCCGCCAGCGCGCGGCCGCAGCCCGGGCACGAGCCGTCATCCGCGAGATGGCTGATCACGCGGTATCCATGGCGCTCGATCAGGACGGCCCCGCACCCGGCGCACCGCGTATCCTCGAGGCCCAGCCCGGGGGCGTTGCCGGCGTAGACGTGGACGAGGCCGGCCTCCCGGCCGATCTCGACGGCACGCAGGAGGGTCGCGATCGGCGTGGGCGGCACGTCCAGCATCCGGAAGGCCGGGAAGAAGCGGCTCACGTGCCACGGCGTCTCCGCGCCCAGGTGCTCCACCAGCCAGGCCGCCAGCGCCCGGAGCTCGCCCGGGTCGTCGTTCTCGCCGGGGATCACCAGCGTGGTCACCTCGAGCCATGTGCCGGCCCGGTGGTACGCCTCCAGCGCTTCGAGCACGGGGGCAAGCCGCGCGCCGCAGCGTCGGCGGTAGAACGCGTCGGAGAACGACTTGAGGTCCACGTTCGCGGCGTCCAGCACCGGCGCCAGCATGCCGATCGCCTCCGGAGTGGCATAGCCGTCGGTGACGAAGAGGTTCAGGAGCCCGTGCGCGCGGGCGAGGCGCGCCGTGTCGAGCGCGTACTCGAGGAACACCGTCGGTTCCACGTACGTGTAGGCGATCGCCGAGGCGTGGTGGTCGAGGGCCGCGTCGACGACACTGTCCGGGGACATGTGCCGAGTCGGCACCGGCGTCCGCAGCCGCGGCGCCTGGGCGATCTCCCAGTTCTGGCAGAACGTGCAATGGAACGGGCAACCCGGCGTCGCGATGGAGTAGGCGAGCGTTCCCGGCGCGACGTGGAAGAGCGGCT
>DAITNC010000068.1:5457-9346 GCA_036834865.1 Candidatus Limnocylindrales bacterium | reverse complement strand
CGTACTCGATCTCCTGCCAGCCGACCAGGCACTGCTCCACCATCACCTGGCCGATCGGGCTGGCCCGAAGGCCGGCCCGCACGCGCTCCCGGTAGTCCGCCTCCGTCTCAACGATGCCGCCGCCGGTCCCGCCGAGCGTGAAGGCAGGCCGGATGATCGCCGGGAGGCCGATCTCCTCGAGCGCGCGGTCGCTCGACGCGGCTCGCTCGGCGTCCGTGGCTCCCCCGACGATGGCGGAGGGCGCATAGGGCTGCCCCAGGCGGTCGAGCAGGTCCCGGAACTGCTCGCGATCCTCCGCCATCTCGATCGCCCGGAGCGGCGTGCCGAGGAGCCGGACGCCGTGGCGTTCCAGGACGCCGGCCCGCGCCAGGGCCATCGCCAGGTTGAGCGCCGTCTGCCCGCCCAGGCCCGCGAGGATGCCGTCGGGCCTCTCGCGGGCGATCACCGCCTCGATGGCAGCCACGGTGAGCGGCTCCAGGTAGACCGCGTCGGCCACCGTCGGGTCGGTCATGATCGTGGCCGGGTTGGAGTTCACCAGGATCGTCCGGACGCCCTCCGCGCGGAGGGCCCGGCAGGCCTGGGTCCCGGCATAGTCGAACTCGGCGGCCTGCCCGATGACGACGGGACCCGAGCCGATGATCAGAACGGAGCCCGGCTTCGGCGGGCGCGCCCGCGCGGCTCCGCCCGGGATCGCCGGAACGTCGCTCACCCGCTGGGCTCCGCGTGGGCCCGGGCGGCACGCATCCGGGCCGCCGCCACGAAACGGTCGAAGACGGCGAGCGCATCCAGGGGCCCGGGCGCTCCCTCCGGGTGGTACTGCACCGTCTCGATGGGGAGCGTCCGGTGGCGGAGTCCCTCCACCGAGCCATCGTTGAGGTTCACCTGGCTCACGATGAACCCGCCTTCGGCGGGAAGCGTGGTGCCGTCCACGGTGACCTCGTGGTTCTGGGCCGTCACCTGGACCAGACCCATCTCGAGGTCGCGCACCGGATGGTTGGCCCCGTGATGGCCGAACCGCAGGCGCCGGGTCTCTGCCCCGGCGGCGCGCGCCACGATCTGGTGGCCCAGGCAGATCCCCAGCAGCGGGCGGCCATCGGCGATCACCCTGCGCGCGAGCGCGACCGGCCCCGCGAGACGAGCCGGGTCGCCGGGGCCGGGCGAGAGGACCACGCCGTCGATCTCGGCCGCGAGCACCATCGCGGCGGTCGCCGTGGACGGCAGGATGCGCACGCGGGCGCCGCGCCGGCGCAGGCTCCTGATGATGTTCGCTTTGAGGCCGAAGTCCACGATCGCGATGAGCGGGGCGTCCGGCTCGGCGGCCCGGTCGCCGATCTCGATGACCGTCGTCGGCGAGACCTGGCCGACGAAGTCCTGGTCTTCCCAGCGCGGCACGGCGCCGGCCGCCGCCACTGCCGCGACCGGATCCGTCTCCCCGGGCGCGGTCAGGATCCCCCGCAGGGAGCCGTGGGCTCGAAGAAGGCGCGCGAGAGAGCGCGTGTCGATCCCGGCGATAGCCGGGATCCCGGCGCCGCGCAGGAGGGCGGCGAGCTGGCGCGCGTCCTCAAGGACGGCCGCCGTGGCGGTCGCCACCACCAGCCCGCGCAGCCATGGCCGCTCGGATTGGTCGTCCCCCCGGAGCCGCCCGTAGTTGCCGATCAACGGGTAGGTCATGACGACCACCTGGCCGGCATACGAGGGGTCGGTGCAGACCTCCTGGTACCCGGTCTGGCTGGTGTTCACGACCAGGTCGCCGCCAGCCGACGCGTCCGCCCCGAACGCGACCCCGGGAAACACCGAGCCGTTCTCCAGCGCGAGCAGCGCGGGCCCGCGCGCCCCGATCCGCGGATCGACGATCAGGTCCGGATCCGGCGACGGCGGACGGACGATCATGCTGCCCCCGACACGAAAACGCCACCGGCCGGGCGGACGCGGTGGGCGTTCCTGGACATGCGCAACGTGCCTCCCTTCCGGCCTCTCGGGACCGGCACGCCGGCCTCACAGGACCGGCCGCAAAGGATGTCCACAGGGTAGCAGGACCGCCGTCGGGCCGGTCCTGCTGGTCGAGACAGGACGCACCGGGCGCCGGAGCGGCCCAGCGGGGCGCCGGCCCGGTGCATGATGGGCACGCGACGCCCACCGGGGCGCCGACAGGCAGGAGTGGCAAGCAGGAGTGCGATCGGTGATCGAGACGGCGGACGTCATCGTCGTGGGAGCCGGCGTGCAGGGCGCCAGCCTTGCCTTCCACCTCGCCCGACGCGGGACGCGCGTCGTCGTCGTGGAGCGGGCGACCGTCGCCGGCGGCGCCACCGGGCGCTCCTCGGGATTCGTCCGCATGCATTACGACCTCGAGAGCGAAGCGCGCCTGGCCTGGGCGGCGTATCCCTACTTCCGCGACTGGGCGGAGCGGGTCGGCGAGGGCGACTGCGCCTTCGTCCGCACCGGGTTCGTCCAGCTGGTCCCCCCGGAGCTCGCCGACTCGCTGCGGGCGAACGTGGCGATGCACCAGGCGATCGGCATTCCAAGCGAGGTGGTCGGCTCGGACGAGGTCGCCCGCCTGATGCCCGGCATCGTCACGGGCGACGTGGTGGCCGCGGCGTACGAGCCGGAATCCGGTTACGCCGACCCGACGATGACCGCTACGGGGCTCCTGGCCGCTGCGCGGCGGGACGGTGCCCGTCTGCTCCAGGGAGTCGGACCGGCCCGGGTCCTGGTCGACGGCGACCGCGTTGCCGGCGTGGAGACTGCGCAGGGACGGATCGCCGCGCCCGTGGTCGTGGACGTCGCGGGCGCCTGGGCGGCCGAGCTCGCGCGCACCGCCGGCCTCGAGATCCCGGTCGAGGCGTGGCGCCACGACACCGGGTTCTTCGGGCTGCCCGACGGCCGCACCGCCGGCTTCCCCGTGGTGATCGACCACGCGGGCTGGGCCTACTTCCGGCCGGAGGGCCGCGACATGATGCTGGTCGGCCTGGAGAGCGGGAACGTGATCGGCGGCTCGCCGGACCGGCCGCTCCAGTCCTTCGGGGCCTCCACGGTCGAGACGATGATCGACGCGGTCTGCGCCCGGGTCCCGTGGATGGCGGAGGGCACGTTCCGCACCGCCCATGGCGGCCAGGACGGGATCACGCCCGACCAGCGGCCGATCCTCGGGGCCGCGGGACCCGAAGGTTTCTTCCTGGACTGCGGCCACTCCGGGACCGGCTTCAAGACGGCACCGGCGGTCGGGGCGTGCATGGCCGAGTTGATCCTCGACGGCCGTGCGTCGACCGTCGATATCTCCGGCTACGCGCTTGAGCGATTCGCCGCGGGGCGTCGGCTGGAGGGCGAGCACCCGTACGGCAATCTCTGGCGCTAGGGACCCACAGCCGGCGTCCCGGCGAGCATCGCGCCGACGTTCAGCCGCCCGCCTTGTACGGGTAGGTAACCCAGCCATCTGCCACGGCGGCGAAGTGGTCGGGCGTCAGCGCGACGCGCGACCGGCCCGGCTTGTAGTGGACTACCGCCGTCGTGACGATTCCGCCCGCTTCACGGACCCGTCGCACGACCTCGGCCATGGTCTCACCGGTCTCCCAGACCTCGTCGATGACGAGCACGCGGCGACCGCGGAGGAGCTCGGCGACCGGGAAGTGCGTGACGATGGGGGCTGGATGCGTCCCGCCGCCACCCAGGTAGAACTCGACGCCGGCCACCAGGATCTCGCGGAGGTCGAGCCGGTATCCGAGCATGCCCGCCGGGACCAGGCCGCCGCGCGTGATCGCGAGCACTAGGTCGTGGCGGCGCCCGATCGATTCGGCGAGGCTGCCGACCAGCCGATCCAGCTCGGCCCAGGTCACGTCGAGCGGCAGAGCGTCCAGAAGAACCTCGTGGAGTGGAGACGCCCCTCGGCGAAGAA
>DAITNC010000068.1:0-5357 GCA_036834865.1 Candidatus Limnocylindrales bacterium | reverse complement strand
GGAGACGCCCCTCGGCGAAGAACCGGAGGGGCGCCTGGCGCGTGCGGTCTGGTGAGCCGGGAGGGGCTCGAACCCTCAACCCGCAACTTAAGAGGCTGCTGCTCTACCGTTGAGCTACCGGCCCGGCGGCAGTGTATCGCGAGAGCGCCGTGCATGTCGTGCCGCCTCGCGGGCGAGTGGCGTCCGATCTCGCCGGGGAGGGAGACCGACGCCGGGACCGGCGGACTCTATGCTCACCGCCTGACCACGGGTGTGCCGCCACGGAGGCGCGACGCGACATCCGGGAGCAATCATGCACCTGCCGCGACCCCTGTTCGTGGTGCTCGCCGTCGCCGTCTTCGTCGTTGCGCTCGGCGCCGGCGGGGCGGTTGGCTATGGCCGCGCCGCCGACGCGGCGACCGGGACCCAGCCGGCCGGCGCGAATCGCACAGCGGCCGCAGCCGGGACCAGCGCAGCCGGGACGGGCGCGCCGGCCGGTCCAACGCCCGCGGCCACGCCCGACGGCCGGTCTCCCGACGCGACCGCCACACCGGTGGTCGGCCCCATTGCCTCGGGCACCGGCCCGTCGACGTCTTCGTCGCTCACGCCGACCGCTACGTGGCCGCTCGTGGCAGCCGACGCACCTGGGCCCCCCTTCGACGTCGCGCTGCGCGTCCCGGTCCTGATGTATCACCGGATCGCGCCCGCCGACCAGGTCGGCCGCTCGCTCCCGGGCCTTGTCGTCTCGCCGGATCTCTTCGCTGCGCAGCTGGAGGCGCCGGTCGCAGCCGGCTGGCGGTCGATCACCGCCGCGCAGCTCGCGGCCGACCTCGCCGCGGGGGTCCAGCCCCCGCCGCGGACGTTCGTGATCACGTTCGACGACGGCCGCAGCGATGGGTACACGGAAGCCTTCCCGATCCTGCGCCGACTGGGCCTCGTGGCCACCTTCTACGTCATCACCGGCCGGATCGGGATGGCCGACAACCTGTCCGCCAGCCAGCTCGGTGACCTGGCCGCTGCCGGCATGGAGATCGGGAGCCATACCGTGGACCACGTCCGCCTGTCGTCGGCGAACCCGGAGGCCGCGCAGCTCCAGCTCACCAGGTCCGCGGCCCTGATCGCGAGCGTGGCCGGGCAACGCCCGGCGACCTTCGCCTACCCGTTCGGCGGCCTCGATCCGTTTGCGCAGTCGCTCGTCCTGTCGACCGGCTACGCGATGGCGTTCACGGAGGTCAGCGGGTGCCAGGTGAGCTGGTCCACCCGGCTCGCCGCTCCGCGGCTTCGCGTCTCGGCGTCGACGATGCCGACGAGCCTGGTCCACAGGCTGGAGGCCTGCACCGGCGGCGGCTGAGCCCGGCCGGGAACCGGGGCGACCCGGGTCAGCGATCGCTCCGGGTCGTTGACCCTCGCGCCGTGAGGCGCCTCGTCAGCTTCCAGCCGGAGGCGCGCCGGGCGTCCCGACCGGTGCGGTCGGGACCTCCTTGATGTCATGACAGAGGAGGCAGGTCGAGTCCTGCCGGAGCGCGTGGTCGATCGGCAGGTTGCCGACCTCCGCCGACCGGTGGCAGCTCCGGCACGAGAGGCGGGCATCGGCCGCATGGGGATACTGCGGCGGCGGCAGGGCAGCGGGCTTGTGGCAGAGGACGCAATCCGTCTCCTTGCTGCTGGCCATGCTCGACGGCAGATGGGCGACGCCCCCGTGGCAGTCGAGGCAGCGCTGGTCGTGCAGGGCGGCATGGGGCTGGGTGATCGCCGGCCCTCCCTGGGAGACCTTGTGGCAGTTGAGGCATTCCTCCTCGGCGATCCCGACATGCCCGGGCGCCTGCCGGCCCAGGGTTTCGTCGGTGTGACAGACGAGGCACCTGCGCCAGCCCTCCAGGGGGTGGAGCATCGCCGGCACGACCTTGAGCATGGTCTCGCCCCCCGACACGTGGCAGAGCACGCAGGCGTTGTTCGTCGGGATGTGGGCCAGGCCCATCTGCATGAGGTCAGCTCCCGACGCGGCTCCCGAAGCCGGGGCGAACTGGCCGGCTGCGACCGTCCTGAACGTGTTGACCGCCACAGCGACCAGGAGGAACGCGACAAAGAGGAGGTTGAGGAAGATGACGGCCTTGATGGCACGGTCGAGGTTCAGTCGCATCCAGCAGCCTCCGCGTCATCGATGCCCCGGACCGCCGGACCGGCCCACGCCGCGGCCGCGCCCAGCCTCTCGAGCTCCCGGATCGTGGCCTGGACCGCGGCCGGGACTGCCGCGCGCATCACTTCGGTAAGGCCCAACCCGGTGTCGATCTCGCTCGGCTGCACCCCGACGAGGACCATCGCGTCAGGACCGGCGCTCATCAGCCGGGCCGCCATGAGAAGGTCACCGAGACCGTCGCGCCCTGCCTGAAGAGGTCCGGCAGGAGCATGTCGCAGCGTATCGTCGTCGACGACCACGACCGAACCGGGCACGCGGCCGAGATCGACTGCGTCGACGAGCACGATCGCTCGGGCCTCCGAGACGACCGGCAACAGGCCCAGGCCCAGGGTTCCTCCGTCCAGGAGGCGCGTCCCGGGGGGCAGCTCGACGGCCCCGCGATCGACGAGGCGCTCGAGCGAGCGGACGATCTCCACCCCGACTCCGTCGTCGCGGAGGAGGACGTTGCCGATGCCGATGACAACGATCGGCCGGTCCTCGGCGCTCACTTCGTGAGCTCCCAGAGTTCCGGCCCGCCATCGCGCGCTTCGACGACCTCTTCCCGGGTCACGAACTTGTAGCCGCTGAAGATGCTCGCGACGAGCCCGTTTCGCTCCAGGTGGTCGACGAGGACGGAGCTGTAGACGTGGAACAGGGCGATCGCAAGGATCGCCCACATCGAAAGGTGGTGGACCAGCCGCAGGGTCTGTGGTCCGAGCAGCTCCCGGACCCACCAGAACAGCGTCGCTCCCGGCTCCGATCCGGTGATCCCGTCGAGGGCGAACCCGGTCACCGTCTCGATGAGGAGGAGGAACCACAGCGCAAGGTAGGCAGCTGCCGCCAGCTGGTTGTGGCCGATGATCTTCGGGATCTCCTTGCGGATGAACAGGTAGAACCCGGCCTGGCGGAGCACCTCGCCGGCCTGGTACCACGTGGTCGGGAAGAACGCCGACCAGCGCGCGAACCGGTTGCCAACGAGCAGCCAGAGTGTCCGCAGGAGGCCCGACGCAAGGAGCACGATCGCGGTCGCGATGTGCACGAACCGCACCGTCGACATGACCGAGCCACCCGGCGCGACCAGGAAGGGATCGGCGATGTAGCCACCGGTGAGGCTCAGGATCACGATGCAGCCGGCGGTGACCCAGTGCGAGAGCCGAACGGGGAGCTGCCAGACGTAGAGCGGAGCGCGGCCCTCGCGCTGGGTGCCCGATTCCTCTTCGCGCGCCGGCGCGACCGGGCCATCCTGGGCCGGCAACGTCGCCGGGACTGCCTCAGACCGTGCGGTCATCCCACGCCTCCGGGGACGATTCTGATCTCGATCGGGCCACGACCCTGCGGGTCGTAGGCATGGACCGCGCACGCTGTGCAGGGATCGAACGAGTGGACGGTCCGCAGGATCTCGAGCGGCCGGCTGGCGTCCTCGACCGGCGTCCCGACCAGCGCCTGCTCGAGCGCCCCGCGGTGATCCCGGTCGTCGCGCGGCGAGGCGTTCCACGTGCTCGCGTCGATCAGCTGGTATGCGTCGATCCTGGCGTCTCGGATCTTCAGCCAGTGGCCGAGGGCGCCCTGGGATGTCTCGCCCAATGCGTAACCCTGGACCTGGCGCGGCCAGGTCTCGGGGTTCCAATGCGTGATGTCGGCGAGCGCGAGGTCACCGGAGGCGATGTTCGCGACGAGGTCGTCGCGCCACCCGGCGAGCCGCTTCGCGATGACCTGTGCCTCGAGCGCCCGCGCGACCGTCCGGCCGAGGGTGCCCGAGACCAGCTCCGGTCCCCCGCCGAGCCCGGCGGCGGCGCTCGCGAACACGTCGCGCACCGCGCCCACCTGCCCGACGTAACCGACCAGCATTCGGGCCAGCGGCCCGACCTCCATCGGCTCGTCGACATACCTGGGGGCTTTGAGCCAGCTGTACTTTGCCGAGCCGGCGAGCGTCGTGACGGGCGGCGTCGGTCCCCCGTACCGGGGCGCGGTCTGCCCCTCCCAGGGATGCCGGGAGACTCCGTCGCCGCCGTCGTACGTGTAGTGGGAGTGGGCGACCGTCTCCGCGATCCCGGCCTGGTCGACCGTGTCCAGGGTGGTGAGGTTCCGGTCCATGATCCGGCCCCGCGGCAGCAGGAGGGCCGGCTGGCTGGAATCGTCCTCCGGGAACTCGCCGAACGAAAGGTAGTTGCCGATGCCCGTGCCGATCCCGGCCCACTCCCCGTATTGCCGCGCGATGGCCAGCACGTCGGGCACGTAGACCTGGTCGACGAATGCCGTTGCCGAGGAGATCAGGTCGGAGATGTCGGCCAGGCCACGCGGGCTCAGGGCCGTCGGCGCATTCCGTTCGACCAGCGACGGATGCTCACCGGGCAGGGCCTGGCTCGGGCCGCCCCAGGGCGGGGTGAGGGCCATCCCGCCCACCAGGAAGGTCTGCGGGTGCGGGTTCTTGCCGCCGAGGAGCGTGTGGATTCGGCTGAACGTGCGATGCCAGTCCAGCGCCTCCAGGTAGTGGGCCACGATCATGAGGTTCGCCTCGGGCGACAGCCGGAAGGCCGGGTGCCCCCAGTAGCCGTTGGCGAACGGTCCCGTCTGCCCGGACTTGACGAACGTCGCGAGCCTGTCCCTTGCCCCGAGGAAGTCCGCAGCGCTGGAGTTCGGCCAGTCGCTGATCGACCGGGCAAGCGTCGACGTTGCGGCCGGATCGGCCGTCGTCGCCGAGAGGACGTCGGCCCAGTCGAGCGCATGCATGTGGTAGAAGTGGACGACGTGGTCCCGGACGAACTCCGCGCCCGCGATCACGTTCCGGACCAGCCGGGCATTCCGGGGTACGGTCACGCCGAGGGCGTTCTCCACGGCCCGCACGGACGCCAGTGCGTGAACGCCCGTCGCGGCACCGCAGACTCGCTGGGCGAAGAGCCACGCGTCGCGCGGGTCGCGTCCCTTGAGGATGAGCTCCAGGCCGCGGAACATCGTCCCCGAGCTCCACGCGTCGCTGACGACGCCGTTGGCGACCTCGACCTCGATTCGCAACTGGCCGCCGATCCGGGTCACAGGGTCGATCACGATCCTGGCCACGTCAACCGACCTTCCCTGACGAGGCGCCGGGCGTCGCGCGTGGCTCATCCGCGAGCGTGTCCACCACCTCCGTCTCGGCCTCGACAGGCACCCCCGACGGCTCGCCCGCGGTCGCCTCGACGGCCGCGGGCGCGAGCGTCTCGAC
>DAITNC010000067.1:0-9687 GCA_036834865.1 Candidatus Limnocylindrales bacterium | reverse complement strand
CCAGGCCGGGGTAGCTCACCCAGGTGACGCGGGGGTCCTGCTCCAGCCAGCGCGCAACCGTCAGCGCGTTCGAGGAGTGGCGCTCGATCCGCAACGGGAGCGTCTCGAGGCCCTGGAGGAACAGGAAGGAGTTGAACGGCGAGAGGGCAGCCCCGGTGTCCCTGAGCCCCTGGACGCGCAGCTTGATGATGAAGGCGAGGTTGCCCACCGCCTCCACGTAGCTGATGCCGTGGTACGAGGGATCGGGCTCCACGAAATCCGGGAAGCGTCCAGAGGCGCGCCAGTCGAACGTGCCGCCGTCCACCACCACGCCACCGATCGACGTCCCGTGACCGCCGATCCATTTCGTCGCGGAGTGAATCACGATGTCCGCCCCGTGCGCGATCGGCCGGGTCAGGATCGGCGCGAACGTGTTGTCGATGACCAGCGGGATCCCGTGGGCATGGGCGACGTCGGCGATCGCCGCGATGTCGGGCACGTCGAGGCGCGGGTTGCCGATGGTCTCCAGGTAGATCGCCTTCGTGTTGGCGTCGATGGCCGGCGCGAAGTTCGCGGGGTCCGAGCCGTCCACGAAGCGAGTCGTGATCCCCAGCTTCGGCAGCGTCCAGGCGAAGAGGTTGTAGGTCCCGCCATAGAGGCTGCTGCTGCTGACGAGGTTGTCCCCGCTGCGGGCGAGATTGAGGATCGTGGCCGTCTCCGCCGCTTGGCCGGAGGCGAACGCAAGGGCGCCGACGCCTCCCTCGAGCGCGGCGACCCGCTGCTCGAAGACGTCGGTCGTCGGGTTCATGATCCGGGTATAGATGTTCCCGAACTCCTGCAGGGCGAAGAGCCGGGAGGCGTGGTCGGCGTCGTTGAAGACGTACGACGTGGTCGCGTAGATCGGGACCGCGCGTGCATTCGTCGTCGGGTCCGGTTTCTGGCCGGCGTGGATGGCGAGCGTCTCGGGTCGGTACTGGGGCTGGTCGGACATCTGGGTCACTCCGTCGCGATCTGGGGACTGGTCGATGCGGGGTCCCTGGTCAGCGGGCGGGGAGGGACGTCCTCGCCGCCGGCCCTGCGTTCTGCGGCTGCCGTCTCGCTGCCCGGAGAACAGAAGAGCCGCAGTCCAGCTGGACTGCGGCCCCGGGACCCGGCCTCGGGCCCCCGGCTCGACCCTTGCAGGCCGATCAGGCGCTCGAGGCCCCATCCTCCACGTGACGGGGCCGCCAGCGCATACACATGAGCCAGGCGACGGTCGTGATCTGCATTGTCGGCGCAGTGTGGCGCAGGTCGGCGCGGCGCGCAAGTGGCGATTCGGTTGCGGTTCGACCCGACCGGGACGGCCGCCGTGCCCGCAGTCCGCGTCCCGCGGGCACCCTACGCCTGCGAGGCCAACTCTTCCAGGATCTCGCGAAGCTGCGTCAGACGATCCGGAGAGAGGCCCCGCTGCGCCGGAAGCGCGGCGATCCAGCCGGGCACGTCCCTCAGGGCGACCACCGCGCAGGTGTCGGTGCGCTCGACCTGGGGCTCGCTCGAGGTGACCACCGCGTGCACGCGCACGACGAAGTCGCGGTCGCCCTCCGCGAGGAACCTGCGCAGGCTGTCCGCGGTGCGAGCGGCCCGGTCCAGCGGGTTCTCGATCGGCCGCCACGTGCCGCCTGCGAATCGTGCCTCCCAGCGGCCGCCGACGTGGCGTGTCCCGGCGGGCGGGGGGAGCGGCTCGAAGAAGGCGATGCCGTGCGGTCCCAGGACGACGTCCGGGACGCGGTGGCCGTCGGGCAGGCGGATCGTGGGGATCGTCTCCACGCCCCCAGGGAGTCGCGCCGCCATGGCGTGGACGGGCCGGACCGGTCCGCGGCGGCCGCCGAGATGTGTCGCGGCGCCGGCCAGGCGGATCACCCCGAGCACGACGAAGACGGTCGGGGCTGTCAGGGCCACCGCCCAGACTGCCGCGCCGATGAGTGGTGCGGTGGCGGATCTAGACGAGAGGTTGACGGTCCCTGCCAGGATCGGCGTTGCGAAGACCACCCAGCCGGCGGCGAGACCCGCTGCCAGCCAGCCCACGCCGGCGATGGTGCGCCCCGCGATGGCGAGCGGCAGGACACGCGAACCCGCGGACGGCCGGCGACGCTGGTTCCACATGCTCCCAATCGTCGCCGACGACCGGCCGAACCCCAATCACCCTCTCGGGGTAATGCGCCGCGCGTATTGGGCGTTGCGTTCTGTCACCAATAGGGAGATCGCCGCACTCGGATGACGCATCCGGCCTACCCGCAACCGGACGCCAGTACCATTTATCTGCGCAGTGCGAACGACGATGCTCGGCTGGACCGGGGTCTCCCCAGACACGGCACCACCTGGATCGAGGAACGTGGTCTTCCGAACCTCCATCCGCACGCGCGGACGTACCGCCTTCAGCGTCATCGCGGTCGTGGTCTTCTGGCTGGCAGCCCTTGCGGGTCCAGCCGGTGCGACCTCGGGGTCCACCGTGCTCTCGAGCCCCTCGATCTCGCCCGCCAGCGGCACCACCACGACGCTCGTCACGTTCTCCGTGGTCTACCTGAACCACGAGAGCTCCGCGGCGGATTGGGTCCGCGTCTCGATCGACGGCGGACCTGCGATCGACATGGCGCCGACAAGCGGCACGCCGAAGGTCGGGGTGACCTACACGTACCAGAGCACCCTGCCGGCCGGCGCTCACCAGGTCGACTTCACCTCGAGCGGGCGCGGCAAGTTCGATGGCTCGATCTCGGGCGGCACCGTGACGATCAGCGCTCCGACCCCAACGCCCAGTCCGACCCCGACCCCCGCGCCAACGCCAACGCCAACGCCCACTCCGATTCCAACCCCCGCGCCAACGCCAACACCGGCTGGAACACCCGGCGCCACACCGACGCCGACGCCAGCTCCCGCGCCAACGCCCACGCCGAAGCCGACTGCGACCCCAACCCCCGCGCCGACGCCGACACCGGCTGGAACACCCGGCGCGACCCCGACCCCGACGCCGGCCGGCTCCCCCGCCGCGACGCCGACGCCGGCTCCCGCGCCCACCTCAACGACGACAGGTTCGGGCCTGCCGGCCGTCGGAGGATCAACGATCCCCGGTGGCGACGGAAGCGGCCCAGCTGGCGGCGCGACCACTGGAGGATTGCCGGGCGGAGCCGCGGGCGGGTCCGTCGCCGGAAGCCCGGGTGGCTCCGGCGGCAGCGAGCCGGCTTCCGCGGGCACGGGCGCCTCGTCTGGCTCCGGCCCGGACCAGGCGCAGCCCAGCGGACCGGGCTCGGCCGGCTCGGGCTCCTGGGGATCGACATCCTCGCAAGGCGCTCCCTCGGTCGGTACGGCCGCCGGGGCCGGTGTGCCGGGCGGAAGCTCGCCGGGCTCCGTTGGCGCTGTGTCCGGCGCCGATGCGGCGACCGGTGCGGATGCCGGTGGCGGCAACCCGCAGGCACCCCTTGCCGCGGGCATCCCGGGCCTGCCCGGGAACGACCGGCTCGGGCAGCTCTCGCGACTTGCGCCGCTCGCGACCCTCCTCTCGA
This sequence comes from Candidatus Limnocylindrales bacterium, assembly GCA_036834865.1. GTDB lineage: Bacteria > Chloroflexota > Limnocylindria > Limnocylindrales > CSP1-4 > CTSoil-043. The sequence goes on along the minus strand of DAITNC010000067.1, from coordinate 6,172 downwards.
CGACGACCACGCTCGCGCTCGCGTTCATGCTCTTCGGCAAGAAGCGCCGCGACGAAGAGCCGACCGCGTCCGAGGCCGAGCTCGCGGCTGCCGCAGCCTCGCCATACGCGAACTTCGGGGCCGACCTGGCCCCGGCCTACGTCGGGGTCGATCCCGGGACCGGTGGCACGGACGTCAATCTCCCGCGATGGCGCCGCCCCTCGCTGCTCGCTGCCCGCAAGTCGGACCCGGTCCGAAACGGCGCGGAGCACGCCAACCTCACGTTCGGGGTACAGGGCGCGCCGGCCGCTGGCGGTCAGCGCAAGGTGGTCCGGTACCGCCTCGTTCGACTCCTCGACCGTCCGGACGAGCAGCTTGGCCTGGCCGTCGACTCCCTTGACGAAGGCGACGAGGTGGAGGTCCTGGAGCAGCACGGCACGTATCGCCGGGTGGTCACGCCCGACGGCCGGCAGGGCTGGCTCCACCGGATGACCCTCGGTGACATCGTCGCCGACGACACGGCGCCCACGACGGAGGCGGGCGACTCCGACCAGGACGTCCTCATGGCCTACCTCTCGGCGCGCGCCCGCGCCTGACGGCGTGGACCGGGCGGCTCCTTTCGGAGCACCACGATGTGCTGGTGCGCGATGTTCGGCACGAACGCCCGCGGGTATCCGTACGGCCGCAACCTCGTCCCGGCCTGGTACCAGATCAGGTCGCCCTTGGGCACGAGGCCGGCGTTCTCGGCGCGCGCCGCAAGCTCCGCGCCGGTGAAGCGATAGCGGCCCTCCAGGTAGGCATCGCGCACGATCACTGCCGCGTAGCGTCCCGGGCGGAGCACCCTGAGGACCTCGACGAACGTTCGCTCCATCAGCGCCAGGTATGCATCGTGCGAGGGTGCGTTGGCGAAGTCCGCCGGATCCGCGGAGACCATCGCATAGTCGGTCCGGCGGTTCGCGTGCGCAGTCGCAAGGTGCCCGCCGGCCATCGTCATCGGCAGCTGGACGGTATACGGCGGGTCGGTGGCCACAAAGTCGATGCTACCGTCGGGCAGGGTCGGCAGGAGCTCCAGCGCGTCGCCGACGCGAAGTTCGCAGCCCGCGGGGTCGAACGTGCGGACGCCGGCCGGGTCGGCCGACCCAAGGTCGGCAAGGAGTGGCCCGGCGCCGTCACGTTCCGCGATCGCCGCGGCGACGACGTTCGCGTAGACCGCGGCCCAGCGCGGGTCCAGCTCGAACCCGAGCGCACGGCGCGGGCCTCGAGCAATCGCGGCGCCCAGCAGGGTGCCCCCGACGCCGGCGAACGGATCCAGGACCAGCTCGCCCGGGCGGGTGAAGAACTCGATCAGCCGTGCCATGAGCCGCGGCGGCTTGTTCGCGCCGTGGGCCCGCCGCAGGGCGTGCCCGAGCTCCGACGGGTAGGCGGTCGTCAGGACCGACTTCGTGAAGTAGAGCCACTCCTCCCCGGACAGCTCGTTGAGCGTGTTGGCGGGATGGGGCTCCGGTGGCATCCGGGGAGTCTACCCTCGGCTGCCGCCGCCGGTCCGTAGAATGCCGGCATGGCACATGGTCGCGGGCCGGCGCGCTTCATCGGCCGTCGACGCGAGCTCGAGCAGCTCCACGCTGCGGTCACCGATGCGGCCGGGGGGCGCGGCGGCGTGCTCCTCCTGGCGGGCTCCAGCGGCATGGGCTCGAGCCGTCTCCTGGACGAGCTGGAGGCTCGAATCGTCGCGGCGCCGGACCTGGCGCTCACCCACCTCCGGAGCGACGGACTTCCGGCGTGGCGTGGCGACCCATACCGGCCGGTCCGGGCCGCCCTCCAGGCGCACCTGCGGACGCTCGCTCCATCCCACGTGGCGGCCCTCCTCAATCCTGCCGCGGAGCTCCTCGGCCCGCTGTTTGCCGGGATCCCGGGCGCTCCGACCATCGACCGGCCGCGGCCAGGCGGCCCTGAGCGGCGCACGGAACGGACCCTGGAGGCGTTTCGCAGCCTGCTGGGCCGGCTGGCCGCCGACCGCCCCGTCGTCCTCTTCCTCGAGGACCTGCACGAGACGGACGCGGCGACGCGGGACCTGGTTGCGTTCCTGGCCCGGACCGCCGGGCACCTCCCGCTCCTCCTCGCCGGGACCTACCAGCCGGACGCGCTGACCAGGACGCACCCGCTTCGCCGGACGCTCGAGGCGATCGAGAGCGGGCCGCGCGGCGTCGCCCGGATCTATCTCGGCCCGCTGAGCCAGCCCGACGTGGGCGCGCTGATCGAAGCGCACGAGGGTGAGCGTCCATCGGCTCCGCTGCTCCTGCTCGTTGCGGAGCGATCGCGTGGGAACCCGCTGATTGCCGAGGAGGTCCTGGAGGCTCGGCGCGAGATTTCCGGGGCGTCGCTGACGGCGCCGCTCGCGCAGCTGGTGCTCGGCCGGGTTGCGCATCGATCCGCGGACTGCCGCAGCGTGCTGCGGGCGCTCGCGATGGCCGAAGGCCCCCTGACGCCCGAGGAGCTGGCCGCGGTGGACGCCGAGTACCAGCTTGGCGAAGGGCGCCGGGCTCGACCGACCGCCGGCCGCCCCAGGTCCGGCCACGGGATGCTGGACGGCAACCTTGCCGCCGGCCTCCAGGAGGCGCTTCGCGAGCGGTTCGCTGTGACGCTCCCGCTCGCTCCCCACGACCCTTCGGGAAGCCGTGTCCGCGTTCGCCACGAGCTGGTCGCCGCGGCGATCGCCACCGACCTGCTCCCGGATCAGCGCCGGCGCATGCACGCCGCGGTCGCCACCGCGCTCGCCGCCCATCCGGCCGAGGCCGCGCGCCACTGGCTCCGGGCGTACGAACCCGCTCGTGCGCGGGAGGCGGCCCTCCGGGCGGCCGCCGTCGCGGAAGGGGTCGGCGCGGGCGCGGACGCCCTGGGGAACCTGGAGCTGGCAATCGAGCTGACCGTACCGGCCACGCCGACCCTCGACGACGCCTCGGACCATCCCGACGTGGAGCTCCTGCGGCGGGCCGCCGAGGCGGCGCTCGCGGCCGGCAACCCGGGCCGTGCGGCCGCGTTCGCGGAATCGGCGCTGGCAAGCGGGATCCCGTCCGGCGATCGCGTCGCATTCGCGGTCGCGTGGGATCGCCTGGGCGTCTTTCGCTGGGAGAGTGGCGACCGCGAGGGAGCGCTCGGCGCCCACGCTCGCGCCCTCGAGCTCCTGCCGCGGACCGAGACGCTCGAGCGGGCGCGCGTGCTGGCGACCATGGGCCAGATCCGGATGCTGGAGGGCTCCTTCAACGAGGCCGAGCACCTGGCGGAGGACGCGATCCGCCTGGCGGAGTCCCGCGGACCGGCGGGCGACGCGTGGCTCGGGCACGCGCTCTGCACGCTCGGCGTCGTGGACGGTTGGCTCGGCCGCCCCGAATCCGCCGTCGCCCGGATGGAGCGGGCGCTCGCCATCGCGGTCCGCCTCGACCGGCTGGACGACGCGTTCCGTGCGCGCGCCAACCTCGCCACGATCCTGTACGTCGAGGGGCGCCGGGAGGAGGCAGTGCGGGTCTCGGAGGCGGGGATCGCGGCTGCGGAAGCGGCCGGGCTGGAAGCTGTGCACGGCAACCGCCTGCGGGGCGGCGCCGTCGATTCGCTCTTCTCGCTCGGGCGCTGGCAGGAGGCGCGCGCTCTCTCGATGCATGCGCTCGCGTGGGCGCCGGCAGGGATCGCCTTCGTCCATGCCGCGGTCGGGTTCATCACCGTGGAGACGGAGCTCTCCGCCGGCGAAGAGGCCAGCCGGATCCTGGGCCGCCTGCTCGTGGAGCTGGATCTCATCGCCGACACGCAGTACGCCGTTCCCACCTACCAGGCCGCAGCCTCCCTCGCGCTCTGGAGGGGAGATCCCGCGGACGCCCGCCGGGTGGCCGACGCCGCGTGGGATCGCGTCCGGACCACCGAGGACTGGGTGCTCGCCGCGCCCACCGCCGGCACCGTGCTCGCCGTGGCGGCCGACGTCGCGGAAGCCGCGCGCGACCGACGCGACTTCGCGACGCTCGCCGCGATCCGCACCCGGGCGGACGCGGTCCTGGGCGAGGCGCAGCGGATGGTCGAGGCATCCCGCGTCGCCGCCGACGTCTTCGCGCGCCGCGAGGTGGACGCCGAGCTCGCCACTGCCCGGGCGCACCTCCTGCGGGTGATCGGCCGCGACGATCCGGCGGCCTGGTCCGCCGTCGCCGAGCGGTGGGTCACGCTGGGTCGTCCGTACGACATTGCCCGTGCCCGCCGCCGCCAGGCGGCGGCGATCCTCGCCGCCGGGACCGCCGAGGGAGAGCGGCGCGGGCGGCGCGAGGAGGCGCGCGAGCCCCTGCTCGAGGCCGCCAGGATCGCGGCGAGCCTGCCCGCCCTGCCACTCCTGCGTGCGGTCGCGGACCTGGCCGCACGAGCCCGGATCGCGCTTCCCGCGGGGGCGCTGGAGCACCTTGCCGCTCCCGCGGCGCCCGTCACGGAACCGGCCGGCCGGAACGTCCTGACCAACGTGCGTGCGGCCCGCGCCGACTCGACAGTATCCGCGGCTGAACGACGCACCGCGGAGACGTTCGGCCTGAGCGTCCGGGAGCGAGGCGTGCTGGCGGAGGTCGTGGCCGGCCGCACGAACCGTGAGATCGGTGAGCGCCTCTACATCAGCGAGAAGACCGTGGGGGTCCACGTCGGAAACATCCTCGCGAAGCTCGGGGTCTCCGGCCGGGTAGAGGCGGCGACGGTCGCGCTCCGGCTTGGGCTCGTGGATGACCTGGCCGCGGACGCGAAGAGACCCGGACCGGCCGGTCCGGGTCTCGTTCGGCGCGGACGGGGCGCCTGATCGGTCGGCGGGGAGGGCTCCGCGTCCCGGGCGTTCCCGAAGGGAGGGCTTACCAGCGCTTCGCGACCAGCGGGGAGAAGAACGCGGCGAAGACCGAGAGCGTGACGGCAATTCCGAAGAGTCGGGACTTCAGCGACGGCTTCACGTGGGCACTCCTGGCGCAGTCGAGATGAATGGCGCGGATGAGAGCGGTGCGATCCTCTCGCGCCTCTCGAGGATCGCTGCTGTGGCGCGTACCCGGAACGTTGCGTGAGAAGCCGTCCCACGACCATGGGACGTTCGTACCGGGTAGTCCTGCCCGACCCAGTACTTCGGTCCCGATTCGGTGCACGGGCGCAGCGGTTCCGTCGCGCGGGTCGCGCACGGGGTACCGTTCGTCCATGAGCGACAACGTCTGCTACGTCGACGCCTACGCCCGCAGCGTCGAGGCGCGAGTCCGCGCCGTGGAGCCGTCCGCGGAGGCCGGCAGGGGCGCCCTCGTCCTCCTCGATCGCACGGTCTTCTACCCGGGCGGCGGGGGGCAGCCGGCCGACCGCGGCGTGCTGCGTACCGCGGACGGCAGGACGTGGCACGTGGTCGCGGCCCGGAAGGCAGGCGACGAGATCTGGCACGAGCTGGAGCCCGGCGAGGAGCCCCCTGCTCCGGGTGGTTTCGACGGGTCGGGCGCGGCCGCGATCTTCACCGCCGACCTGGACTGGGATCGCCGGCTCGCCCTGATGCGGACGCACACCGCGCTGCACGCGCTCTGCGGGGTCGTCTGGCGCGACTACGGGGCGCTAGTGACCGGCGGGAACATGGAGCCCGGGGGCGGGCGGATGGACTTCGAGTTCGAGCGGATGTCCGGCGAGCTCGTCGGCGCGATCGAGACGACGGTCAACGAGGAGCTGCTCCGCGCGCGAGACGTCCGCGTCAACGTGCTGCCGCGCGATGAGGCGTTCGCGATCCCGGACCTGATCCGCACGAAGATCAACCTGCTGCCCGAGGGCATCGAGCAGATCCGGACCATCGAGATCGTGGGCCTGGACCTGCAGGCCGACGGCGGCACCCACGTCGCCAACACCCGGGAGGTCGGCACGATCCGCGTGACCGGCTACGAGTCCAAGGGGCGCATCAACAAGCGGATCCGGATGGAGCTGGTCCGGCCCGCCTGAAGACGGCGCCCGGGAATCGCTCGGCCCCGGCGTTGCCGCCGGGGCCGGGGGAGCGCGTCGGAGTGGGAGGCGCGGCTCAGAGTGCCTTGACGGCCGCCACCAGCTGGCCCAGGCCGTCCTTCGCGTCGGCGAAGAGCATGCCCGTCTTGGGGTTGCCGTAGAGCTCGTTGTCGATGCCCGCGTAGCCGCGGCCCATCGACCGCTTGATCACGATGATCGACTTCGCGTG
>DAITNC010000066.1:0-9799 GCA_036834865.1 Candidatus Limnocylindrales bacterium | reverse complement strand
CTTGACGAACTCCGCCAGCCGGCGCTGGTTGAAGTTGCAGGGCATCGTCTCGATCCACGTCGTCGCCACGCCGATCAGCGGCCGGGCCAGGTCAGCATCGGTGAACCCGATCGCTTTGAGCATGGCGCGCGCGGCGGCGCGGTCGGGCCCGTCCGTCAGCGCCGCGCTGTGGCGCTTGGCCGGGTCGCTCGGCAGGTTGTACGGGTGGTCGGCGCGGTCGGTCATCAGGGGTCCTCGCGGTTGGCGATCCGGGACGGCGAGCGGTGCGGTGTCGACGGGCAGTGTAGGTCGCTCAGCGAAGGCAGGCGCCGGTGTCCACGGCTGCCGTTCGGCCGAGCAGCGGGAGGACCCGGTTGGCCACGGCGAGCGGGTCGAGCGCGTAGCCCACCGCCGTGTCCGTTCGCGAATCGGCGAAGACGACGCCGCCCACGTTCCCATCCGCGAGGACGAACGGTCCGCCGCTGTCCCCGGGCTGGATGGCCGCGCGAAGCTCCAGGATGTCGCGGACCACCGTGTGGGTCCCGTACAGGTCGCGCCCCGTGGCGCGAATCTCCGCCGAGACGGCGGCCGGGATCACTGCCAGGTCGGCGCCGTTCGGGTGTCCCAGCGCCGCTCCAACCGTCCCGCGGACGGGCGCCGCCGCCGCGAGCACGAGCGGCCGAAGGACGAGGTCGGGTGTCCTGATCAGCGCGACATCCAGCTCCGGGTCGAAGAAGACCACGGTGCCGCGCACGCGGCGACCCGTCGCGTCGCCGGTCACGGCGACGTCCGTCGCGCCGGCCACCACGTGCGCGTTGGTCACGATGAAGTTGGGTGCAACCGCGAAGCCCGTTCCGGTGAAGATCTGGGCGCAACCCTGCGACTCCACGCGGACGACGCTGGCATTGGCTGCAGCCGCGATCCGCGCCGCTTCAGCGCCCCCGGCGACGGGAACTGGCGGCGCGGGCTGAGGTTCCAGGCCGCTGAAGACCTGGGGGAGCCCGGACGAGTCGATCAGGCTCCCGAGCTGCCCTGCAACGTCCGACGGTGGCGGGAACACCCCCAGCAGAGTTCGCATGGCGAGGCTTCGCTGGGCCTCGCGCGCAAGCGAGGGGACGGGCCCCGTCGCCAGCAGTCCTCCGACGAGCCAGGCGAGCACGAACGCCTGGGCGATCCCGAAGAGCGAGCCCAGCCCTGCGTCGACGCGGTTGGCAACGCGGCCACCCAGTCGGTCCCGCATCGAGGTGCCCACGGTCGAGCCGACCGCCTCGGCAACCCCGACGACCAGGAATGCGCCCCCGAACGCGAAGAACGCGCGGACCGGCGGATCGAAGTGGTCCAGGATGCCGGCGGCGGCGGGCACCACGAGGATGACCACCGCGACGCCCGCCGCGGCCCCGGCCAGGCCCAGCACCTGGGGGAGCGCGCCCGAACGCCAGCCGAACACGGCCGCGAGGATCACGATGCCGACGACCGCGAGGTCGACGACGTTGACGGGGAGGTCCACACGTGAATTGTGGCGCCGGGAACAGCGGCGCGCCATGATTGCGGCGACGTACCAGGGACGATGGGCGCGCGTCGCCCGCAGCGGCCCTTGCCGGAGCGTTGAAGGAGCACCTGTCCCGATGCCATGGCACCACCGGCTCGACGTCCTCGCCGCCATCCTTGATGGCGGCGCCGTCCCCACCTTCGTCGCACCTGACGCGGAGGCTGCGTTCGCGTTCGTGGCGGGCTGCCGGGACGGCGGAGCGCGCGTCGTCGAGTTCACGAACCGCGGCGAGTTCGCCTACGCCACGTTCGCGGACCTGGCCCGGCGCGTCAGCCGGGAGCTGCCGGACGTGATCCTCGGCGCGGGCACGATCATCGACGCCCCCACCGCGGCGCTCTTCATCGCGGCCGGCGCCAGCTTCATCGTGGGCCAGTCGCTCAGCGCGGATGTTGCCCGGCTGTGCAATCGCCGCCGCATCGCCTACATCCCCGGTGCGGGCTCCGCAACGGAGATCGCCGACGCCGAGGAGCTTGGCTGCGAGATCGTCAAGCTCTTCCCCGCGGCTGCCTTCGATGGTCCGGCCTTCGTGCGCAACTTCCTGGGCCCCAGCCCCGCATCCCGGATCATGCCCACGAACGTCGAGGCGACCGAAGCGGCGACGAGGGCCTGGTTCGCGGCCGGCGCGGCATGCGTCGGCGTTGGCGGGCACCTCTACGCGGCGGATCTGATGCTCGGTGGGGACCGGGCGGCCGTCGCCGAACGGACCCGGACCTTCCTGGGCTGGGTGCGGGCGGCGCGAGGAGCGTAGCCCCGCCTGCTCATTCGGAGGCTCCGGCGGTGCGATCATTCCAGGCATGAGCGATCCGTTCGACTTCGACCGCATGCTGGCGCTCCCCCGCCTTTCGTCCCTCCGGATCAGCCCCGACGGGCGCCGCCTGGTCGTTGCCGTGGGCAGGCCCGACGCGGAAGGCAAGAAGATGACCACCGCCCTCTGGCAGGTCGACCCGACCGACGCGGTGGCGGCTCGCCGGTTGACGCGCTCCGTCGCGGGCGAAGCCGGCGGGGCCGCCTTCCTGCCCGACGGCTCGCTGCTCTTCACGTCCAGCCGGCCCGATCCCGATGCGAAGCCCGACCCTGCGGCGGTCACCCGGGAGGAGCCCACCCACGCCCTGTGGCTCCTGCCGCCGGACGGCGGCGAGGCGCGCCTCCTTGCCGCGCCGGCGGGCGGGGTCGACGGCCTTGCCGTGTCGCGCGGGGCGCCCGTCATCGCGTTCGGGAGCGGTCTCCACGTCGGCGCCGCCACGTTCGCGGAGGACGCCGAACGGGCGAAGGCCCGGCGGGAGGCCGGCGTCACGGCGCTCCTCTTCGAGGACGACTATCCGATCCGGTACTGGGATCACTGGCTGGCGCCGCGGCGCCGGCATCTCTTCGCGGCGGCACTTCCGGCTGGACCCGAGGCGCGCCTCGTGGCGCCGCGCGACCTGGAGCCCGGGGCTTCCACCTTCGCGTTCGAGGAGACGGGGGCCGACCTCACGCCGGACGGCAGGACGGTGGTCGCGTCGCGCAACGACGCGAGCGCGATCCCCTCGCTGGCCGAGGACCTGGTCGCGTACGACCTCGCCACCGGCGAGTCGCGCGTCCTCACGCCCGGCGACGCGTGGTACGACGCGCCGGCCTGCTCCCCCGACGGGCGCAGCGTGGCTGCGCTCCGGTTCACGCGCGGAGACGCCAGGACGGCCCAGCAGGCCCGGCTCGTGCTGGTCGATCTCGCGACGGGCGTGCAGCGAGTGCTCGCCGCGGACCTCGACCGCTGGCCGAACGCGCCAGTCTGGGCGCCGGACGGCAGGGCCATCTTCTTCACCGCGGACGACGACGGCCATATCGCCGTCTATCGCGTCGAGATCGGCGGCGAGGTCGATGGCCGGGTCACCCGCCTCGCCGCGACGGGCGCGTACTCCGACCTGTGCCCGTCCCCGGACGGGACCTGGCTCTACGCGCTTCGATCCACGATCGCGTCCCCGCCGCGGATCGTCCGACTGGACACGCGCGCCGGGGACCAGGCCCCGGCCGAGCTCGTCAACTCGATCGACGAGGGCGGGATCGTCGCGCCCGGCGTCGTGGAGCGGTTGACAGCCGTCGCCACGGACGGCACGCCAATCGGCTCGTGGCTGGTCCGGCCGGCCGACGCCTCCGCGGAGGCGTCGGCGCCGCTCGTCGTGTTCGTGCACGGCGGCCCGCTGGGGTCGTGGAACACGTGGCACTGGCGCTGGAACGCGCAGATCCTCGTGGCCCGCGGCTTTGCCGTCCTCGGGCCCGACCCCGCGATCTCGCTCGGGTACGGGCAGGCGATGATCCAGCGCGGCTGGGTGGACTGGGGCGCCGCGCCGTACACGGACGTGATGGCCGCGGTCGATGGAGCGCTTCGGCGCCCCGACCTGGACGCATCGCGGACCGCCCTGATGGGCGGCTCGTTCGGCGGCTACATGGCCAACTGGGTGGCCGGGCACACGGACCGCTTCCGGGCGATCGTGACGCACGCCAGCCTCTGGGAGCTGCGCGGCTTCCACGGCACCACGGACACCGGCGTGTTCATGGAGCATGAGCTCGGCGACCCGTATCGCGACCCTGCTCGCTACATCCGCGAGTCGCCGAGCGAGCACGTCGCGGCGATCCGGACGCCGATGCTGGTCATCCACGGCGAGCAGGATTTCAGAGTCCCGGTGAGCGAGGCGCTCCGCCTCTGGACGGACCTGCGCCGCCACGGAGTTGCCGCCAGGTTCCTCTACTTCCCCGACGAGAACCACTGGGTCCTCAAGCCGGCGAATGCCCGCCTCTGGTACGCCACGGTCCTCGCGTTCCTCGACGAGCACCTGCTCGGGAAGGCGTTCGAGCGGCCAGCGCTCGCATAGGCGGGTCGACGACCGCGATCCGGCGGGACATGGTCGATTTCCGGCTCATGGCCCGCGATGCCGGTGAGTACCGCCGAGCCTGAGCGTGCCCGTCGGCGCTCCGCCGCCCATCGGCGGGTAGAGGTCCAGGCGGTCGGCGTCTCCAACCCGCGCCTCGTGGAGCGAGACGATCGCCAGGTTGACCGCCGCGAGGTCGATCTCGGCCTCCGGGACCCCCAGCTCGCGGATCAGCTCGAGGAGCGTCGTCTCCGCGTCGAGGTGCACCTTGAACCGCGAGCGCCTCCCCGGACCGTAGAAGCCGAGATGGCCCCCCAGGTGGACCTCCATCAGCGACCCGGATCGGCAGACGTGCCCTCGCCTCCGCTCGCGCCGCCCGCGACCGACTCACCGGCGGTCCATTCGAGGCCGAGCTTCCGGAGGCGCGCCTCCGTGGGGACGCCCGTCGTGGGGTCCCAGCCCTTGAGCAGGTAGAGGTCCGTGATGGCCTGCTCGAAGTCATCCCGCGCGATCGAGGTGCCCGCGAGCGCGCCGTTCTCCAGCGGGGTGAAGAGGCGGTCCGGGAGCCGATCGTCGGCACGGGTGAAGCCCTCCCGCACGTTGAAGACGCGGGCCATGTTGACGGCGCGCTCGCCGACCTCCAGGAGCTCCTCGACCGTGACGTCCCAGCCGGTCGCCGCCCGCACGGCGGTCAGCACGTCTGCCACCTGGATCAGCGACCGTGGGGCGGGGCCGAAGAAGCACAGGCCCAGGACCTTCTCAGCGCTGTTCCAGCGCTCGCTCGTGTGCCAGATCCGCACCTTCTTCTCGCCGAGGTCCAGCACGCCGGTCGGCTCGCTGATGCCGAGGTCGGCCACGGACCGGAACGGCACCGAGTCCGCCTTCACGAACAGCGGGTCGTGGAAGCCCACCAGGTGGTCGGCGCCGGCCTCGTTCGTCGCGTAGCCCAGCCCGACCCCCACTTTGCCCCGGGGCTCGTGCATCGGGAGCTCCTGGCCCTTCACCTGCATGGCGAACGACGGGGCGTCGCCCCCGATGGCCTCGGCCGCCCGCCGCGAGCCCTGGGCCAGCAGCTCGCCGAAGCCGCTGCGGTCGGCGATGCGTACGACCAGCTCCAGCAGCGCAGCGGCGTTCCCGAAACGCAGCTCCAGGCCGTCGGTGTCGCCCGGGCCGATGAGGCCGTGCTCGAAGCACTCCATGGCGAACGCGATCGTCCCCGCCGTCGAGATCACGTCGAGGCCCAGCTCGTTGCACAGCTCGTTGGCCCGGGCGACTGCCTGGAGATCGCCGATCGCGCAATCGGACCCGAAGCCTGCGACGGCCTCGTACTCGGGCCCGTCGTACGTGTCGGTGACGGTGTGGCGGTCGCTGAACGCCATCTCCGGCTTGCAGCGCACGGCGCACGCGTAGCACGAACGGGTCCCGCTGCGCAGGGCCAGGTAGGCGCCGAAGTCGATCTCGTCGACGCGCTCGAAGGAGCCCTGCCGGAAGTTGCGGGTGGGCAGGATCCCGCCGGCGTTCATGGCGTCGGTCAGCCCCGGCGTGCCCTTCGTGCGCAGGTCCCAGCTCTGCGGATGCTCCGGGACCAGCTTCGAGATGCGCCGGCCGAGCGCGGCGAGGGCCGCCGGGTCGTGGGCGAGGTCGGCATAGCGGCGGCTGCCGCGCACGGCGACGGCGCGGAGGTTCTTCGAGCCCATCACCGCGCCCATGCCGGTCCGCCCGTTGTAGTGGCGCAGCTCGTTCATGAGCATCGCGTAGCGCACCCGGTTCTCCCCGGCGCGCCCGATCTGCAGGACCCGGACCAGGCGGTCGTCGAGCTCGGCGCGGATCGCGGCCTGGACCACCGGCGGGTCCTGCCCCCAGAGGTGCCGCGCGTCGCGGATCTCCGCCGCGCCGTCCTTCACCGCGAGGTAGACGGGATCCGGCGACCGCCCGGTGACGACGATGGCGTCGACGCCGGCCATCTTGAGCTCCGGGCCCCAGTAGCCGCCGGCCTCGGACTCGCCGAACCCGCCGGTCAGCGGCGAGCGGGCGATGGCGTTGAACCGCGTCGCCGTCGAGATCGGGGCACCGGTAAGCAGGCCCGTCGCGAGGACAAGGACGTTCTCCGGGCCCAACGGATCGCCGCCCGGCCGGAACTCCCGGAGGAGGTGCCAGGCCGCGAGGGCCTTCCCGCCGGGGTACCGGCGGTAGAAGCCCTCGTCGAAGGAGTCGGTGGAGACCGACCCGGCCGTGAGGTCGACCCGCAGGATCGACCCGTTGGTCCCGTGGCTCATCGACAGGCTCCATCGCCTCCCGTCGCGGGTCGGTGGATCGTCGGCCGAGCGGACGTCGCGATCCCGACCCGGAGTGGGGCTCACGCCCATTGTGTCAGCCGGCGGGCAGCGGCGCACCCTCGAGCGGCGTCTCGATCCGGGTGTCCACCCGGCCGGGGTGGGCGTCCTCCCAGGCCCGGATCTCGGGGAGCTTCGCCATCACGTAGCCGATCTCGTCCGTCCCGGCGAGCAGCATCCGCCTCGCGAACGGGTCGATCGTGAAGTCGATCGTGGTGCCGTCCGGCAGCAGGATTCCCTGCTCGGCAAGGTCCACGGTGAGCTGCGCGTCGGGGTCGGCGGCGGCCAGCTGGAAGAGCCGCGCGTGGGTGGCCGGGTCCACGACGATCGGCAGGACGCTGTTCTTGAGCGCGTTGTTGCGAAAGATGTCGGCGAAGGAGGTGGAGAGGATCGTGCGGATCCCCCACGCCGCCAGCGCCCAGGGGGCGTGCTCGCGCGACGAGCCGGCCCCGAAGTTGTCGCCGACCAGCAGGATCCCGCGACCGGCCATCCCCGGCTGGTCAAGCACGAACCGGGGCTCCCGGAGCGACCCGTCCTCGTTGAAGCGCCAGTCGTGGAAGAGCGCGTCGGCGAGGCCGGCCTTGTCGGTGACCTTCAGGTACCGGGCCGGGACCACCTGGTCGGTGTCGACGTTCTCGGCGCCCAGCGGGACGACCTTGCTGGTGAACTGGCGGAACGGCTCGCCCACGCTCAGCGCCCTCCGCCGACCGCGACCGGCTGCTCGATGCCCGGGAGCGTCCGTGGATCCGTCACCACGCCGCTGATCGCGCTCGCGGCCGCGGTCATCGGCGAGGCCAGGAACGTCCGGCCCCCCTTGCCCTGGCGGCCCTCGAAGTTGCGGTTGCTCGTGCTGATCGCGTACTGGCCGGGACGGAGCTGGTCCCCGTTCATCGCGATGCACATCGAGCAGCCGGCCTCGCGCCACTCTGCCCCTGCGGCACGGAAGATCTCGTGGAGCCCCTCGCGCTCGGCCTGGGCCTTCACCTGCGCCGAACCCGGGACCACCATCAGGCGAACCCCGTCCGCCACGTGCTGGCCGCGAAGGATGCCCGCCGCGAGGCGCAGGTCGCTGATGCGGCTGTTCGTGCAGCTGCCGATGAAGACGACATCCACCGGCTGGCCGGCGATGGCCTGGCCCGGCCGAAGGTCCATGTACTCCAGGGCGTGCTCGAGCGTCCGCCGTGCGCCCGGGTCCGCGACGTCCGCGGGATCCGGGACCCGCCCGCTCACCGGGATCCCCATGCCCGGGTTCGTGCCGTACGTGACCATCGGCTGCAGGGCGTCCGCATCGAGGACGATCGACCTGTCGAAGGCGGCGCCGTCGTCAGAGGGGAGCGTTCGCCAGCGCGCGACCGCCGCGTCCCAGGCCGCGCCCTGCGGGGCGTGCCGGCGGCCGTTGAGGTACTCGAACGTGGTGTCGTCCGGCGCGATCAGCCCGGCCCGCGCGCCGCCCTCGATGCTCATGTTGCAGATCGTCATCCGCTCCTCCATCGACAGGGCGCGGATGGCGTCGCCGCGGTACTCGAACACGTGGCCGGTGCCGCCGCCGATCCCGATCCGGGCGATGAGCGCGAGGATGACGTCCTTCGCACCGACGCCGGGCCGGAGGCGGCCGTCCACGCGGACCTCGAACGTCTTCGGGTCGCGCTGGAGGAGCGTCTGCGTCGCGAGGACCATCTCCACCTCGCTCGTCCCGATCCCGAACGCGAGCGCCCCGAAGGCGCCGTGGGTGGCGGTGTGGCTGTCGCCGCACACGATCGTCATGCCGGGCTGGGTGAGGCCCAGCTCCGGCCCGATCACGTGGACGATCCCCTGCGTCTCCGATCCCAGGGCATGCAGCGGGATGCCGAACTGGCGGCAGTTGTCGGTCAGCTGCTGGATCTGGGCCGCGGCCATCTGGTCCACGATCGGGAGGCCGTGCGGCGTGGTCGGCGTCGAGTGATCGGCGGTCGCGACCGTCCGGTCCGGCCGGCGCACGGGCAGGCCGCGCTCGCGCAGGCCGGTGAACGCCTGCGGGCTGGTGACCTCGTGGACCAGGTGGAGATCGATCGCCAGGACGGACGGCGATCCTTCGTCCTGCGCGACGACGTGGTCGTCCCAGATCTTCTCGACGAGAGTGCGGGGGCGCGGGTCAGGCACGGGTGGGACTCCGGGTGGGGCGCGTTCGCGTGGGAAGCGGAAGCGTAGCAGAGGCGGCCGCCGGATCGCCCCGACCGGACCGGCACGCGTCAATCGCGCGCGGAAAGCGCGCGCGATTGACGATCGCGCGAAGCCTGCTATTCTTCGCGGACCGTCGCAGGCGCGGCGGACGCAGCCGGAGCTGGCCACATGGGCTCCTTCGATCGGCAGGATCGCCGCCCCGTCGTCGTCCTCGTGACGACCGACGGCCGCCGCGTGACCGTGCCCCTCGACGAGCTGGAGTCCCTCTCCGGCCGAGTATCCCTCCGCTCTCTTCTCCTCTCCCTTCTTGGCCTCCTGGGCCTTATTACCGGCTCCCGGCGGGAGCCTGGAGGGCGACGGACGGAGCGCTGAGGCGCAACGACCACCGAACCGACAGGACCCTCGCCGGGAGACCGGCGGGGGTTTTTCATTAGCGGACCAGCGGGCAGGCGGGACCGGCGGCGGCCCCAGGAAGGACGCGACGAGCATGGCGATCACGAAGGGTGACGGCGCCAACGGGCCCACGGCGGGCCGCGGGGCGGGGCAGGGGCGCACCGCCGTCCGGGGGCAGGCAGCCGGCGGACCGGCGCCGGCGGAGCGACGGAGCCACGTCCCGGGGGCCGGCACGCCCGCGGCCGACGCAGTGGAGCGTGCTCGCCGCGAGATGCTCCACGAGGGCAACCGGGCGCACGCGGAGGCGGCCGATCGTCGCGAGCATCGGGCGCGCATCGGTGCGGACGTGGTCTGCGAGGCCATCCTCCGGCAGGGCGTCGACGTCCTGTTCGGGTACCCGGGCGGGGTCATCCTCCCGCTCTACGACGTCCTGGGCGATCACCCTGCCCTCCGCCACGTGCTGGTCCGCCACGAACAGGGCGGCGCGCACGCCGCCGACGGCTACGCGCGGGCGACCGGCAAGGTCGGCGTCTGCCTGG
>DAITNC010000065.1:0-9952 GCA_036834865.1 Candidatus Limnocylindrales bacterium | reverse complement strand
CGCTGTCCGCCGACTCCGCCGCCAAGAAGGCGATGGAGCACGGGATGCGCCAGGTCGAGGTCTACGTCAAGGGCCCCGGCGCGGGCCGGGAGCAGGCGATCCGCTCGCTCCAGACCGCCGGCCTCGAGGTGACTGCGATCACGGACGTGACGCCCATCCCGCACAACGGCTGCCGGCCGCCCAAGCGGCGCCGCGTGTAGCCGGGAGAGGCATCAATGGCCCGATACACTGGTCCGGTCTGCCGGCTCTGCCGCCGCGAGGGCGCGAAGCTCTTCCTCAAGGGCTCGCGCTGCTATACCAAGAAGTGCTCCTTCGAGCGCCGTCCCACGCCGCCCGGTCAACACGGCGTGCGCCGCCGCAAGGTCGGCGACTACGGCCTCCAGCTTCGCGAGAAGCAGAAGGTCCGCAGGATCTACCGCGTCCTGGAGCGCCAGTTCCACAACTACTTCGAGGAGGCCGAGTCCCGCCCCGGCGTGACCGGCGAGAACCTCCTCCGCATCCTCGAGCTCCGGCTCGACAACGTCGTCTTCCGGCTCGGCATCGCGGCGTCGCGCGACCACGCGCGGCAGCTCGTGACGCACGGCCACTTCGCCGTCAACGGTCGCCCGACCAACGTCCCGTCGTTCCACTGCAAGCCCGGCGACCGGGTCGAGGTGCGCGCCTCGCGGCGCGAGCGGGAGCCGTTCAAGGCGGTCACCGATGCCCTGCGCTCGGGGCAGGTCCCCGAGTGGCTGACGCTCGATGCGGCCAACTTCACGGGCACGATCGTCGCTGCCCCGCGCCGCGACCAGATGCCGCTCGAGCTCAACGAGCAGCTCGTGGTCGAGTACTACTCGAGGTAGCCCCCTTCCCATGATCGAACTCGACGCCACGACCCAGATCGAGCCCGTCGCCGAGCAAGGCTCGTACGCGAAGTACGAAGCCAGCCCGCTCCCCGCGGGATACGGCGTGACCCTCGGAAACGCGCTTCGGCGCGTCCTCCTGTCGTCGCTGGAGGGGGCCGCGGTCACCTCCATCCAGATCCGCGATGTCTTCCACGAGTTCACCACGATCCCCGGCGTCAAGGAAGACGTCACGCAGATCGTCCTGAACGTCAAGAAGCTTCGCCTGCGGAGCTTCGCCGCCCACCCGGTCCAGCTCAAGCTGGTGAAGTCCGGGGCCGGCCGCGTCACGGCGGCCGACATCGTCGAATCAGCCGACGTCGAGGTGATCAACCCGGACCTCGCGCTCATGACGCTCGACAGCGATGACGTGACGATCGAGATCGACCTGACGGTCGAGCGCGGCGTCGGGTACCTCGCCGCGGAGCGCCCGGAGGGCCTGCCCATCGGGGTCATCCCCGTCGACGCGATCTTCACGCCCGTCCGGAAGGTCAACTTCACGGTCGAGAACACCCGCGTCGGCCAGATGACCAACTACGACAAGCTGACCCTGGAGATCGAGACCGACGGGACCGTCACCCCGGAGGATGCGCTCGCCAAGTCGGCCGACATCCTGGTCCGGCAGTTCGCCCTCTTCGCCAACGTCGGGACGGCCGCGATCGCCGCGAGCCCGGCCGGAGGCGTGCCGCAGATCCCGGCGAACATGCTGGAGATGCCCATCGAGGAGCTCGACCTCCCGATGCGCGCCTACAACTCGCTGAAGCGCAACAACATCGTCAAGGTCGGCCAGCTCCTGCAGCTCAGCGACGACGACCTCCTGCGGATGCGCAACTTCGGCAAGAAGTCGCTCGACGAGATGAAGGAGCGGCTCCGGATGCGGGGCTTCCTGGTCCCCGAGACGGAGCCGTCGGACCTCGACGAGGCTGAGGAAGACGGCGACGAGCCGTTCGGCGACGAGTCGGAGGAGGTCTGAGCGATGCGCCACCAGATCGGCGGCCGGAAGCTCGGCCGGATGCAGGGCCCGCGGCTCGCGCTCTACAAGAACCTGATCGTGTCGGTCCTCCGCTACGAGAAGGTGATGACCACCGAGGCGAAGGCCAAGGAGATCCGCCCCCAGGTGGAGCGGATGATCACGCTCGCCAAGCGGGGTGACCTCGCCGCCCGACGAACCGTGGTGGCCGAGCTCCCGGACGAGCCCCTCGTCATCAAGAAGCTCTTCGATGAGATTGCCCCGAAATACGCCGAGCGGACATCCGGGTACACCCGGATCACCCATCTCGGCAACCGGAACGGTGACAGGGCCCCGATCGTCCAGATCGAGCTCCTCTGACCAACTCCGAGGCGCCCGAGAGGGCGCCCTCGTGCGGATGCGCGCACGGGTCGAATATGACGGCACGGACTTCGCCGGGTTCCAGCTCCAGCTGCGGGCCCGGACGGTCCAGGGAGAACTCGAAGCCGCGCTCGGCACCCTCTCCGGCGGTCGCCGGGTCCGGGTCGACGCGGCGGGACGCACCGACGCCGGGGTGCACGCAACGGGCCAGGTGATCGCATTCAGCTGGACCGGGCGGCTCACGGTGACGGAGCTCGGCAGGGCGCTCGACGCGCTGCTGCCGGCGGATGTCGCGGTTCGCGACCTCCGCCGGGCCCCGATCGGGTTTCGCCCTCGCTACGCGGCGCGGTACCGGGACTACCGCTACACCGTCTGGAACGGGCCGCGAAGCCCGCTTCGCGAGCGCTTTGCGCTCGGGGTGCGGGCCCCGCTCGACACCGCCGCGATGGCGCGAGCCGGGTCGGTCCTCGTGGGCCGGCACGACTTCTCGGCATTCGGGGCGGCGAACCGGCAGCCGGTCCGGACCCTGCACTGGGTCCGGGTGGGGCAGGAAGGCCACCTCGTGACGGTGGACGTCCGGGGGGATGCCTTCCTGCGGCAGATGGTGCGGCGAATCGTCGCGGCGCTGCTGCTGGTGGGCCGCGGGGAGGTCGAGGTATCGGCGGTGGCCGAGGCGCTCGCGTCGCGGCGGCCGGCCTTCAACGGGGCGGTTGCCCCGGCGAAGGGGCTCTGCCTGCGGCGGGTCGTCATGGGGCGGATCGCCCGGGAGATGAACGGAGACACATGACCGCGAAGACGTACACGCTCCGGGAAGCGGAGATCGAGCGACGCTGGTACGTCGTCGATGCGACGGACGAGACGCTCGGCCGCCTCGCGACGCGGATCGCCCGCGTCCTCGTGGGCAAGCACAAGCCGACCTACACCCCCAATCTCGACGGCGGCGACCACGTGATCGTGCTCAATGCCGGCAAGGTTGAGGTCAGCCGCGACAAGCTGGATTCCAAGGTCTACCCCCGGCACAGCGGCTACCCGAACGGGTACAAGGAGGAGACGCTGGGGCACCTGATGGCACGTCGTCCCGAGGAGGCCGTCCGTCGCGCGGTGAAGGGGATGGTTCCCCACACCCGGCTGGGTGCGCAGCAGCTCCGCAAGCTCAAGATCTACGCCGGCCCGGATCACCCCCACCAGGCACAGCGGCCGGAACCGCTGGCCTGAGGAGCACGCCCACATGACCACCCCGCTCTTCTTCCATGGGACCGGCCGCCGGAAGACCGCCGTCGCCCGGGTCCGCCTCATCCCCGGCGAGGGCGAGATCGTCGTCAACGGCCGCTCGCTGGAGCAGCACTTCGGGAACGCCATCCCGGAGGGCGACCTCCGCCTGCCGTTCCGCGTGACCGGCACCGAGGGCCGCTTCAACGCGCTGATCAAGGTCGAAGGCGGCGGCGTGACCGGCCAGGCCGGCGCGATCCGCCACGGGATCGCCCGCGCCCTCCTGATGGTGGACCCGGATGGCAACCGCGTGCCCCTTCGACAGGCCGGCCTCCTTACACGCGACCCGCGGATGAAGGAGCGGAAGAAGTACGGCCTCAAGCGGGCCCGCAAGGCGCCGCAGTACACGAAGCGCTGAGTCCTCGGGCGCCCGACCGGGCGCCCTCGCTACCTCGCGGAGCTCGACGCAGGCAATGAGCGACGCTCTCTTCGACCGCTACCGGGAGGCGCTTCGCGCCGGCCACGTGGCGGTCCTGCGAGGTCGGCTCGAGGACGCGGCGGCCTCCTACCGCGAGGCGGCGACCCTCGCGGCCGATCGCGCGGTGCCGCGAACTGCCCTCGGCTCGGTGGAGCTCCGGCTCGGCCAGCCCGACCGGGCGCTCGCCAGCTTCGACGAGGCGCTCGTGCTGGCACCCGGCGATGACGCCGGGCTGCTCGGCCGCGCCCAGGCGCTCGTCGTTCTCCAGCGGCCCGACGATGCCGCCGCGACGTTCGATCTCCTCGCCGACGCGCGACGGGCGGCCGGCAAGCTCGCGGGTGCCTGCGAAGCGCTCCAGCGCGCCCTCGAGATCCAGCCGACGGCGGTGCGGGGAGCGCGCTACGGGGAGCTGATCGAGGAGCTCAGGCAGTCGGTCGGTGACGCCGAGGCGGATCGGGTGCTCGCGCGGGCGCGGCAGGCCCTCGAGGCAGCGACGGGGCCGGCCCCGGTGGCAGCTCCGCCCGCCGAACCCGTCCCGGCGATCGACGGCGACACGCTGATGGCCGCGGCCTGGGATGCAGCGGCGCGCGGAGACGGGCCCGCTGCGCTCGCCGCGACGATGGACGCCGCGCGTGCATTCCGGGCGGCGGGGCATCCGGTCGCCGCGCTCGATGCCTGCGACCTCGGCCTGCAGTGGATGCCGGACGACGTGGACCTCTACCTGTTGATCGCCGAGCTGACGATCGAGCGCGGCGCGGTCGGACCTGCCGGCGACATCTACCGCAACCTCCTGCGCCTCGTCGAGGTCGATGCCGACGGCGCGGCTCGTGATCGCGTGCTGGCGGCGGCCAGGTCGACGTTCCCGGACGATCCCCGGTTCGCGCCGGCCTGAGCACGGCCCCGGGGACCGAGGTCGGCGGTCGGGGCCTGCCCCGGTGCTACACTGCGCGGACGATGTCGCAGCTCCTGGAGTCGCTGGTCGGACAGATCCGACCGATCACGCTCGCCGACATCGGGATCACCGCACTCGTCATCTACTGGCTGTTCAGCCTGATCCGCGGCACCCGGGCGGTCCGCCTCGTGATCGGCGTCAGCGTCATCCTCGTGATCTACGCGGCGGCCCAGGCCGTAGGGCTCCGCCTCTTCACCCAGCTCCTGCAGGCGGGCGCCGTCGTCGGCCTGTTCGCGCTCGTGGTCGTCTTCCAGCCCGAGCTGCGTCGGGCCCTCGAGCGGATCGGGCGGGTCGGATCGTTCGCCTGGCTCTTCTCGCCCGCGGGCCAGCGGCAGGCCGAGCTGATGGCCAGGGCCGTCGCCCGCGCCGCGACGGTCCTGGCGGGTGCGCGCCACGGGGCCCTCATCGTTGTGGAGCGGGAGACCGGCCTGGAGGAGATCGCCGAGACCGGCGTCATGGTCCACGCGGATCTCTCGGCGGACCTGCTGGAAGCGATCTTCATGCCGCCCGGCGCGCTCCACGATGGCGCCGTGATCATCCGCGGCGCGACCATCGTCGCCGCGGGCGCCGTCCTGCCGCTGGCCGAGACGACGCTCCAGGCCGAGCGCTTCGGGACGCGCCACCGGGCCGCGCTCGGGATCACCGAACAGACGGATGCGCTCGTGGTGGTGGTCTCCGAGGAGACGGGACAGGCGAGCATCGTCGAGCGCGCGCGGATCCGGCGGAACCTCGACGAGCCGCAGCTGGTGCGCGCCATCGTCGCGTCGATGATCCCGGAGCGTGCGGCGGGAGCTGCGCTCCGCGGCCGGCTCCCCTCGCGCCCCGGACGGGGAGCGGCCGCGCTGGGACCCGGAGCGCTCCGCCGAGCCGCCCTGGGTGACCGCGCCCGGGCGCTCCGGCGCGGCGAGGCGCCGGAGACCGTCGTCGGCGACGTTCGCGAGGACGCGGACCACGCATCCGCGCGGGCGGGTCGCTGAGCACCGTGCGTCGGGTCGTCGGCTTCGTCTTCCACAACTGGCCGCTCAAGCTCGCGGCGATCCTCCTGGCCGCCCTGCTCTACGCGGGGCTCATCGTCTCTGCCAGCGCGGAGACGTTCCCGGGACGGATCTCGATCCAGGTCCTCAACCAGCCGGGCAATGCCTTCATCATCGGCAACCTCGACGACGTCACGTCGATCCGCTACCTCGCCCTCGGGACCAGCCGGCCCACCGTCACGACTGCCAGCTTCACCGCGACGATCGACCTCTCCGGCGTCCCGGTGGTGGCCGGCTCACCGCCCGTGAGCGTGCCCGTGATCCTCCGGCCGACGGACCCGGCCAACATCCAGGTCATCGACTTCAGCCCCTCCCGGATCCAGGTCCGGCTGGATCCGCTCGTCAACAAGGTGGTTCCCGTCCAGGTCGACCACGGGATCGTTCCCGACGGTCTCGACGTGCGCGAGCCGGTCGTCTCCCAGGACAGCGTGACGGTCTCCGGCCCCGAATCCTCGGTCGTGCTGGTCGCCGCCGCGGAGGCGCGCGTCCGGATCCAGCCGTCGGGCCTCGACGTCAACCAGGCCGTGGACCTCGTGGCCGTGGACGCTCGCGGCGTCGTCGTCTCCACCGTCGAGCTGCAGCCAAGCTCGGTACGGGTGACGATCCAGATCGGCAGCCAGCTCTCGACCCGGGCCCTGCCCGTCAACCCGGTCGTGGCGGGCTCCTCGGCGCGCGGCGTCGTGGTCGCGGGGATCGTGGCCGCGCCGCAGCTCGTGACCGTCGAGGCCGAGTCGGCCCTGCTCGCCACGCTCGTCAAGATCGACACGCAGCCTGTCTCGATCGCGGGCGCCACGACTGACGTGGTCGCCGACGTGGCCCTCGACCTCCCGCCCGGTGTCTCGGCGCTGGGCGTGACCACCGTCCGGGTGACGGTATCGATGCGCCCGCAGATCGGCACCCGGTCGTTCCAGGTGGGGATCGAGCTGCGCAACGCCGACCCGGCCGTCCGCTACGATCTGGGTGCCGGGCAGGTCATCGTGACCATCGGCGGCCCGCTCGCGTCGCTCAACCTGCTCGACGGCGCCACGCTGGTCGCGACCGTCGACGTGGCCGGCCTGAGCCCCGGACCGCACGCGCTCGTTGCCGACGTGCAGGTGCCGTTCGACCTGACCGTCGCCGGGCTGTCGCCCCCGGAGGTCACAGTTACCGTGACGCCCCTGACGCCCGCGACACCGACGCCGGTCCCATCCGTGGTGCCATGACGATGGGACGGCTTTTCGGGACCGACGGTATCCGCGGTGTCGCCAACGTCGACCTCCGCCCGACGGTGGCCTACGCGCTGGGACGGGCCACCGCCCACGAGCTGGTGGGAGCAGGCGGAAGCCTGGTGGTGGGACGCGACACGCGTCGTTCCGGGCAGATGTTCGTGGCCGCGATCGCGGCCGGCGCCGCGAGCCTCGGCGCGGACGTGCACGACGCGGGCATCCTGCCCACGCCGGCGCTCGCGTTCCTGGCCGGGACGGGGTCGTTCGCGGCCGGGATCATGGTCTCGGCCTCCCACAACCCGGCCGACGACAATGGCCTCAAGGTCCTCGACGGCCGCGGCCTCAAGCTCGACGACGCGGGAGAGGATCGCCTCGAACAGCTCATCTGGCGGACCGAGGAGCTGGGCGGACCTCGCAACGCCGGGATCGGGCGAATGGTCGAGGCTGCCGGCCTCGTGGACAGCTACCGGGCCGATCGGCTTCGCCTGGCGGTCGCCACGCCCTGCGCCCTGCACCTCGTGCTCGACTGCGCAAACGGCTCGGGCGGCATGACGGCCCCCGATCTCCTCGCGGCGACCGGGGCCAGGGTGGACGTGCTCCACAACGACCCGGACGGTGAGAACATCAACGTCCGGTGCGGCGCCACCGCGCCCGCCGACCTGGCGGCCGAGGTGGTCGCCCGGGGCGCCGACCTGGGCTTCGCGCTCGACGGCGACGCCGACCGGCTGGTGGTCGTCGACCGTCATGGTCGGGTCGTGGACGGCGACCAGCTACTGGGACTCTGTGCGCTTGATCGCCTGGCCCGCGGGGCGCTCACTGGCGGGATTCTCGTGGTGACCGTCCTCTCGAACGGCGGCCTCGAAGCGGCCGTCGGCGCCGCCGGCGGGCAGGTTGTCCGGACGCCGGTCGGGGACAAGTACATCCTCGAAGGGATGCAGGTGACCGGGGCGAACCTGGGCGGCGAGAAGAGCGGCCACGTCATCGTCATGGACCACGCCACGTCGGGCGACGGCCTCGTGACCGCGCTCGAGGTCCTGGGCATCGTCGGCCGGACGGGCCGCCCGATCGACGAGCTGGCGGCCCGGGTGCCGCTCTTCCCACAGGAGCAGCGCGCCATCCACGTGCGCCACAAGGAGCAGTGGGAAGTGGATCCGGAGCTGCGTCGCGCGATCGCCGCCGCGGAGGCCCGTCTCCTGACCGGGGGACGAATCCTCGTCCGGCCCTCGGGCACGGAGCCCGCGCTGCGGGTCATGGTGGAGGGACCGGACCCGGAGCTTGTCCGGGCGCTCGCCGACGAGCTCGCGGCGCTTGCGGGCGACCGCCTAAACTAGTCCCGCGGCCATCGAGGTCCGGTCGGCGCAACGGAGGCACTCGACGGCATGTGCGGCATCGTTGGGTACACGGGTCCCCGGGCGGCCGGGCCGATCCTGCTCGAGGGGCTCAGGCGCCTGGAGTACCGCGGCTACGACTCGGCCGGGATCGCCCTCGTCACCGAATCGGGCGAGCTCTTCGTCGAGAAGCGGGCGGGCAAGCTCGCCAACCTCCGGACGGCGCTCCTCGACCGGACGCCGAACGCGGGGATCGGCCTGGCCCACACGCGGTGGGCGACCCATGGCCGCCCGAACGACCTGAACGCCCACCCGCACGTGGACTGCACGGGCGCCATCACGGTCATTCACAACGGGATCATCGAGAACTTCCGCGAGCTGCGCGACGGGCTCGAATCGCGCGGGCACGTCCTCACCTCGGAGACGGACACGGAGGCGATCGCGCACCTCGTGGAGGAGGCGTACGCCGGTGACATCGCGGACGCCGTCCGCGCCGCGCTGGCGCAGGTCCGCGGCGCCTATGCGCTGGCCGTGATGCACCGCGGCGAGCCGGACCGGCTCGTGGGGGCCAGGCAGAACGTGCCCCTCGTGGTGGGGATCGGGGACGGCGAGGCGTTCATCGCGTCCGACGTCGCCGCGATCCTTGCCCACACCAACCGGGTGATCTTCCTCGAGGAAGGCGACGTCGTCGACCTCCGCCCGACGCGCGCCACGATCACGGCGGTCGACGGCGCACCCGTCGAACGGCTGGTGACCCGCGTGGACTGGACCCCGGAGGCCGCCGAGAAGGGCGGCTTCGATCACTTCATGCTCAAGGAGATCCACGAGCAGCCCCAGGCGCTCCGACAGTGCCTTGCCGGGCGCCTCGGCCTCGACGGGACGATTCGCACCGACGAGCTGGCCGGCATGGCCGCGCTGCTGGCGGCCGTGGATCGCGTCGAGTTCGTGGCCTGCGGCAGCGCCTCCTATGCCGCCCTCGTCGGCGCGGCCGCGGTCCAGGAATGGACCGGCCTGCCGGCCCGCGTGACGGTGGGGTCGGAGTTCCGCTACAGCCCGCCGCCGCTCGACGGCCGGACCCTCGTGATCGCCGTGACGCAGTCCGGCGAGACGGCCGACACGATCGCCCCGACCCGCTTCGCGCGTGAGCAGGGCTGCCCGATCATCGCGGTGACGAACACGGTCGGGTCGGCCATCACCCGCGAGGCCGACGCGGTCCTCTTCCTGCAGGCGGGTCCCGAGGTCGCCGTCGCCGCGTCGAAGACGTTCACCACCCAGGTCCTGACCCTGGTCCTCGTCGCGGCCCAGATCGCCCGACTCCGGGGCACGCTCGATCCGGCGGTCGAGGCGGCGCTCGTCGCGGACCTTCGGGCGCTCCCCGACGCCGCCCAGCGAGCGCTCGACGCCTCCGCCGGGATCGCCGGGATCGCCCGTCGGTACGTGGGCTCCCGGGGCTTCATGTTCGTGGGGCGGGGCTACACGTACCCGACCGCGATGGAGGGTGCCCTCAAGCTCAAGGAGGTCAGCTACCTGCACGC
>DAITNC010000064.1:0-10229 GCA_036834865.1 Candidatus Limnocylindrales bacterium | reverse complement strand
TTCGACATCGAGGTGATCTTCATCTTCCTGTGGGCGCTCGTCATCCGCGACCCGATCCCCGGCGTCCTGAGCTCCATGTTCCTGTTCGTCGGGATCCTCCTGCTGGGGCTGGCGTACGCGTGGCGCAAGGGAGTGCTCACGTGGCGCTGACGGAGCGCGGCGCGCGCAACCCGGACCTGCCGGTCCCCGCGACGACCGCGGACGACGCGCTGGTCGAGGCGATCGTCGTGCCGAACGCGCTCTGGCGGCCCGAGGACCCGGCGGCCTATGGCGGCGGCGCGCTGGAGGACGACCCGCGCCTGGAGTTGCGGCGCTACGACGAGTCCGGCGAGGGCCGCCGCGACGACGCGCGCTGGGGCGGCCTGGACATCGTCCCCACGAAGGCGGACTACGTCCTGGACCTGATCCGGATGAACAGCCTCTGGCCGCTCCTCTCGGGCCTTGCCTGCTGCGCGATCGAGATGATGTCCAGCGCCACCAGCCGCCACGACATCGACCGCTGGGGGATGTTCCCCTTCCGCGCCTCGCCGCGCCAGGCGGACGTGCTCATCGTGGCCGGGACGCTCACCACGAAGATGGCAGAGCCGCTGGTGCGCCTCTGGGCGGAGATGCCGGAGCCGAAGTGGTGCGTCGCGATGGGCGACTGCACCTGCTCGGGCGGGCGCTACAAGCGCAGCTACAGCACGGTCCAGGGGATCGACCGCGTCCTCCCGGTGGACGTCTACGTCCCCGGCTGCCCGCCCCGCCCGGAGGGGCTGATCTACGGGATGATGAAGCTCCAGCAGCTCGTCAAGGAGCGCCGCGGCCACTGGCCGGAGCGGGCGATCGGTCCCACCGTGCCGGACCAGGTGTAGCCCATGGACCGTGGCTTCCGGGCGCTCATCGAGCGAACCTTCGGCGATCTCCTGACGGGTCCCGTGCGCCAGCGCCACGACGAGACCGAGATGCGGATCCGCCCCGGCGACGTGCCGGCGGTCATGCGGACGCT
The DNA here is from genome assembly GCA_036834865.1 of Candidatus Limnocylindrales bacterium. Lineage (GTDB taxonomy): Bacteria > Chloroflexota > Limnocylindria > Limnocylindrales > CSP1-4 > CTSoil-043. The sequence goes on along the minus strand of DAITNC010000064.1, from coordinate 9,241 downwards.
CCACGACGACCCCGGCCTCCGGTTCGAGTACCTCAGCGACCTCGCCGGCGTCGACACCGGCGAGGACTTCCAGGTCGTCTACCACCTCTGGAGCGTCGTGACGCCAGACTGGCTGCGCGTGGTGGCGGACGGCATCCCGCGCGATCAGCCGCGCATCCCGTCCATCACGTTCCTCTGGAAGGGTGCGGAGTGGATGGAGCGCGAGGCCTACGACATGTTCGGCCTCGTCTTCGAGGGCAACCGTGACCTGCGGCGGATCTACCTGCCGGACGACTTCGTGAGCTTCCCGCTGCGCAAGGACTTCCACCTGGCGGACGATGCCTCGCGCTCCCCGGGCGGTGGCGTGCGCCCGATGGAGGATGCCGCCACGCCCGCCGACGCCGCCGCGACCACGGTCCGGCGGACGGCCAGGGTCCGTTAGGCCGGGGGACCCGATGACCACGCCGACACGCCCCAGCCTGGACGACCCCGCGTTCACGATCCCGCTCGAGCACGCCGGGATGTTCGAGCCCATCCCGCTTGCCCGGACGGAGCGCCAGCAGGAGTTCTACAGCCTCAACGACGGCGAGATGCTCCTGAACATGGGACCCCAGCACCCGTCCACGCACGGCGTGCTGCGGGTGGTCCTCAAGATCTCGGACGAGCAGGTGGTGGACCTGGACCCGGTCCTGGGCTACCTCCATCGCGGCGTCGAGAAGATCGCCGAGAACTCCGATTTCCACCACATCATCAGCCAGCTCGACCCGCTGGAGTACGTCAGCTCCCTCTTCTGCGAGTGGAGCCCGGTGATGTCCTTCGAGAAGCTGCTGGACGTCCAGGTCCCGCGGCGGGCCGAGTACATCCGGGTCCTGACCGGCGAGCTGAACCGGATCGCAAGCCACATGCTGTTCCTGGGCTGGTACGCCCTGGACCTGGGCGGGATCACGCCGATCCTGTGGAGCTTCGCCGAGCGCGACGAGATCGTGGAGATGCTGGCCGCCATCACGGGCGCCAAGCTCCTCTTCAACTACTTCCGGATCGGCGGCGTCAACGGCGACCTCAACCACGAGTTCATGAGCCGCCTGGGCGACTGGATGGGCCGTGCCGGCGCCCAGCTGGAGGCCGGGATGGGCCTCCTGAACGAGAACGAGATCTTCGTTCGGCGCGCTCGCGGGCTCGGCGTCCTGGACCGCGAGACGGCCCTCCGGATGTGCACGACGGGTCCCAATCTCCGGGCGTCGGGCGTCCCGTTCGACATCCGTCGCGCCCATCCGTACAGCGTCTACCCGGAGCTGGAGTTCGACATCCCGACCCGCCGCGAGGGCGACTCGCTGGCCCGCTACCTGCTCCGCATGGACGAGGTCCGCCAGAGCCTCCGGATCATCGACCAGTGCCTCCACCAGATGCCCGACGGGCCGGTCATGGCGCGCCTGCCCCGTCTCCTTCGCCCGCGCCCGGGCCGCGCCTACAGCGCGGTGGAGGGCCCCCGCGGCCAGTACTCCTGCTACGCGATGAGCGACGGGACGGACCAGCCGTTCCGGCTGCGGATCCACGACCCGAGCTTCCTGCACCTCCAGCTGGTCGGCCTGCTGATGCCCGGCAACCTGATCGCCGACACGATGGCGATCATGGCGTCGCTGGACCCGGTGATGGGCGGCGTGGACAAGTGAGGGCCGCGACATGATGACCGCGTACTGGAACCGCCTCTCGGTGGGCTCCAGGGCGTTCCTCGTGATCGTCCCGGCCCTGCTGATCGTGGGCGCCGTGCTGACGGTGGGCGTTGCCCTGCTCCTGCCGCCCGTGCTGGACTTCCTGGGCGCGAACCTCCCCCTGGCCCGGTTCGTGGTCGCCGCCACGGCGATCATCGTGATCACGATCCCCATCGCGTTCGTGATCATCTACATGGAGCTGAAGGTGATCGCGGCGATGAACCTGCGGGTGGGACCGGACCGCGTCGGACCGTTCGGCAGCTTCATGTCGGTGATCCACGGCCTCAAGGTCCTCGCCAAGGAGGACTACACGCCGCGCGGCGTCGACGTCCCGATCTTCACCCTGGCGCCGATCGTCGTCTTCGCCTCGATCCCGCTGACGCTGCTGGTGATCCCGTTCGCCCCGGGGATCTTCGGCCAGGACTTCAACATCGCCCTGCTCTACTTCTTCGCCATCGGCGGGATGAGCGTGGTGGGCCTGATGATGGCCGGCTGGGCCAGCTACAACAAGTACAGCCTGCTCGGCGCGCTGCGGGCTGCCGCCCAGGCCATCAGCTACGAGCTGCCGCTGACCCTCTCGGTGGTCGGGATCATCATCCTGGCCGGAACGATGAGCCTGAACTCGATCGTCCAGCTGCAGGCCGGTTCGGTGCTGGACTGGAACATCTGGAAGCAGCCCCTGGGCTTCATCATCTTCTTCATCGCCGCCACGGCCGAGGCGAACCGGACGCCGCTGGACATGACGGAGGCCGACCAGGAGCTGGTGGCCGGCTTTGCCACCGAGTACTCGGGCATGCGCTTCGGATTCTTCTTCTTCGCCGAGTACGTCAACGTCTTCGTGGTCTCGGCGCTCAGCGTGGTGCTCTTCTTCGGCGGCTGGACCGCCCCCTTCAACTGGCCGTTCCCCGTGACGCTGAGCCTGGACCCGGGCGGGCTGGGCCTGGGCCTGGTCTTCCTGGTCGCGCTGGCGCCGGTCGTGGGCACGATCGTCCTGGGCCTGCCGTTCTGGCTCCTGTCGAGCCGGGTGAGCACGCTGAAGGCGCTCGTGATCGGGTTCGTCCTGTTCAACCTGCTGACCGCGGGCGCCTTCTTCGGCTGGGCCTTCGTCAGCGCCGCGTGGGTCTCGGGTCTCGTCTGGATGATGCTCAAGACGTTCGTGTTCGTCTTCATCTTCGTCCAGATGCGCGGAACGCTTCCGCGCGTGCGCGTGGACCAGCTGATGAGCTTCGCCTGGAAGTGGCTCCTGCCGGCCTCGCTCCTCAACATCTTCGTGACGGCGATCGCCGTCTCCATCCTGGCGAACCGGTGAGGGCGCGGGCATGAGCTTCGTTCCCGGGATGGGCATCCTCAAGGGCATGGCGCTCACGCTGCGGCGGTTCTTCGCGCCGAAGGTGACGATCCGCTACCCGGAGGTGACGCCCGATATCGCCGTCAAGTACCGCGGCCGCATGCAGCTGCTCTACGACGAGCACGGCACGCTCAAGTGCGAGACCTGCTTCCAGTGCGCCCAGGCCTGCCCGATCGAGTGCATCGACATGGGCGGCATCGACACCAAGGGTCGCTACGCCATCCACTGGGGCGCCTCGGAGACGTACGGCGAGCGGCGCGAGGAGGCGGCCCTGCGGCGCGCAGGTCGCGAGGTGCCGGACCCGACCTACACCCACTTCGAGGCCGTGGACACCGCCGCGGTGGACCGGATCCTGGAGGACCACGACTACGACCCACACCGGATGCTCTCCATCCTGGAGGCGATCCAGGCCGAGTTCGGCCACCTGCCCGTGGCGGCGCTCAAGCAGGTCAGCTTCACGACCGGGTCGTGGTACGCGATGATCTACGGCACCGCCACGTACTACCGCCACTTCCGGTTCGAGAAGACCGTCGAGCAGGTCGCCGTCTGTCGCTGCACCGCCTGCCTGATGCAGGGCGGCGGTCGACTGGCGGACGCGCTGGCCGCCGGGCTCCGGACGGGGCTGGGGCAGGTGACGCCGGACGGCCGAATGCGCCTGGCCTGGCTGCCGACCCACCTCGCGGGCGCACCGGCGCCGCTCGTCGCGCTGGACGGCGAGCCGCAGCCGGAGGTCACGCCGGCGAACGCCACCGCCTGGGCCCAGGCGCTCGCCGGGGAGCACCCGGCCACGCGGACCATCCACTGAGCCGATGACGACGATCCTCCCGACCCCCGCCGCCTGGCCGCGACCGCTGCTCGGCGATGCGCCGGCGGCGAATCCCGCCGACCTCGACGCCGCGGTCCGCGACGGCGCGTTCGCCGGCCTGACCCGCGCGATGCGTGACCTCGGTGCGACGCTCACGACCGCGACGCTCGCCGAGTCCGGCCTCCGCGGACGGGGCGGCGGCGGCTACCCGGCGGCCCAGAAGTGGCGCGCCGTGGCGGCCACGCCCGACGGGGTCCGCTACGCCGTCGCGAACGGCTACGAGGCAGACCCGGCCGGGAGCACGAACCGCCACCTGATGACCGCCCGTCCCTACGCGGTCGTGGAGGGCCTGGCGATCGCGGCGCTCTGCGTGGGCGCGGAGGAGGCGATCCTCGCGGTGCGGGCCGAATACGCCGACGCCGTCGCCGTGCTGGAGCTGGCCGTGGCCGCCGCCGAGGAGGCCGGCTTCCTCGGCGAGGACGTGCTGGGATCCGGGCGCGCTCTCCGGATGACGGTGCGCACGGTCCAGGGCGCCTACATGCTGGGCGAGGAGACGGTCCTCCTCAAGGCGCTGGAGGGGCGCCGTGGCCAGCCCGAGCAGCGGCCGCCCTACCCGTCCGAGCACGGCCTGTGGGGCCGGCCCACGCTGGTCCACAACGTGGCGACGCTCGCCGCCGTCCCCTGGATCGTGGTCCACGGCGCAGAGGCCTATCGCGCCATCGGCGACCCGGATGCCCCGGGCACCGTCCTCGTGGCGGTGAGCGGCGCCGTGGCGACTCCGGGCATCGCCGAGGTGCCGACCGGGACGTCGCTCGGCGAGATCGTCGCGCTGGCGGGCGGTGTCCCGAACGGCCGCCCGCTCAAGGCCGTCCTCGTCGGCGGCCCGTCCGGGGGCCTCCTGCCCGCGGACCTCGCGGGCACCCCGTACACGTTCGCGGCGCTCCGGGCCGCCGGCGCCCACGTCGGCTCCGGGTCGGTGGTGGTGGCCGACGACCGGACCTGCGTGGTGGACCTGGCACGCCTCCTGACGCGCTACTGCGCGGACGAGGCGTGCGGGAAGACCATCCCGTGCCGGATCGGGCTGCGCCGGATGTCCGAGATCGGCGAGCGGATCGCGGCCGGCCTGGCCCGCCCGACCGACCCGCAGCTCCTCGCGGACCTCGGCGCGGACATCGCGGGGAGCGCGCTCTGCGACCACGAACGGCTGGCGACGGGCCCGCTCGCGACCGGGATGCGATACTTCCGGCCCGAGATCGACGATCACATCCTGCGGGGCGTCTGCCCCGCCGGCGTCTGCGCTCCCGCCGGGACAGCGGCCGCCGGGACCGCCCACGGAGGATAGGCACGACCGCGATGGCCGACCTCATCTCCCGCCCGACCGACCTCGTCTCCACGGCGCGACCCGAGCCCGTGGTCGATTCGCTCGCGGAGCGACTGTTCCTCACCCAGTCGCCGCAGCGACCCCAGTCCACGCCGGTCATCCGGCTCGAGGTCGATGGGCGCCTGGTGGAGGGCCGCGATGGCCAGACCATCCTGGAGGTCTGCCGGGACAACGGGATCGAGATCCCGACCCTCTGCTACGAGCCCAAGCTGCCCGGCTTCGGGGCGTGCCGGATGTGCGTCGTGGACGTGGCCGGGGAGGAGCACCCGCCCATCTCGTGCTCGCGCCTGGCCGAGGCAGGCATGGTGGTCCAGACCCAGACCGAGGAGGTCCGCCGCCTCCGCCGGACGAACCTGGAGCTGATCTTCTCCGACCACAACGCGTACTGCCTGCCGCCCTGCCAGAACAAGTGCCCCAGCCACATCGACATCCCGGGCTTCCTCAAGGCGAACGCCGAGGGCGAGTTCCGCGAGTCGGCCCGGATCTTCAAGCGGACCATCCCGTTCCCGTCCATCCTGGGCCGGGTCTGCCCGGCGCCGTGCGAGGAGCACTGCCGCCGCGACGAGGTGGACGAGGCGATCGCGATCCGCGACAGCCACCGCTATGCGGGCGACCAGGTGATCCTCGCGATGCGCGAGCAGGACGTGGACCCGCCCCTGCCGTTCGAGCTCCAGCCGAAGTCCGGGAAGCGGGTGGCGGTGATCGGCTCCGGCCCGGCCGGCGCGTCGGCGGCCTACTACCTCCTGATCGCCGGCCACGACGTGACGATCTACGAACGCGACGCGGCCCCCGGCGGGATGCTCCGTTACGGCATCCCGGAATACCGGCTGCCGAAGGAGCGGATCCTCGATCCCGAGTACGAGAGCATCACCCGGCTGGGCGGGCGTTTCGTCTGCAACCAGGCCCTGGGGCGCGACTTCAGCCTCGACGACCTCCAGAACCAGGGCTACGACGCGGTCGTCGTGGCGATCGGCTGCTACGACACGAACAAGCTGGGGATCCCGGGCGAGGACGCCACGGGCGTCATCGACGGTTTGGAGTACCTCAAGATCGCCACGCTGGGCCTTCCCTACCCGGGCCACGCCGGGACCAGGGTCGTGGTGGTCGGGGGCGGCTTCACGTCCATGGACTGCGCGCGCACGTCGGTGCGCCAGGGCGCGGCCGAGGTGACGCTGGTCTACCGCCGCGACATGAAGGACATGCCGGCCTCCGGCGAGGTTCACGAGGCGATCGAGGAGGGAGTCACGGCCATCTTCCAGGCCGGCCCGACGCGCGTCATCGCCAACGCCGAGAACGCGGTCACCGGCGTGGAGTTCATCCGGATGCAGCTGGGCGCGCCCGACGCATCCGGCCGGCGCCGGCCCGAACCCGCCGCGGGCACGGAGTTCACGATCGAGTGCGACCGGGTCCTCCTCGCGATCGGCCAGGGGCCCGACCTCACCTGGATCGGCGAGGGTTCGGACGGCGTGGAGGCGACGAAGAACCGGCGCCTGCGGGCCGACGCGGTCACGTTCCTCACCCCTCGTCCCGGTGTCTTCGGGACCGGCGACGTCCGCATGGGCGCCCAGACCGTGGTCCAGGCGGTCGCCGACGGACGCCGGGCGTCCTATGCAGTGGACGCATTCCTCAAGGGGATGGACCTCGGCGAGATCCGGACCCGCCAGACGCTGGCCGAGCCGCAGCCCGAGTTCCTCAGCATCGTCCCGTTCACGTCAGAGGTGAAGAGCCCGCGCAACCGGCTGCAGAGCATGCCGGCCGAGGAGCGCAGGTCGAGCTACGTGGAGTACGAGATCCCGTACACGCGCAGCGAGGCCGTGGCCGAATCGACCCGCTGCCTCCAGTGCACGTGCGAGGCGATCGGCTTCTGCGACCTGCGACGCCTGGGGATCGAGTACGGGACCACGCTGAAGACCCTGGAGCCGCAGAACAACCGGGGAGCCGGGTTCCGGAGCGTGACCGAGAACCGCTTCACGGGCTCCAACCACGACTACATCCGCGACGACAGCCACGCGTTCATCCTTCGCGAGCCCTCGCGCTGCATCGACTGCGGCCGCTGCGCCAACGTCTGCGCCGAGGTCGTGGGAGCCGCCTGCTACGACTTCATGCGGATCGGCTTCGACACGCTCGTGACGACGCCGCTGGACATGAGCCTGAACGACACGCCGTGCGTCTCGTGCGGGCGGTGCGCGGAGACGTGCCCAACCGGCGCGCTCATGCCGAAGCCGCGGATCCTCGAGAAGTACGAGGTGGACGAGAGTCGCTGCATCCTGTGCGGGATCTGCGTCGATGCCTGTCCGTACGACGCGCTCCGCTGCGGGCCAGACTTCGAGCTCGCCCACGTCAGCCGCGAGGAGCCGATGATCGACCTGATCGCGATCGCGGCGGTCGATCGCGAGACCGAGATGACCTACGTCCGGCGGGAGCGCGACTGGCTGGAGCGGGCGATCGCGTCCGGCCGGGACGTCGGCCCGCGCCAGCTGCCCGTGCTCCCACCCTCGCTCGCGGGAAGCGCGGGCGGGAACGGCGGCGGTCGCGCGAGCGGCACCCACAACGGCCACAATGGGCACGACCCGGCCGGCGGCGCCGCCGGGCACGCGCACAACCGGTAGACCAGGCGCGGTCGCGGGCGGGAGGGCGCCCGGCCGGTCGCGCGGAGCCACGTCGGAGGGAGAGGAACAGGTGCCGATACCGGATACCGTCCCGGTCCTCGGGATCAGCTGGGGCGACGTGCTCTTCCTGTTCCTGGCGGCCGTGATGCTGGGGTCCGCCCTCCTGGTCGTGACGCTTCGCGACATCATCCGCTGCGGGCTTGCCATGATCGTGGCGTTCGGGGCCCTCGCCGGGATCTACGTGGTCCTCGGCGCCCCGTTGGTTGCCGCGGCGCAGGTGCTGGTCTACATCGGCGCGATCGCCGTCCTGATCCTGTTCGCGGTCATGCTCACCCAGGCAAAGAACGCGCCGGTCCGGCTCGTCTTCCAGGCGCAGGCGCTGCCCGCCGCGATCGCCGCCATCGTTCTGGCCGTCATGATCGCGCTGACGGCCAGCGCCACGGACTGGGGCGCGGTGACGAAGCGGATCGCCACCGGGACGGATGCGCTGGCCCGCCTCCTGTTCAACGCCTACGTCCTCCCGTTCGAGGTCGTGAGCGTGCTCCTGCTGGCGGCGGTGATCGGGGGCATCTACCTGGCCAAGCGAGAGGGTCGGGACGCATGAGCCAGAGCCTCGACGCCTACCTCGTCGTCTCCGGCATCCTGTTCGCCATCGGCACGTTCGGGTTCCTCGCCCGGCGCAACGCGATCAGCATGCTCATGTCGATCGAGCTGATGCTCAACGCCGTCAACCTGACGATCGTCTCGTTCGGGGCCTTCATCCCGGCCCTCAACGGCACCGCCTCGGTCATCGCGCTCATGGTCATGGCCGTCGCCGCGGCGGAAGCGACCGTGGGCCTGGCGATCGTCATGGCCATCTACCGGAATCGCCGCACGCCCCTCGTCGACGAGTACGACAGCATGCGCCAGTAGCCGCCGGAGCCGAGCCGCCTCGTGTTTCAACCCATGATCCCGAGCGTCGCCCCGCTGCTCGCCGCCGCCGCGGCCGGCGGCGCGGCGCCCGACAGCCTGATCAACCTCGTGCCGCTCATCCCGGCGATCCCGCTCGCGGGGTTCGTCTTCACCGCGTTCTTCGGGCGCCGGATCGGGCGGCCGGCGTTCGTCCTGCCGCTGCTCGGCGTCACCGCCACCTGGCTGCTGAGCATGGCGGTCGTCTACCAGGCGCTCACCGGCGGCTTCGGCGAGAACGGGGCGGGGATCACGCTCTACCGCTGGATCCCGGCCGGGGCGTTCAACGTGGACATCGGCTTCTTCGTCGACCAGCTGACGGCCTGCCTGCTCATCGTCGTCACCACGATCGGGCTGATCGTCCACCTGTACTCGGTCGGCTACATGGCGCACGACCCGGGCCGCTGGCGCTTCTTCGCCTACCTGAACCTCTTCATGTTCAGCATGCTGCTCCTGGTCCTC
>DAITNC010000063.1:0-10238 GCA_036834865.1 Candidatus Limnocylindrales bacterium | reverse complement strand
ACCTATACGTTCGCCTGCTCGGTGCACCCGAACATGACGGGCACCCTGACGGTCAGATGACCGTGCGCGCCGCCCGTGCCTGCCCCCGGTTCGCGGTCGGCCTCGCAGCCCTCGGCGCGGCGTCGATCGTGCTCGCAGGCTGCGCCTCTGGCGGGGTGGCGGCCACGCCGCCTGGCACGTCGGTGATCCAGATCGGCTCGCCGCTCATCGGGAAGCCCGCCCCGGCGCTCGCCGGCACGACCCTCGACGGGGCACCGTTCGACCTGGCCTCGCTGCGCGGGTCGCCCGTCCTCGTCAACTTCTGGGCCTCCTGGTGTGGCCCCTGCCGCGACGAGTTCCCGATCCTCGCGGCCGCCGAGAAGCGCCACGCGGCGCAGGGGCTCAAGGTCGTGGGCGCCCTGTTCAAGGACGACGCCGCGCCGGCGCGGACGTTCGTGGCGGACCAGAAGGCAGACTGGTCGACGGTGACGGACCCCGCCGGCACGATCGCCCAGCCGTGGGCCGTCCTCGCCCCGCCGCAGACCTATTTCATCGGCCGCGACGGGATCGTCCGCGACGTCCAGATCGGGCAGGTTCGCGACGCGGCAGAGCTCGACACGATCCTCGCGGCGATCCTGAATTGAGCACCGCCGTCGACGGCACGGCGGCCGGCCGCCGTGCCGCGATCGAGCCCGCTGGACTACCGTCAGGCCGCGACGCGGGGCCACTGGCGATCGAGGTCCGCGGGCTGCGCAAGAGCTACGGGGCGCTCACCGTCCTCGATGGCCTGGACCTCGCGGTCCCCCGCGGCGAGCTCGTGGCGCTGCTCGGCCCGAATGGCGCCGGCAAGACCACCACGGTGGAGATCCTGGAAGGCTACCGAGGCGCCGATGGCGGCGAGATCCGGATCCTCGGCATGGACCCCACTCGTGACCGGGCCGCGCTCCACGGGCGGGTCGGCCTGATGCTCCAGAGCGGGGGCATCACGCCGCAGGGACGCCCGCGCGAGCTGGTCCGGCTGCACGCCCGCTTCTACGCGGACCCTGCGGACCCCGACGAGCTGCTGGAGCTCCTGGGGCTGACCCAGGCGGCGGACCGGCGCTACAAGCTCCTCTCGGGCGGCGAGAAGCAGCGGCTCTCGCTGGCGCTCGCGCTGGTCGGCCGGCCCGAGCTCCTCATCCTCGACGAGCCGACCGCCGGCATGGACCCCGCCGCGAAGGCGGTGGTGCGCTCGCTGATCGCGGATCTCCGGTCGGTCGGCCGCACGATCCTGCTGACCACCCACGAGCTCGCCGACGTCGAGCGCCTGGCGGACCGGGTCGTGGTCATGGATCGCGGGCGCGTGGTCGCCGCCGGGACGCCGGCCGAGCTCGTGGCCGGGTCGGGGCCGGTCCTGCGGTTCCGGTTGGCGAGCGGGGACGGGGCCGGCGTCGCGATCGCCGCGGAGGAGCTCGAATCGCTGGGCGCCGCGCTCGGCGGGACCCTGGTGCCCGATGGAGCGCCCGGACGTCACCGACTTGCCGGGAGCGCGCCGGATCCGCGGGCGATCGCGTACCTCGCCGACTGGTGCGAGGAACGCGGCCTGCTCCTCGCGGAGATACGGACATCCGGCGGCACGCTGGAGGAGCGGTTCCTCGAGCTGATCGCGGAATCGCGGCCGGGCGACCAGGCCCGGGCTGCAACGTCCGCCCCGGTCGCCGATGCCAGCGGCGCGGCCGAACCGGCCGTCGACGGCAGGGGGCGCGAATGAGCCGCACGATGCTCCCCGAGGTGCTCCGCGGCGGCGATGGCCGGGCCTCCTCCCCGGCGGCGCGGATCGCGTCCGCCCTCGAGATGGAGCTGCGCCTGACGAGCCGCCGCCTCGAGAACCTGTTCGTGACGCTCATGCTGCCGGCGGTCCTGCTCGTCTTCTTCGGAGCCGTCCCCAGCCTGCCAGCCGCTGCCAAGGCGGCCCCGGGAACGCGCCCGATCGATGTGGTCCTGCCGGCGATCCTCGCCACGGCGATCGTCGCGGCCGGGCTCGTCAACCTGGGCATCTCGACCGGCTTCGAGCGTTCGTACGGCGTCCTGAAGCGGCTGGGCGGGTCCCCACTCACTCGGGGCCAGCTGCTGGTGGCGAAGATCGGCACGATCGTCGTGGTCGAGGCGGTCCAGGCAGTCCTGCTCGTCGGGCTGGCGGTCGTGGTGTTCGGCTGGCGTCCCGGGTCGGGATGGGACCCGCTCGTCGTGGTCGCGGCGGTCGCCCTCGGGACCGGCGCCTTCAGCGCGCTCGGGCTCCTCTTCGCCGGGACGCTCCGAGCTGAGGCGACGATGGCGCTGACGAACGCGCTGTTCCTGATCGCGCTCCTGCTTGGCGGCCTCCTCGTGCCCGCCCATCAGCTGCCCGGCGCGCTCGGCGCGTTCGCCTCGCTCCTTCCCACCGCGGCGCTCGCTGATCTGCTCAGGATCGGCCTGGGCAGCGCCACCGGCGACACGGTCGGGCCGCTCCTCCTGCTCGGCGCGTGGGCGGCGGGCACGACGCTCCTGACGGCGCGAACCTTCCGCTGGGAGTAGCGTGGTCCGTGGCGGGCGACCGGCGGCGGCGCCCGCTCAGCGGGTCCGGGGAAAGCCCAGGTCGACCTTCGACGTGCCCGGATCCGGCCAGCGCGACGTGACGACCTTCGCCCGCGTGTAGAACTGGACCCCTTCCGGGCCGTACATGTGGAGATCGCCGAAGAGCGACGCCTTCCAGCCCCCGAAGCTGTAGTACGCGACCGGGACCGGGATCGGCACGTTGATCCCGACCATGCCGGCGTTGACCTCGAACTGGAACTGCCGCGCGGCGCCCCCGTCGCGGGTGAAGATCGCGGTCCCGTTCCCGTAGGGGTTGGCGTTGATGACCCCGATCGCCTCCTCGTACGTGTCCACACGCATCACCGTGAGGACGGGCCCGAAGATCTCATCCCTGTAGCAGTCCATCCCCACCTTGACGTGGTCGATGAGGCTGGGGCCCAGGAAGAAGCCCTCGCTCTCGCGATGGAGCGGGTGCTGACGCCCGTCGGTGACGACCGTGGCTCCCTGCGCGGGGGCCGATTCCAGGTACGAGGCGACCTTCTCCATGTGCTGGGCCGTGATGAGCGGCCCCATCTGGGAGGCCGGATCGGCCCCCGGGCCCACGATGACCCGGGGCAGCCGGGCGCGGATCGCCTCGACCAGCGGGTCCGCGACGTCCCCGACCGCGACGATCGTGGCGATCGCCATGCAGCGCTCGCCCGCTGAGCCGTAGCCCGCGGAGACGGCCGCGTCGGCGGCCATGTCGATGTCGGCGTCGGGCAGGACGAGCATGTGGTTCTTCGCGCCGCCCAGGGCCTGGACCCGCTTGCCGTTCCTGGTCGCGGTCTCGTAGATGTATCGCGCGATCGGCGTGCTGCCGACGAAGCTGACGGCAGCGATGTCCGGGTGCGCCAGGATCCGATCGACCGCGACCTTGTCCCCCTGGATGACCGTGAAGACGCCGGCCGGGACGCCCGCCTCGGCGAGCAGCTCGGCCATGAACAACGCCGCGGACGGGTCCTTCTCCGACGGCTTGAGGATGAACGCGTTCCCGCAGGCGATCGCGGTTCCGAACATCCACATCGGCACCATGGCCGGGAAGTTGAACGGCGTGATCCCGGCGACCACGCCGAGCGGCTGGCGGATCTGGTAGACGTCGACGCCCGTGGAGGCCTGCTCGGAAAAGCCGCCCTTGAGCAGGCTCGAGATCCCGCAGGCGAACTCCAGGTTCTCCAGGCCGCGCGCGATCTCGCCCAGCGCGTCCGAGGTGACCTTGCCGTGCTCTGCGGTCAGGTGCGCCGCGAGCTCCTTCCGGTTCGCCTCCACGAGGTTGCGGATGCGGAACAGGATGTCCGTGCGCCGCGACAGAGATGTCGCCCGCCACGCCGGGAACGCCGCCTTGGCGGCCGCGACCGCTGCGTCGACCTCTTCGGCCGAAGCGAAGTCGACGGTTCGGGCGATCCCCCCGCGCGCCGGGTCGTAGACCGGCCCGAAGCGTCCCGATCTGCCGACGACGCGCTGCCCACCGATCCAGTGGCTGACCCGCTCGACGGTTGCCGGCGCTCCTGTGCCCGGCTGGGCGACCTGCGTCATCTCGAGAACCTCGATCCTGCGGAACGCGTGGTCGGCTCGCGCCGACGCTGGGAGGATCGTGAGGATACCGCGACGTCGCCAGGGCCGGGAATCACGAACCCCGGCGGGCGGGCCGGGGTTCGCTGGTGGATTCGGTCTTTGGTTGCGGGGAAGGGATTCGAACCCTTGACCTTCGGGTTATGAGCCCGACGAGCTGCCGCTGCTCCACCCCGCACGCGCACTATACACGTTCGCGGCCCCACTGGTCAAAGGAATGTCCACGCACCCGGGTGTTTCGGCGATGCGCCTCCTCGCAGGCGAGGGGGTCCGTGGGTGCCCGCCGGGCGTCACCCGCCGGTTCCCCCCGCGGCCGGGGTCTCGCGTCCCGGGTGGAGTCGGCTGCCCTGCTGGTCGCACCCGGCGAACAGGCGGCGGGGATCGACCGGTCGGCGCTCGGGCGGACCTGGGCATTCGCTGGATCTGTTCGTCACGCGCGACCATCGGGGCCACGGGCTCCGCGGCCGAGCCCGGTCCCCCTGTCGAGTCGGGCGGTTTGTTCGTCGCGGGCGACACTGGCGCGGCGCCTCCTCGCAGGCGAGGGGGCGGTTGTAGAGTGCGGGGACACGCGAGCCGCCAATCCTCGGGAGCTCTCCCGCCGATGCCTGCCGACGACCTCCTTGCCGCCGCCCGAGCCGTCCGCGAACGAGCCTACGCCCCGCACTCCGGGTATCTCGTCGGGGCCGCGCTCCTGGACGCGGAGGGACGGATCCACGCGGGAGCCAACGTCGAGAACGCCGCGTATCCACAGGGCCAGTGCGCCGAGGCCTCCGCGATCGGCGTGATGATCGCCGCCGGCGGCCGCCGGATCGCCGAGGCGCTCGTGGTCGCCGATGCCGCCAACGGCCTCCCCACTCCGTGCGGCGGCTGCCGCCAGCGCCTGCGCGAGTTCATGCCGCTCGATGCGCTCGTCCACCTTGCGGGCGCGCGCGAAGGAGTCATCAGGTCGGTGACGCTCGGCGAGCTGCTCCCGCTCAGCTTCGGCCCGGAACACCTGCGGAAGGAGCCCCGAGCATGAGCGATCCCGCGACCCTCGCCGCAGACGTCCTGCGCGAGCGTGCGCCCGGGCGCTCCCCGCGCCTCGGGATCGTGCTGGGCTCCGGGCTCGGCGGTCTTGCGGAGATCCTGGGGGAGGCGGTCGCGGTGCCCTACGCGAAGATCCCGGGATTCCCGACCTCGACCGTGCCCGGTCACGCGGGCCGGTTCCTGATCGGCGAGCTGGGCGGGGTGACGGTCGCCTGCATGCAGGGGCGCTTCCACCTCTACGAGGGCTACCCGGCGGCGGTCATCAAGCTGCCGATCCGGACGTTCGCCGCGCTCGGCGTGGAGGCACTCCTGCTGACCAACGCGGCCGGCTCGTTGCGGGCCGAGGCGGGGCCGGGCAGCCTCATGCTCATCACGGATCACCTCAACTTCACGTGGACGAACCCCCTCGTCGGGCCGAACGACGACGCGTGGGGCGAGCGCTTCGTGGGCCTCGAGGACGCCTACGATCCCGAGCTTCGTGCCCGCCTGCTGCGGATCGCCGGGAAGCTGGAGATCCGCCTGCACGAGGGCGTTTACTGCTCGCTGCTGGGCCCGCTCTTCGAGACGCCCGCGGAGATCCGCGCCTACAAGGTGCTGGGCGCCGACGCGGTCGGGATGTCCACGGTGCCGGAGGTGATCGTGGCGCGCCACGCCGGGCTGCGGGTCGCGGCGATCAGCGCGATCACGAACATGGCGGTCGGGATGAGCGACGTGCCGATCGATCACGCGCAGACGCTGCGCGGCGCGGCGATCGCGGCGGCCGACCTGACCAGGCTGGTCCGGGAATTCGCCGGCTCGTTTGCCGCCGGACAGGGACCGAAAGGGTAGCCGGTGCTCCCGCAGGAGGTCATCCGGGCGAAGCGCGACGGCCGCGCGCTCACCGACGGGGAGATCGCAACCTTCGTCGCCGGGATCACCGACGGCTCGATCAGCGAAGGGCAGGCCGCCGCGTTCGCGATGGCGGTCTTCTTCCGCGGCATGACCCGGGCGGAGACCGTCGCCCTGACCCGCGCGATGCGCGACTCCGGCAGCATCCTGGACTGGTCGGACGCGGACCTGCCCGGTCCCCCGCTGGACAAGCACTCGACGGGAGGTGTCGGCGACAAGCTGTCCCTGATGCTCGCGCCGATCGTGGCCGCGTGCGGCGGCGCGGTGCCGATGATCTCGGGTCGCGGCCTGGGTCATTCCGGCGGCACCCTCGACAAGATGGACGCGATCCCGGGCTACACGACCGCGCCCGACATCGCCACGTTCCGGCGGGTCGTCCGCGAGGTCGGCTGCGCGGTGATCGGGCAGACGCCCGACCTCGCGCCGGCGGATCGGCGCCTCTACGGGATCCGCGACGTCACCGCGACCGTGGAGAACGTCGCGCTCATCACGTCGTCGATCCTCTCCAAGAAGCTGGCTGCCGGCCTCCGCGGGCTCGTGATGGACGTCAAGTTCGGATCCGGCGCGTTCATGCGCGAGGCGGCCGACGCGCGCGAGCTGGCAACGAGCATCGTCGAGGTCGCGAACGGCGCGGGCTGTCCGACCACGGCGCTGCTGACCGACATGAACCAGGTGCTTGGCCGGGCGGCCGGCAACGCCGTGGAGACGCGCGAGGCGATCGCCTACCTGGCCGGCGAGGACGGGCCCGACGGGCAGCGAGGCCGTGAGCCCCGCCAGCACGAGGTGACGATGGTGCTCTCGGCGGAGCTGCTGGTCACCGGTGGGCTGTTCGCCTCGGTGGCCGACGCACGGGTCGCCTGCGAACGCGCCCTCGCGTCGGGGGAGGCCGCCGAACGGTTCGCCCGGATGGTCGCCGCGCTGGGAGGCCCCGCCGACCTGCTGGCCCGTCCCGATGCGTACCTGCCGCTCCCCGAGGTGACGCGGCCCGTGCTGCCGGCCCGGGCGGGATTCGTCGCCGTCGAGGATGCGCGGGCGATCGGTCTCGCGATCGTCGGGATGGGCGGCGGACGGGTCCGGGCGGACCAGCGGATCGACCACGCCGTGGGCTTCACCCGGGTGGCGCCGATCGGCGCCCGGGTGGGCCCGGACCGTCCGCTCGCCCTCGTGCACGCTCGTTCGGCGGCCCAGGCGGAGGCCGCCGCCGCGGAGCTGCGAGCGGCCATCGAGATCAGTGACGAGCCGCCGGTGCTCGCCCCGGTGGTGCTCGAGCGCATCACCGCGTAGGCGTCGCGTTGCGCGTCATCGGCCCCGGAACGGACCCCCCTGTCCAGGAGCGCGCAGGAGCGCGGTCGTCGCGCCCCAGGATGCGAGGGCCAGGCCGGCGGCGAAGATCGGCCAGGCGAACGTGTCCGGGACGCCGCCGGCGACGATCCGTCCGGCGTCCACGGTGAAGCTCAGGATGACCACGAGCCCACCCGCGATGCCCGCGGCAACCTGCGTCCGGCCGGCCCGGATTGGCCGGCTCTCGCGAATGCTCCTGGCGGTGGCCAGGCCGAACCCGACCAGCGCGAGGCTGACCGCGCCCGGGGCCCAGACCGGCCCGGTCCAGGGCATCGGGACCAGGAAGAGGAGGTCCCACGTCCCGACCGACGAGGGCCAGCCGATGAACGCCCACAGCCAGAGGTAGTAGAAGATGTCCCAGGTCCCGAAGGCAACGGCGGTCCACGCCAGCTGCTCGAAGCCGCTCCGGCCGGCGAGCCAGCCGACCGATGCGAGCATCACGAGCGTCGCCGCCTCGCGGCCCATCTCGATCCCGGCCAGGTCGCTCGGCAGGGTCGGGTCCGGGATCGGGAAGAGCGCCCCCGGGTGGATGCCCAGCGCGCGCTGGAGGTAGACGACGACGGCCGCCTCCAGGAAGGCCATCGCGACCGCGAAGACGAGCACGACCGCAGCCACCGCCCTGAAGTCGGTTGGGGGCCTTCCCCCGAGGGGCTCGTGCGGCACGCGCGCAGGGTCCATCTCACTCGACGGGATCATGGCTTCCAGTATCGGCCGCGCGGGCGGAGCAGGCTGCCGGGCAAGGCGCGCCGCGGCGTCATGCGCGGCTGGGCGAACCCTCTTGTCAGCGAGGCGATCCACCGTCCTTGAGGAACAGGACTTCCGCCCCGAGCGGGTGGAAGCCCGCCGCGAGCACGGCCCGGAGGGATGCGGCATTCCCGGGCGCCACCTGCAGGAAGACGCGGTCGCCACGCGGCACGGCGAGCATCGACACCGCGGCAAGCGTGCGACCGAGGCCCCGGCCGCGCGCTGACGCCTCAACCTCGAAGGCGGCCTCCCACCGGCCGGCGAGCCCGCGCCCCACGACCAGGAGCCCGTTCCCGTCGGCCAGCTGCCACGCGCGCACGTCCGTGCGGTAGCGAAGCGCCCGGGAGACGCGCGCGAGGGCGATGTCCGGGGCGATCTCGCGAAGTGCGTCGGGGAAGGGCGGAGCACCCGCTCCGGCCCTGGCGGCAAGCACGACGTCGAGCGTCCCAGGCACGGCTCCGAGTCGTCTGCCGAGCCAGGACAGGAACGCGGCGCCCATGGGTGCCGCGATGTCGTCGGGGTCCAGGTGGGCGATCACCTCGTCCGGGTCGACGTCCGCGGCGACGACATGGTGGCCAGTGAAAGCGAGAACCGCGTGGACGGGACCGTCCGGGGACGGGACGACCTGGGTCTCGCCGTCCCCGGGCGGGAAGCTGCCGGCGGCGACATCCTCGAGGAGCCGGCGCAACCAGGTCGCGGCGCCGTCCGCGGAAGTCGGATGATCGAGCGCCTCGCCGGCGGCGGCATCGGTCAACGCGGGCGTCTCGGGCGTGCCGGTGCACGGGCTGCCCTGATCGTGGGGCGCGCATCCCGGGGCGTCGTGACGGCGCTCGCGGGCACCGCCGGCCCCTCCCCGATGGCCGCCGCAGCCGGACCGTCGACGATCGCGTCGACGATCCCAACCACGAGCGTCCGGATCGGCGCGCCGGGGGCCGCCAGGACCTGGCGAGCGGAGTTGCCTTCGTCGAGGATCAGGACCGTCTCGCCGGCGCCGGCGCCCACCGTGTCGACGGCGATCAGGTAGCCGCCCGCCGGCCGGCCGGACGGGCCCAGGAGATCGCACAGCAGCAGCGTCCGGCCGTCGAACGCCGGGACGTTGATCGTCGAGACCACCGTCCCGACGACCCGGCCCAGCTTCACCTCTCGTCCCTCGTGGGGGGCGCGAGCGGTGAGACAGCGTCCACGATCCCCACGATCGCGTGGTCCACCGGGACGAACGGGTCCGGCATCGCCTGGGCGGCCTCACGGGCGGCCACGAAGTAGACCAGCTCGCCGGGCCCGGCCATGTGGACCGCGTCCGCCGCAACGAGCTGGCTTCCCAGCGGCCGCTGGTGCCGGTCGAGCGGCTGGATGACGAGAAGCTTCACGCCCTCGAGGCCGGGCACCTTGACCGTCGCGACCACCGTGCCGATGACGCGGGCCAGCTGCATGACCGGCTACCCCCGGACCCGCGCGGCGAAGCGGGCGTCCGCGGCGAGATTGTCGGCCATCTCGGCGTGGAGCCGCGGGATGACGCGCCACGCGAGACCGGGCGAGCCAGCGATCCGGCCGGCGCCGATCTCCACGGCCGCCTCCACGTCCGCGACCGGCCCGTCGAACAGGAGATAGCCCTTGCCGCCGATGTCGTCGGCGAGGCGGATCTCGAGGAGCTGCACGCGAGCGCCCTTGAGCCCCGCGTCGGCGGCCTCGATGATCGCGGCGACCGTGGCCGTCTCGATGACGCCCAGCGCCTCCCCGGCGGCCGTCCGCCGCTCCCCGCGGATGGCGGGCACGAGCGCCGGGTGGACGTTGGGAAGGAAGACGGCATCGAGGATCGAGGACGCCCCGACCTCGCGGCCCGCGTCGAGGGCCTCTTCCACGTCGGCGACCGCGCCGCCGACGAGGATGAGGTACTTCCCCGGGTGGACGGTGCCGGCCCGGATCACGTCGATCGGGGCGCGCTTGGCCATCGCGTCCCCGGCCTCGATCCCGGCGGCGATCGAATCCAGCTCGAGAAGGGCGAGGGCCGGCTCGATGGCGGGAGGGGCGGGCACGGCGGGCGGGGCCATCGTCAGACGATCCGCAGCGCGCCGACGACGGTGATCCGCCGCTCGCGCGAG